>CAMWQI010000001.1 GCA_947176345.1 uncultured Ruminococcus sp.
ATTTATTCCTGTAATATTTTTTATCTTATTGGTTCGATTTTGTCGCTGACATTGATGTTTTTTAATAATACCTACTCTCAGATTATAAATGGCAATGATGAAACAGGTGTCCGGAATTTTGAATTTTCGTTTTCTGACATTTACTTCAAGATGTATAAATATGTCATTCCTAACTATGCAAAAACGTTCTGGATAGTACATATAATCATAGCATTTTCCTTTCTGATAATGTATCTTCGGAAAGAAAATCACAGCAAATATGAAAAAATTTGCATATATATTTGTATAGCATATTCAGTGTATTCAATATTTGCTTCATGCTTTTCAGAGTTCATTATAATTTCCGCATCAATGAAAATAAGGGCATTTGAGGGCGTTTTCATTGCATTATACCTGATTTCGATTGTTTATCTTTGCATCAAATTACTGAACATCGACAGTGCCATACGGTGTGTTATATATCTTGTCAGTTCGCTTATAGTGACAGCTCCGTTTATAGTGGTTTCTCCGATAACACCACGCTGTATTTTTGCAGATTATATATTTTGGCTTCTCATGACTGGTGAATTATTTCTGACTTCATTCAATGATTATAAATTCTTCAAAACAGATATATTCGTTGATGTTATATTCATACTGCCATTGACTATGTCTGTTATCATAACTGGAATTAATATGATAAATAATCATTATAATACTATCAGATTTGATTATATCAAAGAACAGCTTGACAATAATTCGAAAATTATATATCTTGTAAATCTTCCTTATACTAATTATGCATATGAAGATTTTGATGAAATATTATTTTCTGAAATACTTGATAATAATAATTCTTATGGAACTTATATATTCCGGTATCATGGAATAGAAATGAATCCTAACGAGCATAAATTTATATTCATTTCTCCTGAAGACTATTTATTAATGAAAGACACATAAAAAAAGACTGTCGAAAAAATCGGCAGTCTTTTTTAAAGGGATATGATAATTATTCGTTAATAGCTGTTACAACACCTGAGCCAACTGTTCTACCGCCTTCACGGATAGCGAAACGGAGACCTTCTTCAATAGCGATAGGTGTGATGAGTTCAACGTCCATAGCAACGTTATCACCAGGCATACACATTTCCTTATCAGCAGGAAGTGTAACTACACCAGTAACGTCTGTAGTTCTGAAATAGAACTGTGGTCTGTAGTTGTTGAAGAACGGAGTATGACGACCGCCTTCTTCCTTCTTAAGAACGTAAACCTGACCAGCAAACTTTGTGTGTGGGTGAATTGAACCAGGTGCACAAAGAACCTGTCCTCTTTCAACCTGGTCTCTTGTGATACCACGGAGAAGAGCACCTACGTTATCACCAGCTTCACAGAAGTCAAGAGTTTTTCTGAACATTTCAAGACCTGTAACAACTGTGTTGAGTTTTTCGTCAGAGAGACCAACGATTTCAACAGGCTTGTTAACGTCAAGACGACCTCTTTCAACTCTACCTGTAACAACAGTACCACGACCAGAAATTGTCATAGTATCTTCGATAGGCATAAGGAATGGCTTAGCTTCATCTCTTTCAGGGCTTGGAATGTATTCATCTACAGCGTTCATGAGTTCGATGATAGGAGCGTAAGCAGGGTCGTTGATGTCATCAGGAGCGTTAAGAGCAGCGAGAGCTGAACCCTTGATGATAGGTGTATCGTCACCAGGGAAATCATAGCTTGAAAGGAGGTCACGGATATCCATTTCAACGAGTTCGAGAAGTTCTTCATCATCAACCTGGTCAGCCTTGTTCATGAATACAACGATTGCAGGAACACCAACCTGACGAGCAAGAAGAATGTGTTCTCTTGTCTGAGCCATAGGACCATCAGAAGCAGCAACAACGAGGATAGCACCATCCATCTGAGCAGCACCTGTAATCATGTTCTTAACATAGTCAGCGTGACCAGGGCAGTCAACGTGTGCATAGTGACGAGCATCTGTTTCATACTCAACGTGAGCTGTATTGATTGTGATACCACGCTCTCTCTCTTCCGGAGCCTTATCAATCATGTCATAAGCCTCATACTTTGCCTGACCCTTCATAGCGAGAGTCTTTGTGATAGCAGCAGTAAGAGTTGTCTTACCATGGTCAACGTGACCAATAGTACCAATGTTTACGTGGGGTTTAGTTCTTTCAAATTTAGCCTTTGCCATTGGAATTTTCCTCCTTAAATAGAAAATACAGTAATCTGTATATATATTATAACAGATTATTTTAATAAATGCAAGTGTTTCGGAGAAAAAAATTCTCCGGAACACGAGATTTTTTATTAGTTTTTGCTTCGAGATGCCATAATCTTTTCAGCAATGCTCTTAGGAACTTCCTGATAGCTGTGGGGTTCCATAGTATACTGACCACGACCCTGTGTATTTGAACGGAGGTCGCTTGTATAACCGAACATTTCTGAAAGCGGAACGAGTGCATCAACCTGAACAGTACCTGTTCTTGATTCCTGTCCCTGAATCTGTCCACGACGTGAACTGAGGTCACCTATAACAGTACCTGTGTATTCGTCCGGAACGATAACAGCAACTTTCATAACAGGTTCCATAAGGATAGCATTTGCCTGCTTGAGAGCTTCTTTGAATGCAATAGAACCAGCAATCTTGAATGCCATTTCGGAAGAGTCAACTTCATGGTAAGAACCATCATAAAGTTCAACCTTAACGTCAACAACTTCATAGCCGGCAAGAATACCAGCTTTCATAGCACCCTGAATACCAGCGTCAACAGCAGGGATATATTCCTTAGGAATAGAACCGCCGACAACTGCATTCTTGAACTCATAGCCCTTGCCTGATTCGTTAGGCTCAACACGGATTTTAACGTGACCGTACTGACCAGAACCACCGGACTGTTTCTTGTACTTGTAATCAACATCAGCATTGCTCTTGATAGTTTCCTTATAAGCAACCTGAGGTGCGCCGACATTAGCTTCCACCTTAAATTCACGGAGAAGTCTGTCAACGATAATATCAAGGTGAAGTTCGCCCATACCTGCAATGATAGTCTGACCAGTTTCCTCATCAGTCCATGTCTTGAAAGTCGGGTCTTCTTCAGCGAGCTTAGCGAGAGCAATACCCATTTTTTCCTGACCAGCCTTAGTTTTCGGCTCAATAGCGAGCTGAATAACAGGCTCAGGGAACTCCATAGATTCAAGAATAATCGGGTGCTTTTCGTCACAAAGAGTATCACCAGTTGTGGTGTTCTTAAGACCAACAGCAGCGGCGATGTCACCGGAATAAACTGTTGTGAGGTCTTTTCTGTGGTTAGCGTGCATCTGAACGATACGACCGAAACGCTCACGGTTATCCTTAGTAGCATTAAGAACTGTATCGCCCTGATTGATTACACCGGAATAAACACGGAAGAATGCAAGCTTACCAACAAACGGGTCAGTAGCAATCTTGAATGCGAGAGCGGAGAACGGCTCTTCGTCGGAAGATGGTCTGTCTTCTTCTTCGTCAGTATCAGGGTTAACGCCCTTGATAGCAGGAACGTCAAGCGGTGATGGCATATAGTCAATGATAGCGTCGAGAAGTTTCTGAACGCCCTTATTTTTATATGAAGTACCGCAAGTAACAGGAACCATGTGGTTAGCTATAGTAGCCTTACGGATAACAGTCTTGATTTCCTCAATTGTGAGTTCCTCACCACTGAAATACTTTTCCATAAGTTCGTCGTCCTGTTCAACGACGTGTTCAATCATAGCCTCGTGATATTCCTGTGCCTTTTCCTTCATATCTTCCGGAATTTCTTCAACACGGATATCTTTTCCGAGGTCATCATAATAAATGTAAGCTTTCATTTCAACGAGGTCAATAATACCCTTGAAAGTGTCTTCAGCACCGATAGGAAGCTGAATCGGAACAGCATTACACTTAAGTCTGTCTTTCATCATGTCAATGACACGATAGAAATTAGCACCCATAATGTCCATCTTATTTACATAAGCCATACGGGGTACTTTGTAGTTGTCAGCCTGTCTCCAAACGGTTTCAGACTGTGGCTCAACACCGCCCTTAGCACAAAGAACTGTTACAGAGCCGTCGAGTACACGGAGTGAACGTTCAACCTCAACAGTGAAGTCAACGTGACCAGGTGTATCAATGATGTTGAGTCGATGACCAGCCCAATAGCAAGTAGTAGCAGCAGAAGTAATTGTGATACCTCTTTCCTGTTCCTGAGCCATCCAGTCCATAGTTGCACTACCCTCATGAGTTTCACCGATTTTATGGTTAACACCAGTATAATAGAGGATACGTTCTGTGGTGGTGGTCTTACCTGCGTCGATATGAGCCATTATGCCGATATTTCTTGTATTTTCAAGTGAACAATCTCTTGACATAATAATCCTCCTTCAGAACTCTTACCAACGGTAGTGAGCAAACGCCTTGTTTGCTTCTGCCATTTTGTGAGTATCATCACGCTTCTTGCAAGCACCACCTGTGCCGTTAAGAGCGTCGAGGATTTCACCGGCAAGTCTTTCTTTCATAGTCTTTTCGTTTCTCTCTCTGGAGTACTTAGTAATCCATCTGAGACCTAAAGTCTGTCTTCTTTCGGGTCTTACTTCCATAGGTACCTGATAAGTTGCACCACCGAGACGACGAGCCTTTACTTCGAGCTGTGGCATGATATTTTCCATAGCCTGTTCAAAAACTTCAAGAGCGTCCTTGCCTGTCTTTTCTGCTACGATTTCAAAAGCACCGTAAACAATTTTCTGCGCAACGCCCTTTTTACCGTCAAGCATTATATTGTTAATGAGACGTGTAACGAGCTTTGAGTTGTATACAGGGTCCTGTAATACATCACGCTTTGCGATATTACCTCTTCTTGGCATTTTCGCTTCCCTCCTTCACATAGATTCATGAATTCATAGGTACTCAAACCCTACCGATTACTGCTCCCGACGGGGAGCGTATGCTTCACCGGTCAGGTGTGCCAGAGCCAATGCAGAGGATTTTTATATATATAAAATCTCCGCATTATCCAGCGGTAGTAGTTATCCTATTTTTAAATGTACAGTTTTATGACTTGTGTAGGTCATGAGCAGAATTAATAAATTACTTCTGCTTAGGTCTCTTAGCACCGTATTTTGAACGAGCCTGACCACGATTAGCAACGCCCTGTGCATCAAGAGTACCTCTTATGATGTGATAACGCACACCAGGTAAATCCTTAACACGTCCGCCTCTTATAAGAACAACGCTGTGTTCCTGAAGATTATGACCGATACCAGGAATATAAGAAGTTACTTCATAGCCGTTAGTGAGTTTAACTCTGGCAATCTTTCTCATAGCTGAGTTAGGCTTTTTAGGTGTAGCTGTTCTTACAGCAGTACAAACGCCTCTTTTCTGCGGTGAGCTCTGATTAATCTGAACTTTCTTCTTAGCATTGTAACCTTTCTGAAGTGCAGGAGCTGTGGACTTAACCTCCAGGTCTTTTCTGCCCTTACGCACGAGCTGGTTAAATGTAGGCATATTCTTCCTCCTTTTCCAAAAAATTATGCACTTATTAAAGTACACTTATATATTATAACCAAAAAAATACGGCTTGTCAAGTGTTTCTATGAAAAAAAGGGGATTTTTTTTTGAATTTGTTATTTTTCCCATTAAACAGGTTTATTCTGGTGCATAACTTATGCATTATTCAAAAAAACACCTGTAATTTTCATTACAGGTGTTAAAAAATCATATTATTCTGTCAAGGAGTAGGAAAGCCATATATCTATTGAATCTTTTGGCTTTTCGATTTCGGTTGAGAGATAAGCATAATACATAGCAATTAAACTTGCGTCAACGGCATTTATTTTACCGTCTTTGTTGAGGTCTGCAATAGTATTTTGTTCGGGTGTAAATTCACCTATGCCGTCACCGGTTGAAAGTAGTGCATATTCTATACTTACAATACTTGCGTCAACGGCATTTATAAGACCGTCGTTATTTATATCGCCGAGATTAAGAGTTTCAGTATTATCAGTTACAGTTACTTCAAAGTATTTTTCATCTGACATATTTTCATAACTCATTCTTATGTAAATTCTGTAAGTTCCTGCTTTAGTGCTGTCAAATTCAGAAGTATCAACATTTTCATCGTCAGGCATAGAGTGCATAAAGCTCGGAATTCTTCCGTATGCGGTTGCGCCTGCAAAATGGAATTTACCGCCTGAAAGGTCTAACTCCTCGCCGACTGTATAAGCAGTTTTTGTCGGATATGAGTCAATGAATATTTCAAAATATGTGGATACTGTGGTTGTAGTAGTTGTTGTTGCGGTAGTCATTGTTGTTTCTGTGGTTGTAGTATTTTCAGCCTTGCGGAGATATACTGTCAAATCGGGATTTTCAGCGGAGAGTTCCCAGCGTTCAGCACCGTCGGAAGTGTAGTAGCCGTCCGGTAAAGCGTTTTCGAGTGTTATGAGTTCAACATATGCGGTATCGGATATAAATTCAAATGACTTAGGATTTTCGCCGGAAGTCTGTACAACGTGGGCGGGGTCAAGTGCATAGTATGATACTATGTTATATCTTACACCGGAAACACCCTGATTTGTTTCTTCATCAACAAAGTTAATGCTGTATATATATTTTTTAGCGGTAGTAGTTGTGGTTGTCGTTGTGGTCGTTGATGTAGTAGCAGAAGTTGTAGTATTTTGTACGCTTCCGGTGTCACCAACTCTTATAATACCGAAATTAAACTGTGGTGTATAACTGTTTCCGTCTGCAAGGATACAAGAAACTGCATTAGTTGTCCACTGAAACATATAATTTTTTTGTTCACAGTTTTCATTAACGTGCATATAGATTGAGGCTACAACGTCACTGTCGCCGACTATTCCGTTACTTGCAATGGAAAAATTGAGATAATTTCCGCTTACACTGTGAGTTACTGTGCCGTTGAATGCCGGTGAAGTATCGGACATACCAGTTACTGTAAAGCCGTCCGGAATGGTAATAACAGCATTTGTAATTTTCTTTATTGCTTTTACATCACCTGCTGTAATTATGTCAAATTGTATATCCTGTCCGGCTGAAACGTCAATGGTATTAAACTTTAATATCATTTTTTGTACTACCGCCTGTACGCTTGCCGATGTTATGCACGTAAACACCATAAGCATACTCATGAAAATAGATAATATTCTGTTTGGTTTTGTTTTCATAAAAACCTCCTTTAAGAAATTAAGATTTTAAAATCAATGCTTTTTCACAGCGAAAAGCATGATAAGCGGATATATTTCAAGTCTGCCTATAAGCATATCAAATGACAGGACTATTTTTGAAAAAGTATTTAGATCACCTAAATTTCCGGCTGTACTGAAACGTCCCACACCGAAACCGATATTATTCATGCACGTTATGACGGCTGATGCAGATTCTTCAATTGAATAGTTGTCAAGTGTGATAAGCAGAAGTGAAAATGCAAGTATCATCATGAAAAGTATAAAATACGACGAAACACCACGTACAACGTCATTTTCAACGGGTTTTCCGTCCATTTTAACGGTGGCAACCGCACGGGGATTTACTATATATTTTAATTCTTTTATGCCTGTTTTGAAAAGTATCAATATTCTTGAAACTTTCATACCGCCACCGGTTGAGCCGGCACAAGAACCCACAAACATAAGCAGTGTAAGAATTGTCTGTGAAAATATCGGAAACTGTGAAGTATCAGTTGTGGCAAATCCGGCTGATGTTATAGTTGATGCCACCATAAAGAATGAATGTCTTAAAGCCTCACTGGTTGTATTAAAGATTTTCATTGTATTAAGTGTGATTATGACTGTTGCAGTAATTATTACACCGAAATAGGTTCTTACTTCCTCATTTTTGAAGGCAAGCGAAAACTTTTTTATTAAAATATAATAATATAAGTTGAAATTAATGCCGAAAAGTATTATGAATACTGCAATGACCATTTCAATGTATAAGCTGTTGTAATGTGCTATGCTGTCTCCCCATATGGAAAATCCACCTGTACCGGCAGAGGAGCAGGCATGAATTATGGCATCATAGAGAGGCATTCCGCCTAAAAGAAGCATTATCATTTCAAGTACTGTAAGCGATATATATATACCATAAAGAATACGTGCGGAAAATCTTGATTTTGAGACAAGTTTTCCGGCTTTTGGTCCAGCACATTCAGCTCTCATCATATGCATGGTTCTGGCATCATTGCTTGACATGATGGCAAGCACAAACATAAGTATTCCCATACCGCCTATCCAGTGGGTAAAAGCTCTCCAGAAAAGGCATGATTTTGACATTGATTCAACGTCACTTAATATTGTAGCACCTGTTGTTGTAAATCCGGAAACTGTTTCAAACAGTGCGTCCGTAAAATCCGGTATTTCACCGGATATGACAAACGGCACAGCACCTATCACTGACATCATAATCCATGACGCCGCAACGCTTACAAAACCCTCCATTGAAAAAATTGAATTGTCTTTAGGTTTTTTTATTGTAAGGGCAAATGAAATAATCATGATTATTGCAAATGGTATTCCGAATGACGAAACAACGTGTTCTTCATTATAAATGAATCCCACTACTATGGGTAAAAGCATGAAAAGTCCCACGCCTTTTAGAATTTGTCCCATGATATATAAAATCATTCTGTAGTTCATATCTTTGTACTGAAACTCCCTTTATTCAAAAATATTTTTAAGGTCACTGAAACCCTTTGTTGTTGTGATTATAACAACACTGTCATTGAGTTTCAGACAGTCATCACCCTTAGGGATAATTAATTCATTGCCTCTTACTATGCTTGCAATGAGTATACCCTTTTTGAGTTTAAGTTTTTTCAGGGGAGTATTGAGATATGGTTTGTCATCACGGATAACAAATTCAATAGCCTCCAGTCTGTCATTTACAAGGCGGTAAAGTGTAGTTATATTGTTTCCTTTGGCATTCTGTTTTGCACGGACATACTGTAAAATCTGATTGACAGTTATTGATTTTGGTGAAATAATGCTGTCAAGTGAAAGTGTGTCGGAAAGCTGTATTAAATTCATTCTGTTTACTTTAGTAACGACTTTTTCAACGCCGTTATTTTTGGCAAGCAGTGAAAGTAAAATATTTTCCTCGTCAATTCCCGTAAGCGTAACAACAGCATCGGCATCGTAAACACGTTCTTCAACAAGTACATCATGGTCTGTACCGTCGGCACATGAAATATTTACCTTGTTAAGTTTCTGACTTAATTCAAGACACCTGTTATAGTCGATTTCAATAATCTTTACTTTTATGCCCATTTCAATTAACTGCTGTGCAAGGTGATATGCTACACGTCCGCCACCTATGAGTACAGCAGACTTGACACGCTTTTCACGATAAGCGGCACTGATACTCTTGAAAAATTTAACCATAGCACTATGTGAGGCAGTCATATGGATTTTGTCGCCTGCTTTAAGCATGAAATTACCATCCGGAATAATAATCTCCTTGTCACGCTGTACCGCACATATAAGAACGTCAAGGCGGAGCCGTCTGGAAAGATGATTTAATACAACACCATCAAGAATACTTCCGCTTGTTATTCTGATTTCAGCCAAATCAACACGACCCTTTGCGAATGATTCGATATTGATAGCCTCCGGATAACGCAAGACTTTTGCTATTTCGTTGGCGGCATTGTAGTCGGGATTAACCATCATGCTGATTTTTAGATTTTCACGCATGAATACAAGTTGTTTATCAAACTCCGGATTACGCACACGCGCTATGCAGTGACGGGCTTTCAGTTCCTTTGCAATAAGACAAGAAAGTATATTCACCTCATCAGAATTTGTCACGGCAATAAAAATATCCGTCTTGTCAACGTTTGCCTCTTTCAGAATACTTGTCTGTAGACAGTTTCCGGTAATTCCCATAACATCATGGTCATTCACAACGCTTTCAATAGTTCCCTCATTAGTATCAATTACTGTAACATTGTGTTCGTCGCTGAGAACGTCCGCAAGGGTGCTGCCGACTTTTCCGCAGCCTACAATGATAATGTCCATAATTCCTCCATTAAATATAGAATTAAAATAAAGAGTATGAATTTATAATACTCCAACTTAATTATAACCCCGATGTTATATTTTGTCAATAGAAAAATTATCTGTATAGTCTGATAAAATTATTCCGGAATACTGAAAATTTCTTCATATGAGACGTTGAGAATTTTTTTGATAAGGATTATTTCGTCCGGATATAAATGGCGTTGTCCGACTTCAATTTTTGCTACTGCACTTCTTGTAATGTCGCACCCGTTAAGCTGTAACTGTCCGGCAAGATATTCCTGTGTTTTTCCGCTTTTTTCACGTAAATGACGTATATTATTTCCTACCTGTAATTCAATTTTTTTATTCATTATAAACAAATCCTCTCTTGTAATCTCTTTACTTTTTAAATCAAAAAAAGTATTGACATTATTATAAATTTGTTTTATAATATAATTGCACCTATATGAGTGCAGAAATCTGCTTGTTTGGTAAGGGAAAAAATTGACAGCAGAAAGTGAATAAACAGTTTTCGGGCAATATAAAAAACCGTACTATTATGAGTGCGGTTTTTTATGCGTATATTGACATTTAGTAAAATATACATTATAATATAGTTATCAATTACTTTGGAGGGAAGATACATGGCAAAGTTACCAGATATTCCATTAGATAAGGTTGTAAAAGCAGGTCAGAAGGCTCTTAATGAACTTGAAAAAAGCGGTCAGGAAAAGAAAGTAGTAGAAGTCGTTTCAAAAAAGACCGGAATAAAAGAAGAAACTATCAATTCCGCACTGAAAATGGTACATGACATCAAGTAAAAAAATTTCCGGCTGAACGTATCAGCCGGATTTTTTCATGCAATTCATAGTATAAAACATATTAGTCCCGAACAACCCTCATTTATTACACGTTCGAGTGTTTCCTGTAATTTAAGTCTTGCATCAACAGGCATCTTGAAAAGCTTGTTATGCAGACCCTCATTTACTAATTCATGAAGAGATTTTCCGAAAATATTACTCTCCCATATTTTAGCGGGATTATCGTCGAAACCGTCAAGCAGATACATAATAAGCTCCTCCGACTGTTTTTCTGTGCCAACAATTGGACTTACAGTAGTATTAATATTTGCTTTCATGATGTGCAGTGACGGTGCAGTTGCTTTGAGTTTAACACCATATTTTCCACCCTGTTTTATTATTTTAGGTTCTTCCAGTGTGAGTTCCTCAATTTCTGGCATAACTATTCCATAGCCAGTAGCCTCTACTTCCGCAAGTGCCGGCTCTATCCGCTGATATTTTCGGCGAATGTCATTCAGTTCCATAAGCAAGGGCATTAAATCGCTTTCACTTTCGATTTCAATTCCGGTTGCCTCACCGAGAATTTTATAAAAAAGACTGCTGTCGAGTTCGGCGGTAATGGTAACTGAACCACTTCCTAAATCCATAGCGGAAATTTCAGCATTTATGATATGTGGACACTGTGACATTGCTTCAACTGCCATCTTAACTTCACGGACAAGCTTTATATCTTTTGCAGAATTTCTTATACAATCAAGAATTTCAGTTTTCAACCAGTGACCTTTTTCAAGGGAATTTATCCACCGTGCAGTCCGGATATTTATTTCCTTTATAGGAAACGAGAATAATATTTCCTGCATTATTTCCCTTATGTCGTTTTCGTCGAGGTCAAGACAGCTTACCGGAATAACTTTAGTATCATATCTGTCTGTAAGGCGTGATGCTAAATTTTTAGCCTCTTGTGACGACGGATTGACAGTATTCATTATTACTACAAACGGCTTGCCTAATTCTTTGAGTTCGCGAATAACACGTTCTTCACATTCTTCATATTCGGCACGTGGTATATCCGAAATTGTACCGTCAGTAGTTACAACAAGACCTATAGTTGAATGGTCGGTGATAACTTTCTGTGTGCCTATTTCAGCAGCCATATTAAAAGGTATTTCCTCATCAAACCATGATGTCATGACCATACGGGGCATTTCATTCTCTATGTAGCCTAAAGAACTCGGCACGATATAGCCCACACAGTCTATCAGGCGTACATTCATTGTTGCACCGTTGCCTATACTTACTTCAACGGCATCTTCCGGAATGAATTTCGGTTCAGTAGTCATGATAGTTTTTCCGGCGGCGGACTGTGGCAGTTCGTCAACGGCACGTTCACGTTTAAATTCGCTTGTTATATTCGGAATTACAAGCGATTCCATAAAACGTTTTATAAAAGTAGATTTTCCGGTACGTACAGGTCCTACAACGCCTATATAAATATCACCATTAGTTCTTTCGGCGATATTAGTGTAAATATCTTTAACCATGCTATTCTCCTTTATCATGTGACAATCGGTATCAGCAACATTCCGCCGGATTCAAGGCGTTCACCGGAAAGGTCATTTTCCTCTATCACGGCATTGACACTTGTGCTGTAGCGTTTTGCAATATCCCATACTTCTTCATTTTCGACACCAAAATATAACTTTATGGCATAATCCCCGTCACGCTGTTTTTTTACAGACTCATCAACTGTTATATCTGTGAGTGCATTTATTGATGAACAACTATAAACTGAAATTTTTGCAGATATATCGGACTTTGCGGACAATATACCTTCTGATGATATATTATATGAAACGTCCCTTATAGCAATTTCAGCGGATACGGTACAGCCAGCTATATTGTCGGGAAGATTTATAGTTTCCTCAAAAGCCTCATCTTTATCCGGCATGATAATCATTCCGGCATTGTCACGTGAAGCCATTGAATAAGACAGCATACCACTTATAATTACTGCTTTTCCGTCGTCGGAAAGTCTCGTGTTTATATTTTTAGGAGTACACCACATTGAATATATAGTCTGTGGAACGCTGTCACCCTCGCTGATTTTTGCGGAATGCCTGAAACTTTCTTCATAAATAACAGGTATCTGTTCAGCCTTTACCTGCGATACTGTAACACTGCATGGATATACAGTTGAAAAAGCGTCCGTGCCAAGCATGACAGAGGCTGTCTTGACGGCACAGCATATAAGCCTTAACTCTATCTCGCATTTTATAATACGGTTTTCGGAGTTCTTATCGGCGGTGGGGGTGATGTCACAGCTTACGACTTCCGGAGTTATAGTGCAGTCGAAAGTATCATCTATGCCATCAATGTCAATAATCTGACTGAATGGCATTGAAAATGAAATCGGTTCTATAGCACCACCGTCCTTGTCACAGGAGTATAATATTTTAAGTTCTGCTGAACCTTTTGCAAGCAGTTTGCCGGAAATCATTTTCTTTTCACACTCCGGAACAGTACAGCGTATATTTATTATGCTGTTTACCGTCGGTTGTGTCGGGGAAATTTCTATATCCTCACTTAGCTGTAAAGTTTTTTCAGCAGTTATTTTTTTCGATGCAAAACGCACAGGAGTTTTTTTAATCTGAATATTCATTCCGAATGCATCAGAAATAACTTCCTGATTTGTTTCACCGTTCACGGAAATTTTTACAGAAACTGCACCTCTTACATCAAGACGGCGTTTGTTTACCGCACGGAAATTTATATGGTCTGTCTTAGGTGTAAGCCTTGCGGTAAGATTTTCACCGCTTCTGCCTAACTCAACAGTCTTTGAAAAATTCTGTCTTTGTGTCACACACTGTAGGGAATTGCCGGATTCACTGCAATAGAGAATTTTTATGTCGCATCTGATTTCATAGGAAAGTTTATCACCATTTATTGAGTAACCACAGATTACCGGAATGACCTCACAGCGTACAAGTCTGAAAATATCGGGGTAGTAGTCGGGGAGAATATAATCAAGTTCCACACCCTGTTCCTGTACACCGTCAAAGATGTTTTCGCTGACGGGTACTGTTTCCCTGTTTATTCTTAAATCCATATACAGCCTCCTTGAAAATAGCTTTATGAAATTATATTCAGCTTTAAGTACAAGTATTCCGCTTGCAATTTTTTTGTAAATGAGTTATAATATATATACATCTGTAAAGAAAGGAAATTGCTATGAATAAAAAAGAAACAGCAGAAATCAAAAAGAATTTTTCCGACAAGAGCGGTTTTTTCGTAATGGAAAGGGTGCTTACGGCTTTTGTTGATGCAGAAAAAAACGTCCGTTACAATAATGTGAGTTCCTGTCTCACTATGGAGCAGGAAGAACATGATGTCTACACAGAAACACTGAAAAAAGTTCTCAATACCAACGTGGGCAAGGCTTTTGTGGAGTATGAGTTTCCGAATGAAGCCTACAATGAGGGCAAGCCACAGGATATATTATACAAGCTCCTTAAATCTGAACTCAAAGATGAGCAGGCGTGTGAAAATTATGTAAATCATATTGCTGAAAATCTTGTCTATGCCGGAAATTATGCACTTATTACCGCATACTGCTGTTATACTGTAAGGCGTAAGGATAAAAACGATGATTTCGCCGATGGTGAAGACGAAATCTACAGATACATATTAACCGCTATATGTCCCGTGACTACAGGCACAGACGGCTTTGTGTTTGATTCTTTCAATAACGAAATTGTCAAGAAACTTAACACGGAACTTATTATAAGCAAGTCCGCAAGCGACGGCTTTTTATATCCGGTTTTCAGCAACAGAAGTACAGACGTTAATCACATTATGTATTATGCGAAAAAATCCAGTGACCCTAATATTTCTATGATTGAAAATGTTTTAGGCTGTACGTTTGTTATGTCCGCCGAAAACGAAAAGGCAAGTTTTCAGTCTATATTAAAAGATGTAGTCGGTGACGATTTGGATTATATGGTTATAAAAACCGTGAATGAAAAAATTCAGGAAGTCGTTGAGGAAAATAAGGACGAAACAGACACAGCAGTTATTGATAACTCAAAACTGAAAGATATTCTTACAGATATAGGTATTCCAGAAGAACGTGTTAAAATGGTTGAGCCTGTATATCAGAAAGTGTGCGGTGATGCTACACTTACAGCCTCAAATCTTGTTGAGACAAAGACTGTTGTTGCTTCTGCCGGAATAACTATCAACATAAAGCCCGATGCAAGCGATAAAATCCGGACAAGTGTTGTTAACGGCAGACGTTGTCTGCTTATTGACATTGACGACCCTACCATAGAAATAAACGGTCTGCCGGTAACTCTTGAATGATGTTTAACAGTTCCGAACTTCCGAACCCGTAAATTTTTAAAAACAAAAAAAATCCCGCTCACTTAGGTCAATACCCATATAGAAGTTTAAGCCCCAAAGCAATTATTAACTGCTTCGGGGCTTATTGTTAATATTCGATTATTCGTATAAATCAGAATTTACTTGCTCTCATTACACAATTTGCAACCCAAAAATGACATAAGCAAACCGTGTTTTGGACATTTCGGATAACCACAGTAAACAGGGTCGTCTTTCTCTTTGTCAGAGAGCCATTCCTGCAAATTGTTGTCATCAATATCATTTACTGTCATTCGATTTATTAGTGCATTAAAGCTATTCAACGCATAGTCAATATTTTCTTTATTTGGCTTATACCAAAGTTTATCCCAAACACTTTCTTGTAATGTTAATTCTCGTGCATACTCTATTACTTTTAATAAAAACGATTTGTCTGCTTCAAAAGAATCTCTATGCCACGGCATTTCAATTATCTCAAATCCGACTGTTCCACTTCCGATTATATATTGCTGTTTTTCAGACAGAAAAGCAATCATTCTTTTTTCACTTTCGGAATCAGCCAGTTCAGAACCGCTGATAAGTAAATAGTCAATCAGTACATCTGTAAGTCCGTTAGACATAGAGAACAAATCGTTCTCTGCATAATTAAAAGCGATTATATTTCCCATTTTAGTTTCTCCATTATCACAAAAAGATATTCGATTATATTCCAATTTATCTTTGTAATAATTGTACATCAAAGCCGTTACATTGTCAATAGAAACGCCATAGCACTTTTGACCGAAAATCATAAGTGCTATGGCGAAAACTTCTTTATGAGCGACAGTCTTTACGAACCGGATTTTTATTTATTTAATTACTTTATAACTCTTACTCTTATAATGCCGTTGATAGCTTTAATGTCATTTACGACAGCTTCAGTAACATCACCGGCAACGTCCATCATGGTATATGCAAAATCTTTTCTGCTTGCGTTTACCATATTTTCAATATTAAGACCATCATCACCGACAGCCTTTGTGATAGCTGAAATAAGTGATGGTACATTCTTATGAATAACACAAACCTTAGTACCTGTTGCAACCATTGAGGCATTAGGAAGATTTACACTGTTCTTGATATTGCCGTTTTCGATATAGTCAATGAGTTCATTGGCGGCCATAACAGCACAATTGTCCTCACTTTCCGGAGTAGACGCACCAAGATGTGGGAGAACGATTACATTTTCCACACCTAAAACAACATCGTCTGCAAAGTCTGTTACATACTTTGCAACTTTTCCGTCTGCAATAGCCTTTACTACTGCTTCACTGTTAATGAGTTCACCTCTTGCAAGGTTAATAAGACGTACACCGTCTTTCATTATGGAAATCTGTTCAGCATCTATAGTATTCTTAGTCTGCGGAGTGTACGGCATATGAATTGAAATATAGTCACTGTTCCTGTAAATATCGTCGATTTCTGTAACAACCTTAACGGAAGAATCAAGCAGTACAGCGTTATTTACAGAAAGATACGGGTCATAGCCGATAACTTTCATGCCAAGTGCAACGGCAGTATTAGCAATTTTTCCGCCGATAGCACCAAGACCGATAATTCCAAGTGTCTTGCCCATGATTTCAGGACCTGCAAATTTGGATTTACCACCCTCAACAGTCTTAGGAGCGTCCGGAGTTCCTTTAAGAGATGCAGCCCATGCAGCAGCCTCCGTTATTTTTCTTGATGCAAGCAGTAATGCACATATAGCTAATTCCTTAACGGCATTTGAGTTAGCACCAGGGGTATTGAATACGCATATACCCTCTTCGGCACAGCGTTCAACGGGAATATTGTTTACACCTGCTCCGGCTCTTGCGATTGCAAGTAGATTTTCATTGAACTGCATATCGTGCATTTTAGCACTTCTTACCATGATAGCATCGGGATTTTCCGGAGCGTCGGAAACTGCATACTTGCTCTTGTCGAAAATATCCGTACCGATAGCGGAAATCTTATTGAGTGTCTGTATATTGTACATTGTAAAATAACCTCTTTTCAGTTAAATCAAGCATTTTCAGCTTCAAATTTCTTCATGAACTCAACGAGTTTTTCAACGCCTTCAATTGGCATAGCGTTGTAGATAGATGCTCTCATACCACCGACAGTTCTGTGACCTTTGAGGTTTTCAAAACCAGCAGCCTTAGCTTCTGCTACAAACTTCTTGTCAAGTTCCTCATTGCCTGTAACAAACGGTACATTCATAAGTGAACGGTCTTCAGGAGCAACAGTACCCTTGAAAAGCTTGCTGTTGTCAAGGAAATCATAGAGGATAGCAGCTTTCTTTTCATTATGAGCTTTCATAGCTTCAAGACCACCCATTTTCTTAATCCACTTGAATACCTTGCCACAGATATAAATTCCATAGCACGGAGGTGTGTTATAAAGTGAATCGTTATCAGCCTGAATTTTCCAGTCCATCATTGTAGGTGTGTAGGGCTTTGCAGGACCATCAGCTATTAAGTCTTCACGTACAATAACAATCTGTACACCGGAAGGACCTACATTTTTTTGTACACCACCGTAAATAACGCCATACTTTGTAACGTCAACGGGTTCAGAAAGGAAACAAGATGAAACATCAGCAACAAGTTCCTTGCCTTTTGTGTTCGGGAGAGTCTTGAATTTTGTGCCGTAAATTGTGTTATTCTCACAGATGTAAACATAGTCAGCATCTTCCGGAATATCAAGGTCTGAACAGTCCGGAATGTATGAGAATGTCTTATCAGCAGAAGATGCTACTGCAACAACCTCACCGTATTTCTGTGCTTCCTGATAGGCTTTTTTAGCCCACTGACCAGTGATAATATAAGCACCCTTGCCGTTCTTCATGAGGTTCATGGGAACACCGGCAAAAAGCAGTGATGCACCACCCTGTAAAAAGATAACCTTATAGTTATCAGGAATGTTCATGAGGTCACGCAAATCCTGTTCAGCCTCTTTTATGATTGTGTCATAGGCTTTTGAACGGTGCGACATCTCCATAACGGACATACCTGTACCTTTGTAGTCAAGCATTTCGTCCCTTGCTTCTTCCAGAACTTCTTCCGGAAGTACAGCAGGACCAGCACTGAAGTTATAAACTCTGCTCATTTTAAAAACCTCCAAAATATTATATAAAATGAATTTGTATTGTCATACATATAAATTATACTATTTCCGGAAAGAAAAGTCAATATATACCGGAGATTTTTTAATAAAAGTTTCCTATGGTTTACCGAAATGAAAAAGGCGTGTCCGGAAACACGCCCTTTATTAATTATTTTACTTCAACAGTCCAGTTGAAAGTATCTTCGATTTTGCCCCACTGAATGCCTGTCATTGTATCATAAAGCATTTGTGATATTGTACCTATCTTGTTGTCGTTGATTTCCATGATTTTGTCATTCCATTTAAGGTGACCTACAGGGGAAATAACTGCTGCTGTACCTGTTCCGAAAACTTCATTTAGTTTTCCGGCATCGTAAGCGTCGGCAATTTCCTGAATAGTAATTCTTCTTTCCTCTACTTCAATGCCCTTTGAACGACAGACTTCAATAGCAGATTTTCTTGTTATTCCGGGGAGAATACTTCCCTGTAGCATAGGTGTTACAACTTTTCCGTCAATAACAAAGAAAATATTCATAGCACCGACTTCTTCAATGTATTTCTGTTCCACGCCGTCAAGCCATAGAACTTGTGAATAATTCTGTTTGTGTGCTTCGTCTTGACCTATAAGAGATGCCGCATAGTTACCGCCTGTCTTTGCGTAACCCATACCACCACGTACAGCACGTACATATTTGCTCTCAACGTAAATATTTACCGGATTGAGACCGCTTTCATAGTAAGCACCAGATGGTGAAAGAATTATCATGAAATAATACTGTGCACCGGGTTTAACGCCTAAAAATGGGTCAACGGCAAAAATAAACGGTCTTATGTAAAGTGACTCACCGTCCTTTGAGGGTACCCAGTCTTTTTCGATTTCAAGGAGTTTCATGAGACATTCCATGCCAAGTTCTTCAGGGAGTTCCGGAATAACAAGTCTTTCGTTAGACCTGTTGAGACGTTTGAAATTTTCGTCCGGTCTGAAAAGCTGTACTTTGTTATCAGCTGTTCTGTAGGCTTTGAGACCTTCAAATACTGTCTGTCCATAGTGGAGACACATAGCAGCAGGGGAGAGTTCAATAGTGCCATAAGGTTTTATTTCAGGGTCATGCCAGCCTTGTCCCTCGTCGTAAGGCATGATAAGCATATAATCTGTGAAGATATGACCGAAACCGAGTTTAGCATCTGGAGCAGGTTTAGCTTTAAGAGTTTCAGCCTTTGTGAATTTGATTTCCATTTTATATAACCAGCTTTCTTTTAGAATGATTATCAGTCACCGACTATGAAATAGTGTTTTTCATAGACGCGTCTGCAAATAATAACTGTTGCCACTGCCGTACCGACAGCAAATGCCGTCGCTGTAATTCCTACAGCGATAATGATTTTACCTTTTTTTCCCATAGGTACAGACTCCTTAATTTTACTGTCGGCAAACATAACAGTTCTACCAACAATATATTATATCATATTACGGTGAATTTTTCCATAGGGTATTTGAAAAAAATCTGCACAAATAGTGATACTTAAAACAGTGCATATTGCATAATTATTCTTCAAAATCACGTATACGGAGTACAGCACCGAGTTTTTCAGCTATTTCCCGTGATGCCTGAATCTGTTCCGGTGGTATAACGTCTACTACAGACATTATCACCTGTGCGGATTTTGTCTTTACACAGTCGGAAGTAAATTTCTGCATAGCCTCAAAAGCCTCCGGATATTTAGGACGTGTTACTTTCATATATTCGTCTTTTGTACCGGCGTTGAGACTTATTGAAATTATATCCATTACATTACAAAGACTTTCAGCAGTGAACTTGCCGTTTATCAGGTCAGAAAGACCATTTGTATTTATGCGGAGCAGAGGACATGACGGACGGGCTTTGAGTTCGTCTGCAACTGCAATTACAGTATCAAGTCTGCACGTCGGCTCACCGTAACCACAGAAAACTATTTCCGTGTATTTATCAAGGTCACGGCTGTTAAGGTCTTCCATGATTTCTTCAATAGTTGGTTCGTGTTCAAGCCATAACGGGTCTGAACCATATGCACCATCTGCTGAATTTCTTATGCAGAATGTACAGGCACAGGGACACTTATTTGTGAGATTTAAATAAAGATTGTTTCCTACTTCATAGGAAATTGTCATTGCTTTTTTCATAATTAAATAACCTCTTTTTTAAATAATTTAATATTTGTATATTCTTGGCACTCTTTTTGAAATTCCGCATACTACTTCATAGCCGATAGTGCCATAAAGTGAGGCAAGTTCGTCGGCTGTGATAGAGTCGTTTCCGTCCGTGCCGATAAGAGTTACTATATCTCCGGCTTGTGCCTCAATTTCGCTGACATCAATCATAAGCTGGTCCATGCAGACACGACCGATTATTTTACAGCGTTTTCCATGTACAAGTATTTCACCTTTTGAGGATAAAAGCCTTGAATAGCCGTCGGCATAACCTACCGTTACAGTGGCTATTTTCATTTCATGGTCTGCTGTGAAAGTCCGTCCATAACTTACACAGTCGCCATTTTCAATGGTCTTTACATGGGATATGACGGCTTTTACAGACATTACGGGTTCTATGCCCTCTGGAATTTCAAGACTTATATCAGGGTGAAGCCCATACATTATAATTCCGGCACGTGAAAGAGTGCTTTTCGGATTGTTTCTGTAACAGGTAGATGCACTGTTCATGAAATGCATATGTTTAAGTTTTATACCATGACTTACAAGAAGATTATATGTATCACATATGAATTTTTCCTGTTTATCGGTATATGCTATATTATCGGGGGTGTCGCTGTCCGCAACGGCAAAATGCGTATATATGCCTTCAACGGAAAGTTTTTCAATTTTCATGATATTTTCTATTTCGTCAGCACACGATTCAGGTGTATCATGTTTCAGACCTATTCTTCCCATACCTGTATCAATCTTGATATGACATCTTATGGGTACAGGAGTATTATGTGCAAGTTTACGGGCATATTCCGTTGAAATAACACCCTGAATGATATTATATTGTGATATTTCATGGGCATATTCCGGCGGAGTATATCCTAAAATAAGTATTTCCGATTCAGGACAGAAATTTCTTACAGCTATTGCCTCATCAAGATTTGATACAGCAAAATATCTTATCTGACATTCATTGTAAAGACATTTACAGATATGTTCATCTCCGTGACCGTAAGCGTCCGCCTTGACTACAGCCATTATTTCAGTAGCGGGAGAGTTAAGGTTTTTTATGATTTCAATGTTATGTTTCAGGTGGTCAAGGGAAACTTCAGCCCATGCCCTTTTTAAATATGGTTTCATTTTCATCATTTCCTTTCTTGCTTTTTTGTGCAAAGTTCACTAAAATTTACCGTATACTTGAAAATGTCTTGAAATAAATAATAGGATATGTTATAATCTGAAATATTGATAGAAATTATCGGAGGGTGGTTGTTTTTTTGAAGTCGCTTGTTTCAGGCGTGGAAGTTCTTCCAGCGTCTTCTGTGAGCATGGATATAAAAAAGACCATATGTATAACAGGTCACCGTGCCAGCAGAATAGCCCCATATAAGAATAATCCGGCGTACAGCAGTATAACGTATTCAGCAGTAAAGCTGATGCTTTATAGATATATTGATATGGCGGTTGAGGCAGGATATGAGAATTTTATCAGCGGACTTGCTGGTGGTACGGATTTATGGTCAGCGGATTATGTTCTTATGAAAAAACGCCGTAATGACCGCATAAAGCTTATAGCAGTAATGCCGTTTATTCGTCATGCTGATTGTATGTCTGAAAAAGAAGTCTATACGCTTGCCGACGTTGAAAGAAAAGCCGATTATCTGCTTACTGTGAATACTAATCCTGATATTGTCTATGGGAAAAATTCTTCTGCCGGCTGTTCAAAAAACCTGTATCGTGACCGGAATTATTACATGGTTGACCATTCGTCAGCAGTGATAGCTTTTATTGATAATAAATTAAGGTACTCCGGAACTTTCCAGACAATAAACTATGCATATAAAAACGGGCATAAAATATGCAGTTTCAGCATGGAAAAGATATACAGTATTATTGAAAAGTCAGATTTGGATATCCGCACTATTGGCTATGAGATAGCACATTCAGAAAATATTTTCCGTACCTGATAATATTATATCACACTTGCGGAATTTTGCAAGTGAAAAAATTTTAATTTATTTTCCGCCGGAAATTTCTGTCGTTTAAAATCTTATTTATTTGAAAGGAGCTGTTTTTTTATGGCAAAAAAGAAAAGCGGTCATATAGCCGTACCGTTTTTGCTTACTATTTTTTTCGGTCTGCTTATCGTCGGAGGGGGAGCATACGGAATATACAGATATTTCGGATTTGGTCAGTCAGACCCGCTTGATGAACCAACACCCCGTGCAGCCGCTACTGTAACCGCTGAAGATAATCACACAATACTGCTTATTCTTGACGAACCTGAACAGAAATGCACATCTACATTTGTGCTGATGCGTTCAAAACCGCTTGAAAAGAGAGTGCTTTTTATCGGTATTCCTACAAATACAATTTCAATAATCGACGGTCAGCAGGAGCATATAAAAAATTCCTATGACAGAGGTGGCGCACAGGCGGCTGTAAATTTTGTCAATCAGACTTTCGGAATAACTGTTGACAGATATATAAAATTCACTCCGGAGGCATTCAGAAAAGTATGTGACGTTTTAGGTGGTGTTACATACTATGTTGAGCCTGATATTGCCGGTTTCAAGAAAAATGGTGGTGAAGAATATCTTAACAGCAATCAGATTGAAACTCTTATAACGTATCCTATGTTCAATGGAAGGGAAGTACAGCGTGCCTATATGGCAAGTTCCGTCCTTTCCTCAATGATAAACCAGACAGACGGAAAACGTGTAGCTGATAATTTCAAGGCAAGTTTTGACTCAATAATAAATATGGTATCAACCGATATTACAGCTGTTGACTATAAAAACCGTCAGTATGCTATAAGAAATATGCTTGAAAACGGTACTTCAATAGCTAATTTCATTATCATTGATGGTGAAACTTCAAATGATGACTTTATTCCGTCGGAGACTTTCATTAATGATATGAGGAACGCTTACTTTAAGGAATGATTTTTATGCAGAATATTTTTGATACACATTCACATTATACGGATAATTCTTTTGACAGTGACCGTGATGAAATTCTTTCAGCATTTCAAGCTAAAGGCGTAAAGTATATCATGCTTGCTTCAACCTGTACAGAAGATATTAAAGGAAATGCGGAACTTGCGGAAAAATATAGCTATATATATACGTCTGCCGGTTTTCACCCTGAAAACATTGATGGTCTGCCGGAAAACTACATTGATATAGTCAGAAATGCAGTAACTGAAAATCCTAAAACTATGGCTATAGGTGAAATAGGTCTTGACTATCACTATGACGGCTATGACCGTGAAAAACAGATTGAAGTATTTGAAAATCAGATTATACTTGCGAATGAACTTAAAAAACCCGTAATTGTACACAGCAGAGATGCCAGTGAGGACACTTTGAATATCCTGAAAAAACATCGCCCGTCCGGAGTACTTCATTGTTTCAGCGGTTCGGCAGAAATGGCAAGGGAAATTATAAAACTTGATATGTATATAGGCTTTACCGGCGTAATAACATTTAAGAATGCCAAAAAAGCCATACGGGCTTTAGAGACAATACCACTGGACAGACTTGTACTGGAAACTGACTGTCCGTATATGTCACCTGAGCCTTTCCGCGGAAAACGTTGTGATAGTTCAATGATAGCATATACTGCTGAAAAAGCTTCGGAAATAAAAGGTATATCAGTTCAGGAAATGCTTGATATTACGTGCCGTAATGGTATGGAGCTTTATGGAATACAAGGTGATTGATTATGTATTACTGCTGTGGAATTACCGATAAAGGCATAGCACCACATAATGAAGACGCTTTTATGATAGGAAATTTTGTGTCTGATAACGGAGTTTCGGAACAGAAACTGAATGCACCTTTTATAGTAGCTGTATCAGACGGCGTTTCTGGTGAAAAATCAGGGGAATTTGCCTCACGTATGTGTCTTGAATACGTCCGTGATATTGATTTTTCGGCAGATTTGAATAATTCACTTATGAAAGTACACAACAGGCTTACAGAATATAGTATCAGTAATCCCGATATGCATAATATGCAGACTACTTTATGCGGAATGTTTTTCAGCGGAGACGAAAGTATAACTGTTTTCAATGCCGGAGACTCAAGGCTTTACCGTTTCAGGAATGGTCACATAAATCAGATTTCACGTGACCAGTCACTTGTACAGCTTATGTATGAGGAGGGTTCTATAACTCCGGAACAGCGTAAAACTCATGTCCGCCGGAATATTATATTTCCAGTTTTCGGAAACGTAGATACAGTCCCTGAAATAGACCTGCTCCGGATAGACGGCATGAAGTACGGTGATATATTGTTATTATGTACGGACGGTTTTTCTGATTATGTCTCCTCACTTGAAATTGAAGAGATACTTGAAATGCCCATAAGTCTCCATAAGCGTTTAAGTCTTATGGTACGCAAGGCACTTGCCAATAAAAGCAATGATAATATAACTATTATTGCAGTCGTTTACTGTGACTGAATGTAACACGCGAAACGCAAAAAAATACCATTCTTTTTACAGAATGGTATTTTTTATTTAAATTTTTCAGGATTTTGACCCTGATATTATACCATCAAGAATTTCATTATTCCACGAAAGATTATTCCTGTTGAAAAGTCCGAAACTTGACTCACCAGAAGATTTTCCGTTATCCCATACAAAGCACTTAATGCCATTAGCCTTTGCGGAGGATATATAATAATTGTAATATTCATTTCTTGTGGCATTATCGGAGGCATTTACACAACCAAATTCACCTATAATAACCGGTGTTCCCTTATCAATGAATTTTTCTTTTAATTCAGAGAATTTGTTTGTTATTTCGGTTTTGCCGTCGTCCGTAAAAGTAATATCTATACCCTCAGAGAATTTCCATGGTGCATAGTAGTGTACGGAAACTATAATATTTTTGTCATCGGGAATGGCTATATCATCTATAGCAGACGTTTCAGCGGAAGCCGCATATGATGTTATAACAAGAGTTCTGTTTGAATTATTACCACCTGTGGAACGTACAGTATCTATGAAATCCTGTTCATACTTGTTAATTACGGCTCTTTCCTCCGGAGTACCACCTTGCCATTCAAGCTCACTGTCAATGGTACGTGGTTCATTCATGCCCTCAAATAAAAGCCTGTCACCGTAATCAATAAATCTTTCAGAAATCTGTTTCCATATAGCCTTAAGTTTTTCGCTGTCATGTTCGTATTCCTCTTCTGTCGGATTGAACCATATATAATCATCATGATGCATATTGAGAATTACGAACATATCATTATTGTATGCATAGTCAACGACTTCTTGTACACGGTCAAGCCATTCTGTATTTATAATATTGTTGTCGTCCATGTGTTCGCCCCACGTTACAGGGATTCTTATTGCATTGAATCCGGAATTTTTCACGCCCATAATCATTTCTTCAGTAATTTTTGAATTTCCCCACGAAGTTTCAGTTGAAACTTTAGTGAAAGTATTGTCATAGCAATCAAGGGAATTGCCGATATTCCAGCCTACACTTATAGACTGTACAATCTGAGCAGGTGTCCGGAACTGTCCGTCAATTTCAGGTGCTACAGGGTCTTCATTGTCAAGTACGGTACTTTCAGTAGTAATAGGCTGTGTGCCGTTTCCGATACTGTATTTTACTTCAATTGAATCAAGTGTAATCTGTGGTTGTTCGCTCCACCAGTATCCCAGAAGTATTTCGCCGTTATCGGCAGAAAGATTTTTTGCTTTTTCCGGCACAAACCATGTCAGCGACAGACTGGAATTGTCTGTAAATAATGCCATGTCCGGTGATTGATACCGTCCGGCAGAAGATTTATAGCCGAAAGCTCCCGTGAATTTTCCCATACTGCCAGAGGAACTTATATTAAAAGTTACGGCTTGCGGAATGGTATTCTCCGGCATGAAATCAGCAGTTTTTATTTTCAGCATATTGTCGGCATCATTAAAGCCTATACTCTCACTGATTTCCGTTGATACAGTATCATCAACAGGAATTTCCCGTGTACGTGTATAGGTGCATACTACATTTTCAATCTTTACACTGGAACAATTACCCCACCAGTAACCGAAAAGCACTTCACCGTCAGCAGATACTGCTTTGCTGACATCTGCCGGAACGTCCCATGTTATTTCACCGTAAGTTCCCTGTGTAGATACTGTAAAGTCCGGTGACTGATACCAGCCTTTGTCTTCTGAGGGATAGTCTTCCGTAACGGAAATACCACAACCACCTTTAAACTGTCCTATGTTCAGACCATCACCGGAATATATTATAAATGTAAATGATGATATAATATCTCCGTCCTCTATAAATTCAGAAAGCGGGATTTTTATTGTATTCAGACCATCGGTTTTAGGAATAGTCTTGTCAACAGTATACTGTGAACCGCATTCCGCTGTAAGAGTTTCCGTCGGGCTTACATGAACGGTAGTGGGTTCAGCAGTAGTTTCAGTCGGAGTGTTTTTCTTTACGGATTTTGTATATGCCTGTGTGTTGAAAGTAGACTGTATATATTCGTTGGATTTACTGTTTTTTTCACAGGCTGTGAAAGTTGTTGTAATTGTTGCCACTGTGAAAAGGGCTGTTATTTTTTTTATCATGACAATATGTCCTTTCCGTTTTTTGTGTATATTTATAATTATTATAACATTATTTTCTGGAAATTTCAATATTATATTTTATTGTTTTAATTTTGCATTGGAATTTTTTTATATTTAAAAATAATCGTATAATAAAAATTATACGAATAAAATTTCATTCAGGACTTTTGTTTAATGATAAACGATAAAAATTTATCGTTACTTGTGCATATAGAAAATAATTCCGGACAGGCATTTTTTGTACGGATATACAAATTTAATGATAAACATTAAATTTCTATTGACAAACGTAAAACTTCCTGCTATAATATAAACATCACATGAGACGAATAAAACAATAATCAAACGGAGGAAATTAGTTATGAAAAATGAAACTATCGGAAAAATCAACTCAATAGGCAAGATGAGCCGTATTGTTGCAAAAATTGCACAGGTTGTAGCTCTTATAGGAGCAATAGCCTGTCTGGTGGTTGGAGTTGTCGGACTTTTCATTCCGAAAAACGCCATGCAGTTCAACGGCACAGCTTCGGGAAAACTTTCACTTAATACAAAGTTTGTGGAAGATGCCGATATTGACGAAGGCAATGATAAACATAGTTTTTTGGGTGCGGACTTTGAAATAAACGCTGAAGAATCAAGAGACGGTGATATTCAGCATGTTGAAATTGAGGCTTCCGCAAGCAACGTAAACGGAAATATATTGAAACTTTTTGTATCTTCAGTAGGTTTTGTCGCAGCGGTATTCTGTGGGTTACTGTGGATTGTGATGAGATTTGCGGTCAGATTTTCCAAAACCCTTGAAATATGTAATTCACCATTTGAAGAAAACGTCCTTGCGGATATGAAAAAACTTGGAATATCGCTTATACCTTTCGGAATTTTCACGCTCGTAACAACAGGAGTATCGGGTCTGGTATTGGTTCTTATAATTATGCTTGTAATACTGTTTATAAATATTTTCAAGTACGGTGCGGAATTACAGCAGGAATCTGACGATATGGTATGAGGTGCATATTATGGCTATAATTTCAAGACTTGACAGAATTATGGCAGACAGAAAAATTTCCCTTAACGAATTAAGTGAACGTGTAGGTGTAAGCAATGTCAATCTTTCCAAACTAAAAACCGGCAAGGTAAGTGCTATAAGATTTTCCACCCTCAATGCTATATGCCGTGAGCTGAAATGTCAGCCGGCGGACATTCTAGAGTATGTGGAAGACAAAGAATAATTCAGAAAAAACGGTACTTAGTGTGCCGTTTTTTTATTTGGGCATAACATACATTATATTGTACTTATTTTTGTGAGATGTCACAAAAAAATCGGACAATTTCCACAAATACTTTATTTTATTAAAAATATATGCTATAATAGCCTTATTGCTATCCGGAGGTGATAATTATTAAACGTCTTTATATTACAGACCTTGACGGAACATTACTGAACAGCAAAGGTGAAGTTTCTGAAAATACCATTAAGAAAATTAATTCCCTGACAGAAAAGGGAATATATTTTACATTTGCAACGGCAAGGTCGGTATATTCAGCAAAGCCCATTACTGCCGGACTGAATATAAATATTCCATATATACTCATGAACGGTGTGAGCATATATGACCCTGTTTGCAATACGTATATAAAAAATGAATACATAAATCCGGAAATTTCCGCACAGATAATAGAAGTTTTCAAGGAAAATAATCTGAAATGTTTCATGTACAGGATAGAAAATAATATACTTACAGCATATTTCACGGAGATTAATTCATATGTCATGAGGAGTTTTGCGGAGTCACGGAAAAATAACTATAACAAGCCGTTTGTGCAGTGCAGTGATTTGTTTGATATGGCTGATGATAAGACTGTTTACTTTACAGTGACCGGAGACTATGAAAGACTTTTACCCGTAAAGAATGCCTTATCCGGCATAAGAGACATTGACTATGCTTTTTATCGTGATACTTATACAGGAAAATATTATCTTGAAATTTTTTCCGAAAACGCTTCAAAAGCAAATGGTATAAAGTATCTCCGGAATGAATACGAATTTGACGAGGTTATATGTTTCGGGGATAATCTAAATGACATAAAGATGTTTTCCGAATCAGATATAAAAATAGCTGTCGGAAATGCCGTGCCGGAACTTAAAGAAATGGCTGATTTTATCACGTTGGAAAATGACCGTGACGGTGTTGCAGAATGGCTCACTCAAAACTATAGGAGATAATTTATGGACTTTTCATATAAAAACGTTTACAACAGTAAAAAGCACAAAGAATTTATGGACAGTCAGCGATATGTCATAGATGATAAATTTCTTTCTGAAACGGAAATTTATGAGTTGTCAGACGGTTTTTCACTTGAAATCAGTACCTATGAGGAAGAAAAACAAAGTAAAGGTCATACAGTACGCATTTCTGCACAGAAATCAACTTTGAAAAATGCAGACAGTACAATATATGAATACTATTGTTTTTATGACCATACAAGACCGTTTACAGAAATTATACATCATAAAAATGGTCACAGATATTATGCGTTTCATATTGACCTGTATGGAATAAGTTATCTTGACGTTGATACTTTGGAAGTATACCATTATATTCCGGAGGGCTATAAACACGAAGAAAAACATATGTGTGGAGAGAGTTTTATAATAACAGATATTCACTATGACGAAAAATCAAATCTTATTGCATACGGCGGTTGTTACTGGGCTACTCCTTATGGTGTAATGGTCGGGGATTTTTCAGACCCTCTTAATTTCAATCCGCACCTTGTAAGTCTGCTTGATATTTTAGGCTTCGGATATTATTTGTATGATGATGTTGATTTCAAGGAATGGAAAGACAATAAACTATATATTATGTGTGACAGTGAAGAAAAATCTTTGAGTGCTGAAGAAATCAGAAAATCAATAAACGAATTAACAGAAAGGAATTTATGACTAAATTTTCATATAAAAATATTTATGGCAGTAAAAAATATAATGAATTTATTGAAAGACAGCGTTATGTGATAAATGATAATTATTTTTACCAAACTGGAAAATGTGAGTTATCAGACGGATTTTCAGTTGAATATACTATTTACGATGACAAAGAACAGAAAGAAAAGGGTTTTAGCATTACAAAAGCTGTCGGAGCAAAAATAATTCTTAGAAATAAAAAAAGAAAAGTATATGAATATTATCGTTTCAATAGTTATGCTTACGGATTTAATGATATTATCCACCATAAAAATGGTCACAGATATTATCCGTTTCATGTTTATATGTACGGAATAAGTTTTCTTGATGTTGACACTTTGGAAGTATACCATTATATTCCCGAGGGCTATAAACATAATGATGACCGTATATGCGGAGTGTCTTTTTATATATATGATGTTCACTATGACAGAAAATCAAATCTTATTGCTTATTATGGCAGTCATGTAGGAATGGTTTATGATGTTATGGTAGGTGATTTTTCAGAACCTCTTAACTTCAATCCGCATCTTGTAAGCCTATATGATATTTTTAATAATGAATATGATGAGTTTGATTTCAAGGAATGGAAAGACAATAAATTATATGTTATGTGCCACGATGAAGAAAAATCTTTGAGTGTTGAAAAAACTTTGAGTATCGATGAACTCAAAACTCTTATAAATGAATTAATCACGAAAGGAAAATAAAAATGAAAAAATTAATGTTAGGAAATGAAGCTTTTGCAAGAGGACTTTATGAGGCAGGATGCAGGATAGTATCAAGTTATCCTGGTACGCCGTCAACCGAAATTACAGAAGAAATTGCTAAATATGATGAAGTTTATGCCGAATGGTCACCGAATGAAAAAGTAGCTCTGGAAGTTGCATTAGGTGCGTCAATAGCCGGTGCAAGAAGTTTCTGTGGTATGAAACACGTCGGTTTGAATGTAGCTGCTGACCCGTTATATACAGCGTCATACAGCGGAGTTAATGCCGGACTTGTTATAGCCGTTGCAGATGACCAGGGTATGCACTCATCACAGAATGAACAGGACAGCAGACATCATGCTATAGCCTCAAAAGTTCCCATGCTTGAACCTTCCGACAGTGCAGAATGTAAGGATTTTGTAAAACTGGCGTTTGAAATTTCCGAAAATTTTGATACTCCGGTTATCGTGAGAATGTCAACCCGTGTGGCACATTCACAAAGTATAGTTGAGGCGTTGGAACGTCAGGAACTTGAGCTAAAAGAATACACCAAAAATCCACAGAAATATGTCATGATGCCGGCTTATGCAAAGGGAAGACACGTTTTTGTTGAGGAACGTACAAAAAAACTTACTGAATATGCTGAAACTTCACCACTGAACAGGGTTGAAATTTCCGAAAATGCAAAGTTTGGTGTAATAACCAACGGTGCGTGTTATCAGTATACTAAAGAGGCACTTGGAGACAAGGCATCTGTTTTAAAACTTGGTATGGTTAATCCAATGCCTGTTAAACTTATTCAGGACTTTGCAGAAAAATATGAAAAAATTTACATAATAGAAGAACTTGATGGCATTATTGAAAATCACTGTCGGAATATAGGTGTGAATAATATTCAGGGTAAGGAAATTTTCGGCTATATAGGAGAACTTCCGCAGTCTGTCATTGCTGAAAAACTTCTCAATGAAAAGAAAGATTATTCTGAATTTTCTGAAAATATTCCAATGAGACCGCCTGTTATGTGTGCAGGCTGTCCGCATCGTGGCTTGTTCTACTGTCTGAAAAAACTGGGTGTGACAGTTTCCGGAGATATAGGGTGCTATACACTGGGTGCGGTTGCACCACTCAACGCTATGGATACTACTATCTGTATGGGTGCATCAATATCGGCACTTCACGGATTTAATAAGGCACGTGGTTCGGAATCTGAACACAAAAGTGTTGCAGTTATTGGAGACTCAACTTTCATGCACAGCGGAATGACCGGTCTTGTAAATATAGCCTATAATAATTCAAATTCGACTGTTATTATCCTTGACAACTCAATCACCGGCATGACGGGTCACCAGCAGAACCCCACAACCGGCAAGAACTTAAAAGGTGACCCTGCATATGCCGTAAATCTTGAGGAACTCTGTAAATCTTTAGGCATAAAACGTGTTCGGGTGGTTGACCCTTATTGTCTTGCCGAAACTGAAAAAGCCATAAAAGAGGAACTTGTCTCAGATGAAGCATCTGTAATTATATCACGCCGTCCGTGTGCATTGCTAAAATATGTCAAGCATAATCCGCCGTTTGCGGTTGACAGTGAAAAGTGCATAGGCTGTAAGGCTTGCATGAAGTTAGGCTGTCCGGCAATTTCAATCAAGGACAAAAAAGCTGTTATAGACCATACACAGTGCGTGGGTTGCGGTATATGTCAGGAACAGTGCAAATTTAATGCTATCAAATGATGAACGGAAATATTATAGAGTTAAGTTATTCGTATTATTTTGGTGACAGTTCGCATTTTCTTATCTGGTATGAAGATGAGAATAACGAAAATCGTGTATATAATTCTGGCGGAAAGGTAATAAGTTTTTATTCGGATGAAACGGCACGGCAGAAAGCAGGAGAACTTAATATTAATATAACAGATACCTGTTATTACGACGTGGAAAGGCTTATTTATTGGTTCTCAATGCACCAGAAAGAAATAGATTGTTGTTTTCTGATTGACTTCTGGAATATGTTTTCGGACATTGCGAACTCCGTCGGAAAAGAACTTGAACCCGTAAAAACAAGGCGTATTAACCGGTGTTATAATAAACTTTTCTGGGGACTTAATCTACCTGTCGTTACTCCGGAGGACTGCGAATATGAACCGATTTTCACGAAAAGGGAAAGAAAATTAATCAGGGAAATTATGCGTACTGGACTTGAAATCTTTGAAAAAAATTATGAATGGGAGAAAGATATATGACTGAAAATTATGACGAAATTTACAGCAGTTTTAAAGAATGGCTTGACAATCTGCTTGAAAATAACGATATGCCGGCTGATACAAAGGCTTTTAACTTCAATCTCTATGATGAGGGAGACGAAGTTTTCAGCGTACAGCTTATAGCGTCGGATAGATTTGCCCCTGACGACGAAGACTGGGCTTGTTGTGAAATATGGTCATCGAAAGAAGATATTTTCTGTATAAGTGCTTCTGACGAGGAGGACAAGAGCGGTGAAACTTTTCAAAATTTTGTATCTGATATGGTTATAGATTATATTGCAAAAAGCGATATTCTCAGCAGTGTGCCTGTCGGCATAGGATTTGTTGACGGAGATTTAAATATTATCTTCATACCTGAAAATTAAGGAGTTTTATTATATGGAAACAAAATCAATTATGATAGTCGGCGTGGGCGGACAAGGTTCATTGCTTGCATCAAGAATTATAGGAAATGTACTTCTTTCACAGGGGTACGATGTTAAAGTAAGCGAAGTACATGGAATGTCACAGCGTGGGGGTTCTGTCGTAACGTATGTAAAATATGGTGAAAAAGTCTATTCACCGATTGTTGAAAAGGGTGAGGCGGATATAATTATATCTTTTGAAATGCTTGAATCAGCAAGAGCCTTGCCGTATCTCAAAAAAGGCGGACACCTGATAACGTCTGTCCAAAGGATAGACCCCATGCCCGTTATAACTGGTATGGCTGAATATCCGGAAAATATCGTTGAAAAACTTACCGGAGCAGGTGCGGACGTTACGGCGGTTGACGCCTTAAGTCTTGCGGAACAGGCAGGAACTTCAAAGGCATCAAATGTTGTACTTATGGGTGTGCTTGCATCAAAGATGGATTTTCCGGAAGAAGTTTGGCAGAATGCACTTGAAAAGTGTGTACCACCTAAATTCCTTGAACTCAATAAAAAGGCTTTTGCACTTGGTTTGCAGAATGTATGATTACACCTTTTGATAGTATTATAGCATTGGAAATCATTGACATGATAAACAATATTTCATACAGTGAGATTATTATTTCTGTCACACAGCAATGCTTTACTGATAATACTTTCAGAGCTGATACTGTCTTTGAAATCAGTTCCGCTTATGAATTGTGGGTTTATGCCTGTATATATGATGATATTTTGAATAATAATGATTATTCGACTTACTGTTCATACAACGGAGAGGGTTATTCTGACGAATATATTTCAGCCCGTTTGCTTATGAAATGCGAACTTCTTACGGGAACATCAGTTTATAATATTCAGGAAATTATCCCGAATATAGTTAAATCCCTTGAATATATGATGGGAATTGAATGTCATTCTGAGCTTATGGAATATATGAAATCAAAGAATATTGAAGAAGAATTTAAAAGTACTGTAATTAATTTACAGAATAATCTAAAAAAACGTATAAAATAAAAGGAGGTCTTTTTTAGCAATGGAAAGATACTGGAATGGAGAAATTGAATGTATGTCCCGTGAGAACATGAAGAAGTTACAGGACGAAAGACTTGTGGCACAGGTAAAGCACGTCTATGAAAATGTGCCTTATTACCGCAATCTTATGGACGAAAAGGGTGTAACTCCGGACGATATAAAGTCCACAGAGGATTTGCATAAACTGCCGTTTTTAAGTAAGGCTGATTTGCGTGATGCTTACCCATACGGACTTCTTGCAAAACCCTTGTCCGAATGTGTGAGAATACAGTCCACAAGCGGTACAACCGGCAGACGTGTTGTAGCATTCTATACACAGCACGATATTGATTTATGGGAAGACTGCTGTGCAAGAGCCATTACAGCGGCTGGCGGTACTAATGAAGATGTATGTCAGGTGTGCTATGGTTACGGACTTTTCACGGGTGGTCCTGGACTGAATGGCGGTTCACATAAAGTAGGCTGTCTCACACTGCCCATGTCGTCGGGAAATACCGAAAGACAGATACAATTCATGCGTGATTTAGGCTCAACAATTCTGTGCTGTACACCGTCATATGCCGCATATATCGGAGAAACTCTCCATGATATGGGCTTTACTCCCGACGATATAAAGCTGAAAGCCGGCATTTTCGGTGCTGAACCATGGACAGAAGAAATGCGACGTTCTATTGAAAAATCTTTAGGCATAAAGGCTTATGATATTTACGGACTTACCGAAACAAGCGGTCCTGGTGTATCGTTTGAGTGTTCCGAACAGACAGGTATGCACATAAATGAAGACCATTTTATTCCCGAAATAATAAATCCTGAAACTGAAGAAGTTTTACCGGACGGCGAAGTGGGCGAACTTGTTTTCACAAGTATAACTAAAGAGGCATTCCCACTCTTGAGATACAGAACACGTGATTTATGCGTACTCTCACGGAAAAAGTGTTCATGCGGACGTACTCTTATTAAGATGTCGAAACCAATGGGCAGAAGTGATGATATGCTTATTATCAGGGGTGTTAATGTTTTTCCCAGCCAGATAGAAACAGTCCTTATTGAACAGGGCTATACACCAAACTATCTTATAGAGGTTGACCGTGTGAATAATTCCGATACTCTTGATATAAGCGTTGAAATGAATCCAGAACAGATTTCCGACAATGATATTCAGGACAAGGAAAGAAAACTTGCCGGAGCTATCAGGACTATGTTAGGAATAAGCCCGAAAGTACATCTTGTTCCGCCTAAATCTATCACAAGAAGTGAGGGAAAGGCTGTACGTGTTATTGATAAGCGGAAATTACACGACTAAGAGAGATTTATTGTGAAAGTAAAATTATTTTCGTCGAAAACAATTAATACTATTATTCCTTTATTAGCTGTTATGATGTTTTTTTTGGAGGGCTGTTCGTTTCTCAAACTTAAAAAAGATGAATATCCAGATTATAATTCAGAGCTTGCAAAAGAAGTGATATTGTCATATCTTACTGAAAAATACGATAAAGAGTTCTCAATAATTAATGAGCCAAAAAAAATGACAGATACAATTCTTTTCGGAAATGTTTGGTATACATATGAAATTATGGTGAAAGATGACAAGAATAATGAAAATTCAGATATATATGAAGTTCATGTTGAATATGAAAATGGAGAATACAATGTTTTAGGTGATACATTTTTAAATTATTATTACGAAAAATTATTTCATGAATATACAGACCCTATTATAGCAGACTGCATGGGAGAAATACCCTATTTTACCATTTTTGTTTCAGCAACAACAAATGAGAAAGATTTTGCTCCAACAGAAAAAATTCCAGAAAGCAAGAATGATTTATCAAATTGTTTTAGCAATATAAATTTTCATATACTGATTCCACAAACTTATGATAATGATAAAATACCATCAATATGTAGTTCTTTGTATACAGCACTTGAAAATGAATATTTCAATGTCTTTATGGGTAGGGTAACGATATATTCAGATGATAACTTTAATGATATTGTTTCGGCTGAAAATCCATATAGTGTTTATATTGAAAAGCCATGGTTGAATTCTTATAATATTGAACTTCGGAGGTGTTTTTATGGAAAATCCTAACAAATCAAGTATGGAAATAACCCTTACCGACACAAAACCGTCAATTTTTGAAAGTAAAGTCGGTGGTATAGGCTATATTCCGCATGACAAAAATTTCCCGACAGACAGCAACGGCAATCAGTTGAGACTTCTTGCACAGATAGACTGTTCAGAAATTCAGCTTGATGAGTTTCCGAAAAAGGGACTTTTGCAGTTCTGGCTTGCCGGTGATGACCTTTATGGTTGTGACTTTGATAATCCTACAAAACAGGACGATTTCAGGGTGATATACTATCCGGAAATCGATACAACAGTTACAGAGGAAGAAATAAAAAGCAAGTTTGTACATAATGAAACAGATGATGACGATTTTTACACACCGGTATGTTCTGAATGTGGTATGAGTTTTGAGCCGTCCGAAGACCGATATATTGACTATGACGCTATCGAAGAAGATTATGATGAAGAAGAAGACTCATATGACGACGAAAGATGGACGGAAAATTTCTATTCCAAAGTCGGCGGTTATCCAACATTCACACAGTACGAACCACGAAACGAAGAACAGCAGGAAAAATATGATTTTCTCTTACTCCAGCTTGATTCAAAATGGGAAAAAATTCTGTGGGGCGATATGGGTATAGGCAACTTCTTTATCAGTTCTGAAAAACTTAAAAAGTGTGATTTCAGCGACGTTCTCTATAACTGGGATTGCGGTTAATCCGGAGCAGGTATTATTCAGCTTACCGAAAATGACATTGCAGAAATGTGACAAATGCACAAATAACTTTATGTTTTATGAAAATTTTCTGAAAACACTTGACAAAGTATGTAGTTATAGTGTATAATTATAAATACAATAATTTAAAAAAATTTTTTGTAGGAGTGATATGACATGGGTATTATCGATAAATTCAACGACGCTCAGAGAGTTGTCGCTGAAAAATCGAAAACTGCTGCGGAGGTAAGCAACCTTAAAAGAAAAATTCTTTATGAGGAAGAGAGAATTGTAGAAATCTTTGCCGACATCGGTAAGAAATACTATAAAAATCCTAATGATGACCCCGCAAGCTTTAAAATTCTTTGCGACGACATCGATACAAGAAGAAGAAGAATCAAGAGAATGAGATATGAACTCAACAACATCAAGGGCTATAAAATCTGCCCGAAATGTGATGCAGAAGTCAATGACCGTTTCCAGTTCTGCGGACGTTGCGGTGCAAGACTTCCTGAAATTGACGATACTGATTTCACTTCCCTTGAACCTAATGACTACTACACAGAAAGCAGTAATAATGTATTTAATGCCGACTCTACTATAAAGTGAGCCTCAAAAACGACAAAGTAAATTAACATTATAAAAGGCTGTCCTGATATAATCGGAACAGCCTGTTTTTTAGGATATTATGAAATTTGTTCTCCGGTGGTGAATTTCCGGTGAATGATACGGCAAAGATAATATGCAGGTATGCAAAGCAGAAACCAGTAACACGAAAATAAAAGGCATATCTGTCCGGAAACATTGAACGGCATACCGGAGTAATCCCATACATTCCAGTGCATAATAATATTATCAAATACTCCCACTGTAAACTCTATCGCCGTTATTATCACAGACCCGATAAAACAGCTTTTTATAAGAGTCATTGTTTTGCGGTTATTGAGTGTATACAGTATCATCAGTATCAGACCGCCGGTAAGCGACATAGTCCAGTGGGTGTAGCCACGATTGATTATTTCGATAAGGCTATAGATAAAATACCCCATCAGAAACGAAAAAAAATGCTGGGCAAATTTCATTATTAAGTAACCTCGTTTCGTTTTTATGGTATTATATACAGGTTATGGCTGAATTATACAGATTATCAGAATATAAAAATGAAAGGTGAATTTTATGCGAAAAAGTTGCATATTGATGCACATATCAAGTCTGCCGTCCGAATACGGCATAGGCAAAATGGGAAGACACGCTTTTGAATTTGTGGACTTCCTGAAAAAAAGTAAAACAAAATGCTGGCAGATACTGCCGTTATCTCCGACAAGTTATGGTGACTCACCATATCAGTCATTTTCGGTAAATGCCGGAAATCCCTATTTTATAGATTTTGAAATCCTTGAATCAGACGGATTACTTGAAAAACATGAATATTCCTCATTTGACTGGGAAAGTTCCCCTGATAAAGTCGATTACAGCATTATCTATGACCATTGCTTTGATGTTCTGAGAATAGCACACTCACGTTTCAAGCCGTCAAAATTTCCGGACTATAAGAAATTCTGTGATAAAAACAGGTCATGGCTTGAAGAATATGCTTTATTCATGGCACTAAAATTCAAGAACGACGGAAAAGCATGGTATGAATGGGAGGAAGATATTTCACTGCACAAACCCAAAGCAGTGTCTGAAGCCAAAAAGTTCCTTAAAAAAGATATTAATTTCTTTAAATTCATACAGTTTGAGTTTAGCAGACAGTGGAAGGAATTAAAAAAATATGCCAACAGCAACGGCATTGAAATTATCGGTGATATTCCGATATACTGTGCTTTAGACAGCGTGGAGGCATGGGCTTCACCTAAGCTTTTCTGGCTTGATAAAAAGCATATGCCCGTATCGGTTGCAGGCTGTCCGCCTGATGATTTTTCACCGACAGGTCAGTTATGGGGAAATCCGCTCTATGATTGGAATTATCATAAAAAAAATGACTATTCATGGTGGATTAACCGCATAAAAAATGCCACTGAACTCTATGATATAGTCAGAATTGACCATTTCAGAGGATTTGAAAGTTATTATACTATTCCTTATGGTAGTGAGGACGCTACTGTGGGTGAATGGAAAAAAGGTCCTAATTATGAACTTTTCAGAATGGCTGAAGAAAAATTAGGAAAACTTAATATTATTGCTGAAGATTTAGGCTTTATTACATCGGAAGTCCGTCAACTCCTTGATGACTGTGGCTATCCTGGAATGAAAGTATTGCAGTTTGGATTTGATAACGGCGAAAATGAACACTTACCGCATAATTTCGCAAATACAAACTGTTTTGCTTATACCGGAACTCATGACAATGAAACACTTATAGGCTGGGTTGAGTCCATGTCACCGGAATCGCTTAAATTCGCTAAAAAATACCTGAATGTCAAAAAGAAAAAAGATATTCCGGAAGCTGTAATCCGCTGTGCATGGTCAAGCGTTGCAATGGTTGCAACGGCACAAATGCAGGATTTCCTTGACATCGGCAAGGACGGCAGAATGAATACACCGTCTGTCCTTGGCGGTAACTGGCAGTTCCGCACGAAAGAAAGTGATTTCACACCTAAACTGGCAAAGAAAATAAAAAAATTAAATAAATTATACAACAGATAAATATATAATGGAGGAAAAAACCAATGGATAAAAAAATTTTTATGGAAAAATTCACAGGCAGACTTCCTAAAGATATAAAGTCCGCCACACCACAGGAAATTCATAACGCACTCGGCGATACTGTAATGGAACTTTATGCTGACCGCTGGAACGTAAGCCGTGAAGAACACCTCTCAAAGAGATGTGCCGCATATCTTTCTATGGAATTTCTTGTGGGACGTGCTGTATATAATAATCTTCTTTGTCTCGGAATTTATAATGATGTTCAGGAAGTTTTTTCCGAACTCGGCATATCTCTTGCAGATTTGGAAGTAATTGAAGACGCTGCACTTGGTAATGGTGGTCTCGGCAGACTTGCAGCGTGTTTCCTTGACAGTGCCGCATCACTTTCATTGCCACTCGATGGATATGGCATACGATACAAATATGGACTTTTCAAGCAGTCTATCGTTGACGGCTATCAGTGTGAGGACATTGACGACTGGACTAAATATGGTGACTGCTGGTCAAAGAGATGCGAAGAAGATACGGTTTTAATCAATTACAACGGTCAGACAGTCAAAGCCGTTCCGTATGATATGCCGGTTTTTGGCTGTAAAACCGAAAATGTCGGCACACTCCGTCTGTGGCAGGCTGAACCTGTCAAGGAATTTGATTTTGATACTTTCAATCGTCAGAATTATCTTGAAGCCTCTAAAGAAAAAATCTATGCAGAGGATATTTCACGTGTTCTGTACCCTAACGACGATACCAATGAGGGAAAGAAACTCCGTCTTAAACAGCAGTATTTCTTTAGCTGTGCGTCATTGACCGATATTCTTAAAAAGCACAAGGTACGTTATGGCACACTTGACAATCTTGCTGATTATATTTCCGTTCAGCTGAATGACACACACCCTGTAATTTCCATTCCGGAACTTATCAGACAGCTTGTTGACAATGAGGGTTATACATTCGATAAAGCTCTTGAAATAGCTAAAAAAGTATTCAACTATACAAACCATACCGTTATGCAGGAGGCACTTGAAAAATGGTGGGTAGGTCTTGTTGAGGAAGTACTTCCGCGAATTTATGCTATAATTATTCAGATTAATGAGGCTCTTATAGCTGAACTCTACAATAAGGGCGTTGAAAAGTCAAAAATCAATGAAATGAAAATTATCAAGGGTGAACTCATTCACATGGCTGATATGGCTTGTTATGCATCAAGCCACATTAATGGTGTTGCAGAAATCCACACACAGATTTTAAAAGATACTGTTCTTTCAGACTGGTATAGTCTCTATCCGGAACGTTTCCGCAACGAAACAAACGGCATTACTCAAAGACGTTGGCTTGCACTCTGTAATATGGAACTTTCTGCACTTATCACTGAACTGCTTGGCACAGACGAATGGGTTGTAAACCTTGATATGTTGAAAGAACTTGAAAAATACGCCGATAATGAGGAAATTTTAAATAAATTCATTTCAATAAAGCAGACAAAGAAAAATCAGCTTGCAGATTTCATAAAAGCCCATGACGGAATAGAAGTAAATCCGGAGTCAATTTTTGATATTCAGATTAAGAGACTTCACGAATACAAGAGACAGCTTCTAAATGCATTTTCTATTCTCTGGATTTATTACGGAATCAAGGACGGTACTATAAAGAACTTTATTCCTACAACTTTTATTTTCGGTGCAAAATCCGCCCCTGGTTACAGACGTGCAAAGGCTATTATTAAATATATTAATGAAATAGCAAATATAGTATCTTCCGACCCTGAAACAAAAGATTTGCTTAAAGTTGTTTTCGTTCAGAATTATAACGTTTCCTATGCTGAAAAACTTGTTGCCGGTGCTGATATATCGGAACAGATTTCCACAGCCGGCACGGAGGCAAGCGGTACAGGAAACATGAAACTCATGCTGAATGGTGCTGTTACACTCGGAACTTATGACGGTGCTAATATTGAAATCGTTCAGGAGGCTGGTGAGGAAAATAACTATATCTTTGGTGCAAAGGTTGAGGAACTCGAAAAAATCGTACCTGAATACGACAGCAGAAAAGTCTTTGCAGAAAATCCAATGATTAAGAAAGTTGTTTCGTCACTTATTGACGGTACTGTTTCCGACGGCGGAAGTGGTGATTTCCGTGAACTTTATACCTCACTGCTTGATGGTGCAAGCTGGCATACACCCGACCATTATTATCTGCTTGGTGACCTTGTAAGTTATGTTGAAACAAAGTTGAAGTCTAACAGTGACTATAGCTCCGACAGACTTGCTTTTGCAAAGAAACAGTGGCTCAATATGTGCAATGCCGGAAAATTCAGTTCCGACCGCACCATTGCCGACTATGCAGAAAATATCTGGAATATAAAGTAATATATAACCGCAGTCTTTTACAGACTGCGGTATTTTAATATATTGTATAATATGTAAATTTATAGATATATAACATTTGTATATAATACGCTTGTTATCAGACAATATTTTAGGTAATATGTAAAAATTTTCCAGAAAGTCTTTTAATTGTGTTGCTTTTGTGATATAATATTATTCAAATCAGAAAAGATAATATATTTTTTCGGGTAATAAAGAAAAAGGGGTTATTATGGACATAAAAATAATTACAATGTCGGTTATTGTCGGATTAAGTACTGTTACGGCTATCGGCATGAATACAACAGAAAATTTTAATACAATGGCTGAAAATAATGTTGGCTGGACTCTTGGTGACGTGAACAATGACGGCTGGGTTAATGCTGTGGACTCATCTATTGTACTTATGGAATATTCAAATCTTTCAACACATGGTGGAACTTTCACTGAAGAACAGAAAAAAGTTGCCGACGTAAACGGCGATGGCTGGATTAATGCTGTAGATGCGTCAAATATCCTTTCATATTATGCATATTGTTCCACTGGAGGTACTATTTCTTTTTCAGAATGGATGAAAAATCCGGAAGAAATCACTACAACTACTACCACTATAGCAACAACTGTTACGACATCTACAACCGTTTCAGGTTATGTAGTATCTACTGATAATTCGTCATCTTCAACACAAACTACATCTACTGTATCGTCAGTTGAAACAACAACTACTACAACTTCAACAGTGCAGAAAATCTCTGAAATAAAACTTACAAAATACGATATTAACCTTAAAGTCGGGGAAAAAGATATATCATATGTCACAATGTTACCTGAAAGTGTAGCCAATAAGGACGAAATATGGACAAGTTCCGACGAAAAAGTAGCTACAGTAGATAAGTGGGGAAATATTACCGGAATAGCAGACGGTAAGTGTATAGTTACAGTCACAAGCGTTGACAATCCGGAAGTAAAAGCTGATATAAAGGTTACTGTCGGAGAACCCTCCACAGAAAACAAGATAACTGAAATAAAACTTTCAAAAACTGAAATGAATTTGGAAGTCGGAAAAAAAGATATATCATATGTCACCATGATTCCCGACAATGTAGAAAATAAAGATGAAATCTGGACAAGTTCAGATGAAAAGATTGCTACAGTGGATAGGTGGGGAAATGTTACAGCAGTTTCAGACGGCACTTGCACTATTACAGTAACAAGTGTTGATAATCCGAAAGTAAAAGCTGATATAAAGGTTACTGTCGGCAAACCGTCCACCACGGAAAACAAGATAACTGAAATAAAACTTTCAAAAACTGAAATGAATTTAAACATAGGCGAAAAAGATATATCATACGTTACTATGCTCCCCGAAAGTGTAGCAAATAAAGATGAAATATGGACAAGTTCCGATGAAAAAATAGCTACAGTCGATAAGTGGGGAAATGTTACAGCTGTTTCAGCCGGTACTTGTACTGTTACTGTCACAAGCGTTGATAATTCGGAAGTAAAAGCCGATATAAAAGTTACTATCAAGGAAAAATCAGATTTTCAGCAGTTAAACGGTCTTACATATATAAACGGTATTCTCATAGCGAATAAAAGTTATTCTCTACCGTCAACATATGACCCTGGAATGGACATTACCACTATAAAGCAGTTTGGTGAACTTTCCAACGCTGCTGCAAAAGACGGCATAAATATATATCTTTCGTCGGGTTACCGTTCATATTCGTATCAGAATACAATTTACAATAATTATGTTTCATGGTACGGAAAAGCTTCAGCAGATACTTTTTCAGCACGTGCCGGACATTCTGAACATCAGACGGGACTTGCAATAGACGTGAACACAATTGATGATTCATTCGCAGATACTCCGGAGGCTGAATGGCTTGAAAAACACGCCCATGAATACGGTTTTATAATCCGTTATCCGAAAGGCAAGGAAAGTATTACCGGATATAAGTATGAGCCATGGCATATACGCTATTTAGGCGTGGAAAAGGCTACTGATGTATATAATAGTGGTCTTACTTTAGAAGAATATTTAGGCATTGATTCATATTATCATTAAATTAAAATACGGGAACTGTTTTTTATGCAGTTCCCGTAATATTTTTACTGGATTTTTTCCACAGTATAGCCCATTTCAGCAAGGAGGTCATCAACGCCTCTGTCGCCGGCATAGTGTGCCGAACCTACCATGAAAAGATAATTTTTTCCGTCTTTCAGAAATTCGGAGGCTTTTTCAGCCATGCCCTGATTTCTGTTGTAAAGCATAATGTCCATATAATCGTTGTAATCATCTACGAGGTCTTCCGGCAGTTCATCTATTTCATCTAATTCATCGTCAAGCATAGGGTCAACATCTCCTACAGCCCATAAGTTATAGAGTTCAGCAAGTTCTTCAGCATAATCGTCTATTTCGTCCATATCGTCTAACATTTTATTTATTACAAAGTCCACAAGTTCATCACTCATACCACTGATAGCGTCCGCCTGAATATCAAGTGTTTCAATGCTTATGACTTCTTTTCCGTCGTTCTGTGCCTCTTCAATGGCTTGAGCATCAATGCCCTCTGTGCTGAGATTTTCAAGACGGAGTATCATAGCACTTTCAAGCTGATTATACCAGTAGCCAGCGGAATACTGGTCTAAAAGTTCACTGTAAGCCCCTATACTCTCAAAATATGCTTTAGCTTTCTGGTATGTTTCATCTGAAATATGGTCGGTAATGGTTGTGCCGTCATCATAGACAAATTTTTCCTGAAAAGCCATTAAAGCCCTTATATCGCTTGTAAGTTTACTTGTGTCGTATTCAACTGCAATACCGTCGGAATTTTCATAAATATCTCTTATATAATCGGGGAAACCATCAAAATCAGACGGCAGAACATGGATAGTACCCATTATATACAATTCATTTTGTGTTTCAGGGTCTGTGACTTTCCATAACGGCGGATTTATTGTTGTGGCTGTAATATATTCATTTATATCAGCGGTTGTGCCGTATGCGGAAACATTTCCGGTATTGGATTTTGTTTCTTTTTCCGGTTCTGTTTCGTCTACAACATCAGATTCAGTTTTCAACTGCGTTTCTTCTTCCGGCTGTGTTTCTTCTGTAGTTTCCTGTTCAGTTTCGTCCGGAGTTTCTTTTTCCGGAGTTTCAGCCTGTTGTGTATCGGGTTCTGTTTCGATTTCGGATACTGAAGAGTCTGAATTTTCCGTTGATGTTTCTTCCGTATCACCACACGAAACAGCGGTTACGCAAAGAAAAGCGGTTAGGAATGCACATAAAATTTTTTTAGTTTTCATTTTGTTTGCCTTTCTTAAATTAAAATTTTACAGATAAGATTATAACATATTTTTTTTATTTTGTCAACTATTCGGAAACAGTAGTGGTAGTTGTTGTCGAAACTGTCATTTCTTCCGCTGAAGTAGTAGTTTCCTTAGGTGTTCTCTGAATAGATACTTTATAGTCGGTAATTGCCCATACATCAGGATATTTAGGAAATGAGAATATGACATCATAAGTAAACTGGTCTTCCGTTATATTGGAATTAAGTAAATTTACATCAGCTACTATGTCATTAGGAGTAATTTTTTCTATAGTTTCGGCATCACCGGCTATTTCAAGATTAATATTTTGCGTGATAACTTTGTAATCATATTCATCAGGTGCATTGCTTATATTCACACGGCTCTGGTCAATAGTAATCTCTCTTTTTGAAATATTTTCAGAGTTCATTGTGACGGTTATGCTTTTTGTATCGGACATATTTATGCAGTTTTTATCTTCAAGTGTTTGGTCTATATTGAAAGTCTTTGAATAATCAGGCGTTATGGCACTAAGGTATATTTTTCCTATTTCCAGCTTATCCGGAATTTCGGTCTGACTGTTCTTTGAGGCAATTTTTATTTTATTTGTTGACATCTGTAAATTAAGTGAGTTCTGGTCAAAAGTTGCCGGAGCGTTTACAATCTGAACATATACACCAACTTCCTTTACCGTAAGAACGGGAATATTTATAAGGAAACTGGTAGTATCAAAACTTACTGATGACTGGTCAATAATTGTATTGTCCTCCGAAAAAAGCTGTATTTCGTCACTGCTAAGTACGTGTGAGGAATCAAGGGTCATTTCGCGGTTTGAGACAGCGTATACAGTACTTATTTTTTTAATCTGTGACGAAGGACCTGTAATTGTAACTATATTAGGCTCACATGAAAATTCATTAGGGTTCAGGGTTTTGTTTTTGTCAAAAGTCACATTAGGGATTTTTGGCTGTACCGGAAACTGTACAGATTCGTATTTATCAAAAACCACCTCAGCGGTTGCTGGCTTGATTGAATCAACTTCAAATTCTATGCCGTTTGTGCTTTTCACCTTTATAGGAAGATTTTTTCTGCCGGTTGTGTATATATTGTCTGTATCGACATATGCGGTAAGTGTATCGCTATCAATATTGGCTATTTGTGTACGGCTACCTATCACCTTTACTTTTACATTCTGAACATCACACGAAATGACACTTAATGTGCTGTCTGATGTGGCTGTACTTCCTATAGCTAAATCAAGAGTTACTTTTTCTATGGTTTTCGGCACTGACGGATAAAGAGTCAATGACACAATAAACCATACAAGTATTGCTATAAATACAGAATATATGGCGAGTGAAAAATTTGTCTGACTTTTCCGGCGGAAAATTTCACGTATGGTATCAGGAATTTTCATTTGTCCGTCTTGCTCCTTTCACCGTCTGCTGAATTTTTAGAGTTTTGTTTTTCGTCGGTTACTTCCTTATAGAGAAGTCTTTTAAGTTTTTCACGGGTATAGTCACGGGTGAGAACACCATTCATAGCAACAGAAATCTGTCCAGTTTCCTCTGAAACGACAATAATTACAGCGTCGGAATTTTCACTCATACCGATAGCAGCTCTATGCCGTGAACCAAGTTTTTTGTTTATTATAGCATCATTCTGTGGTTTAGGGAGGAAACACGCTGCTGCTAATATAATGCCATCACGCATAATAACCGCACCATCATGGAGTGGAGTTTTAGGGTAGAAAATGTTTCCGAAAACCTCTTTACTGGGAGTTGCATTCATTATAGTTCCTGTTTCAATCTGTTCACCTAAACGTACCTGTCTCTCCACGACTATCAAAGCACCGGTACACGTTGCGGAGAGTTCCACGCATGAATCACATATGGCATCAATAGCCGTTTCCCATTTTTTAGTGAGTGTATCAGAACCTTGTCCGAAACCGAAACTAAGTATATCGAATTTTGTACGCCCGAATTTTTCCAATGCACGCCTTAATTCAGGCTGGAAAAGTATAATCATGGCAATAAGTCCTATATCAAGTGCAGATTTAAGAAGATACTCTATTATTTTTAACTCAAAGAATTTGCTAAAAAAATATCCGGCAACAAGAAACAGAATACCCTTTACAAGCTGACCAGCACGGGTTTCGCGGATAAGTTTAAGGGCTATATAGATTATGTAGGCAAGAATGGCAACGTCAATAAAATCTTTGAACTCCAGTGTGCTGAGAATACTGAAAAATGCATCTTTTATATCATGAAAGTTCATCTGCACACCTCCTTTTGTTATGTAAAGAGGGCATAGCCCTCTGTTTTTTTCTGTATGTGCATACCTATATTATTATTGTACCACAAATTCAGATAATTTCAATAGTTTTTTTGGATTTTTCTGAAACTCTTACATTTTTGACAAATTCAGCCAGTTTAACAGCATCATTTTCACGACTGAATACCGATGGTGCAAATCTTATTGTTCCGTTTTCTGTGCCTAACTGTGTGTGAGCAAGTGCTGAACAGTGATAGCCAGCACGGAGACAATAGCCCTGTTTTGCCAGAATATCAGCGACTTTTTCCGGCATTACACCTTTTAAATTGAACGATACTATAGGAACGTATGATGATTCCGGATTACGATAAATTATTATATTTTTATCTTTCCGCAAAGAATTTATAAAAATTCTGCATATTCTGTCTTCATGTGCAAAAATTTTTTCAATTCCGGTTTTCTGAATAAATTCTATACCGGCTTTTATGGTCATAACACCCGTGACATTAAGTGTACCGCTTTCAAGACCGTCCGGCAGAAAGTCCGGCTGATACAAACTTGATGACGTACTTCCTGTACCACCCTGAATAATCGGTTTTATTTTATATTTTCCGTCAGTGACAAGGAGACCAGTTCCGGTTATGCCGTAAAGTCCTTTATGACCAGCCGTACAGAGAATATTTATTCCGTCGCTTAGCTTTATATCAAGCATTCCGCAAGCCTGCGCACCATCAGCAATAAAGCAGATATTTCTTTCACTGCATAATTTTGCTATTTCACGATAAGGCAAAATCTGTCCTGTCACATTGCTTGCAATTGTACAGACTATAGCTTTTGTATCTTTGTGGATAAGTGACCGGAAACTTTCAACAGTCCGGCGGTCGTCGGGATATACTTGTGCTATTGAAAGAGTTATTTTTTTATTACGGGCAAGTTCGGCAGCCGGACGTGCTGAGGAATTGTGTTCCATTCCACTTATAATCATATGCCCACCGTCAGTCATGATGCCCTGTATAGCCATATTGAGAGACTGAGTGCAGTTCATTGTAAAGATGACGTTTTCAGGCTCTGCACCGAAAAACTTCGCCACAGTTTCACGGGCTGAAAAAACCGCTTCAGAAGTCCTCATAGCAAGGGCGTGACCGCCACGTCCAGCATTTCCGCCGAAATTTTCTATAGCATTCAGGGCAGCTTTTCTTACACTGTCGGGTTTCGGGAAAGTCGTGGCGGCGTTGTCAAAATTTATAATCATTATACACCTCCGTATTCTTTCACAGTATACGGAATTGAATATCTGTTCAGTATTTCAGTAGCTTTCCGGCATTCGCTGAAAATATACAGTGAGTAGCCACAGCCGTCTTTTGATGTGACTTCATTTCTTCTGATTTCGCATGGATACCCTCTTGATTTCAGGAGCTTCTCACCTTTAATAACATAGGTGTAAGAGGGCATTGCCACAATACAATTTTTCAAAAAGTATTCCCCCCCTGAATAGTCTGCACTTACAGAGGAATTTGTGATACACTTTATTATATGATATTTTTGGTCATTATGTGAGACACACTTTTATGATTTCTGAATAAATATAAAAAAAGGGGCAGACCTTTTTTCAAGTCCGCCCTGAATGGTTATGAATTATACAAATTTTTCATTTAACTGTTCAGTTGTAACAGGGAAATCAGTCTGTTTAATAAGGTTGATGCCTATAACCTGAATAGCGAGTGCATCCGTAGCGGTTACACCGTCGCCGTTATCAACAACATCGGCATTCAGCTTGCCCTGTTCAGACAATTTATAATCGTTCGGATTTGACAATGTCTGCATGATAAATACAGCATCGGAAACATTTACCTGATTATCTACATTTGCATCGCCCCACATTGTAACGCTAAGTGTGGTAGGTTCAATAGTAGTAGTTGTTGTTGTTGTGGGTTCAGTTGTTGTTGTCGTTGTGGTAGTAGTCGTTGATGTAGTTGTGGTTGTTGATGATGTAGTTCTGGTAGTAGTAGTTGAAGTGGTAGTTGTTGTTTGAACATCATAATAAACTTCAACATTATCAATGGAGATAGCATCAGCCTCACCATAGTAGTAGCCGAAGTAAACTTCACCTGTCGGGTCAACAAAGTTAGTCTTGCTGTCAACTCCGGCGGCTGCTGTCGGGATTATCCACATAATTTCAGCCTTGTCACCGGCTTCAAGAACACAGTAGTCACCGTTTTCCTGATACCAGTATTCCTGTTCTGTATTGGCATCAGCAGTAACACTTGTTCCAGTATTGTAAACGAGCTTATCAACGTCGGATTTTGCAGAAATGTCAAAGCGGATTGCATAAACGTCCATAGTTTCGTCAATGCCTAAATCTTCATATGACATATGGAGTGCGTTTTTATCTTTGTTGGCGTGTTCAAGCATTTCGCCTACTTTTTTGCTGATTGATGCAGTATAAGGTACAGTAACTTCCTTTGTATATGTGAGAACAGCACCAGTAAGATTTACAGTTTCAGCGATTTCAGGTTCTGTAGTATCTTCAGATTGTTCAGCCTTAGTGCCATACCAGTACTGGAATGAAATTTCATCCTCAACTTTAGTATTGGTGTATGGCTGTACTTCAGCCGGAACTTCCCAGTAAGCCTTGATATAAGTTCCTGCACCGGTCATTGTTGCGCCACCAGATGGGGTTATTTCAAACTTTACTCCAGCGTCTATAAATTCTTTTACCTGGTCTTCGCCACAGTCATTGTACCAGTAACCAGCAGTTTCCTTGCCCTCTATTCCTGCCAATTTCTTAGCATATTCTGTATCAGCCGGAGAACCCTGTTTAACGTTCAGACCGCCACCATACATGAATGTATCAACAGCCTCATCAGTTTCAATAATAGCTGTAAGAGACTCAATAGTAACGCCGTCCATATCGGTTATGCCGAAATCAGAATATTTGAATTTATGGCTGTTAATCGGGTCGCCCTCTTCGGGTGTTTTTCCCTGTGATGCATAAGTATCTTCATCAAAGCCCTGTGTAAGAACAATCGGCTCTTCAAATGAAACCTGTCTTGCAACAGTTGAACGGATAGTAGCAGTGCCGTCGCCGTTATCCTTGAAAGACCAGTTATCACCATTAGTGGTCTTGTTGTTATGCGGAACATTTTCAACAGGTTTATCAGGATTATCGGGCTTATCCGGATTATCCGGCTTATCGGGCTTTTCCGGTACAACGACAGTTCCGTTAGCCTCAACTTTATCTACAGTGATTGAACCTTTTGTCTCACCTGCGTAGTAGTTTCTAAATTCAAATTTTCCGGGGTATTCGCTGGTTTTAGCGTCATACTTGAGGTCGAGTTTTGAAAGGTCAAAACCTATTGTGACAGGTTCACCGGCTGTACAAGCTATTTCAGTAGCATTAACATCAATTTTACCGCCCTTTGAGTCAATAAAGCCTTTTACAGAGTCATATTCAAGCCAGTATGGGTCTTTGGTAATGCCAATACCGAAACCGCATGAAAAATTACCAGTGAAATCAGGAGTGAAAGTTATATTTACAGTTTTAAGACCGCTTTTAGCCAAATCAGCAGTGTAGCCGACATACTTATCGCCCACGCCTATGCCTTTGCCGAGTTCTTCAATTTCAGCTTCTGCTTTTTTATTGGCAGTTATACTGATAACAGGTGATGCCACATTTACAGCTCCGGCAGAAATTGACACCATAGCAGCCGGCACACATGATGCAGTCATAACAAAACTCATCATAGATGCCTTTAAACGTCTGGAAAAGTTTCTTTTCTTCATTACAAATCAATCCTCTCTCAAAAATATTCAATATCAGTTAACAACTCTTGTCTAACTTCATTATAGCACAGTTTTTAACCAAAATTGTTACTAAACTATTAACATTAAGTGATTGTTCAATGAAAATTCATAATTTGTACAAAGCTTATGTATACTATATATTTATAATTACTCAAAGTATACGAAAAATCAACACATTGGAAAATTTTGTTCCTGCCTGTATTGACTTTACAGGCGAAATAATATATAATTATAATGTATATCCTCTGAAAAAATCCCTATAATAAAACGTGAGTATTTTTACACGGAGGATATACTTATGGAAAATGATAATAAAAAGACTATTGTTGAAGAAAAAATCGATGAGGCAAAACTTGCCTCTGAAAACGGTCAGAGTATTTCACAGAATGCAAAACATCTTATTCATTGCCTTACTGTAATAGGACAGATTGAGGGACATTATGTCCTTGCGGAGCAGAACAAAACGACAAAATATGAGCATATAATACCGGCACTTGTGGCAATTGAACAGGACAGGAGCGTTGAAGGTCTGCTTATAATATTGAATACCGTCGGCGGAGATGTTGAAGCCGGTCTTGCTATAGCTGAACTTATTGCCGGCATGAAAACCCCTACAGTTTCGCTTGTGGTAGGTGGTGGACATTCAATAGGTGTACCGCTTGCAGTCAGTGCAAAACATTCATTTATAGTGCCATCAGCTTCAATGACAATTCACCCTGTCCGCATGAATGGCACAGTATTAGGCGTACCGCAGACATTATCGTATTTTGACAAGATGCAGGACAGAATTATTAATTTCGTTACTGGAAACAGCCGTATCAGTGAGGAAGATTTCCGCCGTCTCATGATGAATACACAGGAACTTGTTCTTGATGTAGGGAGCGTACTGGAGGGCGGAAAAGCTGTTGAAATCGGTCTTATTGACGAACTGGGCGGTTTAAGTGATGCTATGGAATGTTTGTATGATTTGATTGAAAAATCAGAAAAAAGATATATGTAAAAATTTAAGGGCGGACGGTGTTCGCCCATAAAATTCCCTGTCAGGAGGATTTAAAATGGCAGATGCAAAAAAAAACAAGAAAAAAAATCAGCCTGAAAACCCGTTACTGAAATTTCTGCCACCTATAAATGACAAGAATTATTTCTGGTCTGTTGTGCTTTTTGCATTAGGTGTGCTATCATTTTTTATGACATTCGTAAAGGGAAGTGAGGGCTGGCTGAAAGTACATAATTTTTTATTAGGAGTATTCGGTTTTGCAGTTATATTCGTGCCGGTTATACTGATATATGTATCAGTACAGATGGGCATGAAAACAAATCACAAAGATATTTTTGATAAAACAATGTGGGGTGTACTGCTGACGTTTCTTGTGAGTGGTACTGTACAGATTTTTGTTGCCGGTTCGCTTATCGGTGATGGATTTGAAGAACATATAAAAAATCTTTACAAGGACGGTGTGGAACTTACCGGCGGAGGTGTGGCAAGTTATCTTGTTGCAGGACCATTGTTGAGTTTTTTCGGCGGTACTGGTGCAAAGATAATTATAATAATGCTTTTTTTCGTGGCAGGAATGTTTTTCACGCATAAAAGCCTTATTGATTTTCTTGACCTGATAACAAAGCCGTTCCGGAATATAGGAAAAATTTGCTACACTATGCTTATGGGTGGAGGTTTAAGTGATATATTTGATGAAGATGACATCAACGACGATATAGAAAGAGAGTCTTTTAATGCTGATTTGGAGGCAATAAATATAGTAAATAACCGCCCTGAAGTACCACCTAAACGGGATTTCGTGGAGATTTCAGTTCCGGTTAAAAATAATCCCGAACCGGAAGAGGAATTTTGGTTTGATGTTCCGCTTGAATCAGATAATATTACTGAACAGAATGAATCAGTTAACACATCTGAACCGGAAACTCCGGAGAATACCATAACAGAAACTTCCGAAACTGAAAAAAATGATACAAACATTGAAATAATTGAAAATAACATAAAACGTGCAACTGAAAATAAGCGTAAAAAGAAAGTCGCACATAAAGAAAATGAACCGGAGCAGGAAATTATAAATACTTATAAATTGCCCTCACTTGAATTGCTAGAACTTCCGAATAATAAATCAGACATTAAAAAAGAAAAAGCTGAAATAGAAGCCAAAGCTCAGAAAATAGTCGATACACTGAAAAGCTTTAAAGTGGAAGTTACAATAAAAGATAAGTTAAGAGGACCTTCTATAACACGTTATGAAGTACAGCCAGGTGTGGGAGTTCAGGTAAAAAAAATAAAGAACCTTGAAGACGATATAGCCCTTAATCTTGCGGCACAGGGTGTAAGAATTGAAGCCCCCGTGCCGGGAAAATCAGTTGTGGGAATAGAAGTCCCTAACGAAAACAAGGATACTGTAACTATCCGTGAAATATTTTCAACATCGGCTTTCAGAAATTCTGAAAGTAAACTTACTTTTGCAGTAGGAAAGGATATAGCCGGAAATATAATTTTAGGTGATATTGCTAAAATGCCACACGTAATTATAGCCGGCACTACCGGTTCGGGTAAGTCCGTGTGTACGCGTTCCATAATAATGAGTATTTTATATAATGCCACACCGGAAGAAGTGAGGGTTATTCTAATTGACCCGAAAATAGTTGAATTTAAAGTCTTTGAGGGCATACCTCATCTGCTTATACCGATAGTTACAGAATGCAAAAAAGCCGCCGGTGCTTTGAATTGGGCAGTAAATGAAATGATGAGACGTTATCAGATTTTCGCTGATGCCGGTGCAAATGACCTTAAATCATATAATTCATATGCTAAACAGAATAAAGATATTAAAAAAATGCCACAGATTGTTGTATTTATTGATGAGTTAGCGGATATGATGCTTGTTGCCGGAAAAGAAGTTGAGGATTATATATGCCGTCTTGCACAGATGGGACGTGCTGCCGGAATGCATCTTGTTATAGCCACACAAAGACCTACAACAGATGTCATAACCGGTCTTATCAAGGCAAATATTCCAAGCCGTATAGCACTTTCTGTAATGTCACAGGTTGACTCACGGACTATTATAGATATGGCTGGTGCGGACAAACTTCTTGGCAACGGCGATATGCTTTATATGCCTATAGGAACAAACAAACCCGTGCGTGTTCAGGGGTGTTTTGCCTCACAGACGGATATAGATGCCACTATTGATTTTATCAAGTCACAGGTTCAGGGTGAATACGATGACAATATTATTCAGGCTGTAGAAAACTTTGTGCCACAGACTAAAGGTTCATCTAATTCAAATGACGATTACAGCAGTGGTTCGTTGCTTACAGATGAGGATTTCATAGAAAAGGCTATTGAACTTGCCGTAAATAACGGACAGATTTCTACATCTACAATTCAGAGGAAATTAAAATTAGGCTATGCAAGAGCAGGTAGGATTATGGACGAACTTGAGGAAATGGGTATTGTCGGTGCAAAAGACGGTGCAAAACCCCGTAAAGTTCTTATGTCAAAAATGCAGTTTGACGAAAGAAAATTAAGACGACAGGAGGGAAATTAATGGAATATGATAAATTTCTGCCGATAACTAAAAAAGAAATGGACGAAATCGGCATAGAACAGTTTGACTTCATATACGTGACTGGCGACGCTTATGTTGACCACCCCAGTTTTGGCGTGGCTATAATAACAAGGCTTATTGAGGCTATGGGCCTTACTGTCGGGATTATCTCACAGCCTGACTGGCATACAGACAGGGATTTTAAAAAATTCGGCAGTCCGAAATATGCTTTTCTTGTTACGTCCGGTAATATAGACTCAATGGTGGCACATTATACATCCGCCAAAAGAAAACGTTCCGACGATGCGTACACAGCCGGAGGTGTTGCCGGAAAACGTCCTGACCGTGCAGTGATAGTATACTGCCAGAAAATACGGGAGTATTTCGGAGATATTCCAATAGCAATAGGCGGACTGGAAGCATCATTGAGACGTTTTGCACATTATGACTACTGGGACGATGCTGTACGTCCGTCAATACTTGTTGACAGCGGTGCGGATTTACTCATGTATGGCATGGGCGAACATCAGATACAGGAACTTTGCACATGTCTTTCCGCCGGTGAGGATATAAAAAATATACATGATATCCGTGGCACTTGCTATCTTACAGAACCCGTAAATACGCCGATAGGTTCGGCACAGTGTCCGTCGTTTGAACAGGTAAGAGACAATAAAAAAGAATACGCAAAGGCGACTAAAATTCAGTATGACTGGCAAGACGAAGTTTATGGCAAAACCGTAATTCAGCGACACGGAAATGTTATGTTAGTACAAAATCCGCCGGCATATAGTCTCACGACAGAAGAACTTGACTATATTTACTCATTGCCATATACAAGGACTTATCACCCGTCATATGAGGCGGTGGGCGGTGTTCCGGGAATTGAGGAAGTACGTTTTTCAATAACTCATAACCGCGGTTGTTTCGGATATTGTAATTTCTGTTCAATTGCATTGCACCAGGGACGGCGTGTGACGTGCAGAAGTGAAAAATCAATACTTGAGGAAGCCGAAAAAATTACTCATATGCCGGATTTCAAGGGATATATACACGATGTCGGAGGACCTACTGCTAATTTCCGGAGTACTTCATGTGAAAAGCAACTTAGTAAAGGTCTTTGTATGGGTAAAAAATGCCTTGCTCCGAAACCTTGTCCGGCACTCAAAGTTGACCATACGGAATATATGGAAATTCTCCGCAAGATACGCAAAATCAAAGGCATAAAACGTGTTTTTATACGTTCCGGAATAAGATATGATTATCTTATGGAAGACCAAAGCGGTGAATTTATGCGTGAACTGATAAAATATCACGTAAGCGGACAATTGAAAGTCGCTCCGGAACACTGTTCGGCGGTGGTACTTGACAAAATGGGCAAGCCTCATATAGAGGCATACAAGGCATTTCAAAAAAGATTTTATGAAATCACAAAGGGTATCGGAAAGGAACAGTATTTAGTGCCATATTTAATGTCGTCGCACCCCGGAAGTACACTGAATGAGGCTATAGAACTTGCTGTATTCCTGAAGGAAAATAAAATCCGTCCGGAGCAGGTACAGGACTTTTATCCGACACCGGGGACTATTTCAACGTGTATGTTTTATACGGAGCTTGACCCCTACACTATGGAAAAAGTATACGTTCCGAAAACTCCGGAGGAAAAGGCACAGCAAAGGGCTTTGTTGCAGTATTTCCGCCCACAAAATAAGGAAATAGTTTTAAAGGCACTCAGAAAAGCTGGAAGATATGACCTTATAGGCAAATCACCAGAATGCCTTGTTGATGACAATCAAAATAATAGAAAGTCAGGTGAAAAAAATTGGCAGACAAAAAGAAATTCAGACTCTCAGACGAACAGAAAAAAAATCTCACAAGCTATGCCAAAAAAGCAAAAAAACAATATGACAGCCAGTCACCGAAACAGAAAAAGAAAACCTTGAAGACAGCTATTCCGGTTATACTGCTTATGGTGGTAGGATTTCTTGTATGGAATATTTCAGGGTGTGAATTTCTGTCGGGTGACGTTGAGGAACTAACCGTACATTATATAGATGTCGGGCAAGGTGACAGCATTTACATAAAATCCGGTGATGAGGATATGCTTATTGACTGCGGAGAGTCAGGCGATTGTGAAAACGTTCTTTCATATCTTGACAGTATGGGAATTACTGATATTGATTATGTTGTGGGTACACATCCACATTCCGACCACATGGGTGGTATGAGTAAAATTGTTGAACATTTCAATATAGGTGAGATGATTATTCCGCATATCGATGACAGTGACACTCCGACAACAAAGTACTTTGAAAAATTTCTTAATGCCTGCTCTGCAAAAAATCTCTCACTCACGGAGGCGGAATTAGGCAGAAAAATAACTATCGGTGATGCTGAACTTGAAATAATTGCTCCATGCAGTGAGGATTACAGCAATGTGAATAATTATTCAGTAACTTTCATAATGCATCATGGTGACAATAGTTTCATATTCAGTGGTGATGCTGAAAAACTTGCCGAAAATGAAATGATTGAAAGTGGAAAACTTGAGGATATAGACGTTTACAAGGTAGGACATCACGGCAGTGATACATCATCTTCTGAAGATTTTCTTAATGTTATAAAGCCGGATTATGCGGTTATTTCGTGTGGTGAGGGAAATTCCTACGGACACCCTTGTGATATAACAATTGAGAATTTAAGTAAATTTACAGATAAAATTTACCGCACAGACCTTGTCGGAACTGTAGTATTTACTTCCGACGGAAAAAATCTTGATGTCAGAACAGAAAGGTAATAATTATGACGATTATTGACCGTTTTGAAAATAATAAAGCCGTCCTTGAAACCGACGGCGGAATGATTGAAATTGAACGCTCACAGTTACCAGAAAATGCCCATGAAGGTGATGTCCTTGTGGAAAATAATGGTGTATGGTCTGTTGATATTCCGTCAACTGAAAAAAGGCGTTCTGATATGCGTGAATTAATGAAAAGGCTGATGAAAAAATGACTGATATAATTATAATCGGTGGTGGAGCGTCCGGCTGTTTCGGAGCAGTACAGGCGACACGTTTCGGGAAAAGCGTTACACTTTTTGAGCCTAACGAAAAGTTAGGTCGGAAACTCCGCATTACCGGCAAGGGAAGATGTAACTTAACAAATAATTCCGATGTTCAGGAGCATATGAAAAATATCCCCGTGAATAATAGATTTATGTATAGTGCGTTTTCTGTTTTCAACGCTTATGATACTATGAATTTCTTTGAAGAATTAGGTGTACCACTCAAAACTGAACGTGGAAACAGAGTTTTTCCGGTAAGCGACAACGCAAACGATATAGCAGATGCACTTGTACATGAAATGAAAAAATCAGGCGTGAAGATTATTCATAAGCGTGTGACGGAAATAATTACAGAAAACAATATCTGTAAAGGCGTTAAAGTCAGAAATGAAACTTATTATGCAAAATCCGTTCTTATAGCCTGTGGCGGAAAGTCTTATCAAGGAACAGGCTCTACCGGTGACGGTTACAGGCTTGCCGAATCAGTAGGACATACAATAACGGAAATAAAACCAAGTCTTGTACCGCTTGTATCTCCGGATAAATATTGTGCCGATATGATGGGACTTTCTTTAAGAAATGTAACACTCAATCTCTATGACCGTGAAAAACTTATATATTCTGAATTAGGCGAAATGCTTTTCACACACTTTGGTGTTTCCGGACCATTAGTGCTTAGTGCAAGCTCACATATTCGGGAAATGCAGTCCGGACGGTATAAAATTCTCATAGACCTTAAACCTGCTCTCACTCCGGAACAGCTTGATGCAAGAATACAGCGTGACTTTGCAGAAAATTTAAACCGTGATTTCATAAATGGTATAAGGAAATTACTTCCGGCAAAATTAATTCCGGTAGCCGTAAGACTTTCCGGAATAAGTCCGGAACAGAAAGTCAATAGCATAACCAAAGAACAGAGACATAAATTCGGTGAACTGATAAAGGCTTTTCCGGTGAGAATATCGGGCTTTCGTCCGGTAGAGGAGGCTATTATAACAAGTGGTGGAATTTCCGTTAAGGAAATAAACCCTAAAACTATGGAGTCAAAAATCATTAAGGGACTTTTCTTTGCCGGTGAGGTAATAGATGTTGATGCCTACACAGGCGGATTTAATTTACAGATAGCTTTTTCAACGGCATATTCAGCCGTACTATATATGTAAAGGAGTTTTTATTATGAGTATAAATATTGCAATCGACGGACCAGCCGGAGCAGGCAAAAGTACCATTGCAAAAATGGTCTCCGCTGAACTGGGGTATATATACGTTGATACGGGGGCATTATACAGGACTATCGCTCTTTTTATAAAGGAGAATAATATTTCTGACGAAAATATCCCTACAGAAATCAAAAAGGCAGACGTTTCACTTAAATTCGTTGACGGCACACAGAAAGTCTTTTTAGGTGACAGGGACGTTTCTGGTTTTATACGTACACCGGAAATTTCCATGGAGGCTTCAAGGACTTCTGCTATGCCGGTTGTCCGTGAATATCTTTTTGATACACAGCAGAAAATAGCCCGTGAAAACAATGTCATCATGGACGGAAGAGACATCGGAACAGTTGTACTCCCGAATGCAGATGTTAAAATTTTCCTCACTGCCACACCGGAAGAACGTGCAAACCGTCGTTATAAGGAACTTGCCGAAAAGCCAAACTGTCCGTGCTATGAGGAAATTTTAAGTGATATTATAGAACGTGACCACAATGATATGAATCGTTCTGTTGCTCCGCTGAAACAGGCTGATGATGCTGTACTTGTTGATACAACATATCTTACATTACAGCAGTCGGCAAACGAAATAATAAGAATTATTAATGAAAAGACAGGCAGGTGATAATATGCTTTATACTTTGGAAAAGGGACTTGTAAGGCTTGTAATGAGTATAGCTTTTAATCTGCATTTTGAGGGCAGGGAAAATATTCCGAAAGATACAACGGTAATATTTGCCTCCAATCACCGCACCAATGCCGACCCACCATTTGTGGGCTGTGCATTGCGTGGAAAACACGCTTTTATGGCTAAGGAAGAATTATTCAGAAATAAATTTTTCGGGGCTTTGATACGCAGTGTAGGGGCTTTTCCAGTATCTCGTGGAAAAGGCGATACAGCAGTTATTGATAAATCTGTTGAAGCACTCAACAATAACAGAAGTCTTATGATTTTTCCGGAGGGTACACGTTCCAAAGACGGTAAAGTACATAAGGGTCATTCAGGTGCGGCACTTATTGCGGCACGCTCCGGAAAACCTATAGTTCCGGTAGGAATAGTTTTTGGTGAAAAACTTAAATTCCGCACAAAAGTTACTGTAAAATACGGCAAACCAATAAATCCGGCTGATTATTGTGAGATATGCGACACACCTAATCCACGACAGATTGTTAAACTTAAAAATCGTTATATGGCTGATATAAAATTACTTGCTGAAGGAGAACCGGAGGCGAAAAATGAGTAAAATTACTGTTGCAAAGTCGGCAGGTTTTTGTTTCGGGGTTGACAGGGCTGTAAAAATGGTGTATAATGAACTTGATAAGGGCGTTAAGGTGGCTACTTTCGGGGCTATCATACACAATAAGGACGTTGTGAACGATATGACCGCACGGGGTGTGAGAATTGTTAATTCTGTTGACGAACTCCAGCCCGGCGAAACTGTTGTTATACGTTCTCACGGTGTGGGCAGGGAAGTATATGAACAAATAAGGAAAAAAGGAAACAGACTGCTTGATGCTACTTGCCCGTTTGTTTCCAAAATTCATAAAATAGTTGCTGAAAAAACAAAAGAGGGGTGCTTTATTCTCATTGCCGGCGATTCTGAACACCCTGAAGTGCGTGGAATTGTTGGTCATTGTGACCAAAATTACTTTGTTTTTAAAGATAATTTTGAACTAAAACACTTTTTTGAAAATCTGGACGAAAATTTCAAAAAAACTATTGCTTTTGTCGCTCAAACGACGTATAATATATTAGTATGGGAAAAGTGTTTAAAGGAAATTCCGGAGGACGTGCCTGTTGTTATATCAGATACAATATGCAACGCTACTGATAAGAGACAGTCTGATGCCCGTGAACTTGCACAGCGGTCTGACATTATGTTTGTTGTCGGGGGCAAGCACAGTTCAAATACTGTCAAGCTTTATGATGTATGCAGTAAGTATTGCAAAACGTATCACATAGAAAATGTGCAGGAACTCGAAACTTTAGATATTCCCGTTGCTGAAAATATCGGCATTACTGCCGGAGCGTCAACTCCGGCTTATATAATTAAGGAGGTACTAACCAAAATGGCAGAAATTGAAAAGGAAACAATTCAGGAAGAGGAAAATTTTCAGGAGTTGCTTGACCAGTCATTCAAAAAAATACATACAGGAGAAAAAGTTAAGGCTATAGTTGTTTCTGTAAATAATGCAGAAGTTGTCGTTGACCTCGGCACAAAGCACACCGGCTATGTTGCACTCGAAGACCTTACAGATGATGTTACTAAAAAGCCTGAAGACATTGTAAATGTTGGTGATGAAATTGAACTTGTTGTTATTAAAGTGAATGATGCAGAGGGCGTGGCTCATCTTTCAAAGAAAAAGGTTGACGAGCAGGCTGGCTATGAAAAAATTCTTAAGGCTAAGGAAGAAGGCACTATACTTGAAGGCACTATACAGCACGTTGTAAACAGGGGTGTTACACTTAATGTTAACGGTGTGAGAGTATTTATTCCGGCTTCACATACTGGTCTCCCGATAGGTGCAGAACTTGAACAGCTCCTCAAGAAAAAAGTTGAATTTATGATTATTGAAGTTACTGAGGGCAGAAAGAGAGCAGTAGGCTCTATCAAGGCTGTACAGAACGCACGTAAGGAAGAAATCAAGGCTAAATTCTGGGAAACAACAAGCATCGGAGATACTTTCACTGGTAAGGTTAAGTCACTTACAAACTTTGGTGCATTCGTTGACCTTGGCGGTATTGACGGAATGGTTCATATTTCCGAACTCTCATGGAAGAGACTTAAACACCCGAGCGAAGTTGTAAGCGTTGGTGATACTCTTGAAGTTTACATCAAAGACCTTGACAAAGAAAGCGGAAGAATTTCACTTGGCTACAAAAATTCAGAAGATAATCCGTGGAAAATCTTCATGGATAACTACAAAGTTGGCGACGTTGTAAAGGCTACAGTTGTTTCTATCACTGCTTATGGTGCATTCGCACAGATTATTGATGGTGTAGACGGTCTTATTCATATCTCAAAAATTGCAGACAGAAAGGTTGAAAATGTAAAGGATGTTCTTTCTGTAGGTGATGAAGTTACTGTCAAGATTACAAATATTGAGGAAGACAGAAAGAGAGTAAGCATTTCTATGCGTGACGTTGAGGAAACTGAAGACGCTGAATAATTATTCATTCTGACAAACAAGGGACTGTGCATTACTGTGCAGTTCCTTTTTTTAGAAAGCAGGTTCTTTATGGAAAGATTTTTAAAGGCACAGGAAAGTTCCTATCCCATAGTTTTGAACGAAATAAAAAACGGGAAGAAATGTTCTCATTGGATATGGTATATATTTCCACAGCTTGCGGAGTTGGGAAGAAGTTCTACAGCTAAATATTATGGAATAAAAGATATTAATGAAGCAAAACAATATCTTGAAAATGATACTCTCCGTGAAAGACTTATTGAAATTTCAGAGACTTTACTTTCAGTAGATGATACAGCAGTTAATATATTAGGTTATATTAATGCAATGAAAGTTAAATCATGCATGACTTTATTTCATGAAGCTGACCCCTCAATAGAAATTTTCACAAAGGTTATTGATAAATTCTATGATGGAAAATACGATAACAGAACACTTGCGGTTTTAAGGAGGCAACTATGAGCTGGCTAAAATGCAGATGTGGTAATATTATCCGGGATAATTCGGATTATATCGACTATAAGGGGCATATTATGCCAGACCAAGACGAAGGGGATTATTTTGACAGAGCGGAGGAAATAATAAAGTCAGATAATCCGGATAAAAACAGTCTGATGTTTGATTTTTTATGTGAAATAAATGACAAAATTATTTATCAGTGTACGGAATGCGGAAGATTATACATTGAGGGGGAGGAACAATATTACTGTTTCATGCCGGAAAACCATGATAACAAAAACATTCTGAAATCCGTTCACGGCGAAAAATGGAAAGGTTTTCTGCACGCCGAATGGAACGAAAAAAAATATGAATGGCAAGAATATAAAGGTTATGTATGTGCAAATGTAAATTACCCGTGTGAAAGTATTCATTCAGACGACAGACAGGAAATTATTGACGGTTATTACAGACTTCTTGACGAACTGAAACAAGTCGGAGTTATACGTTATGCTACTTTGAGAATAAACGAAAAACTCATTCATGAATGGAATAATTCATAAAATTTTCCGGAATATTATTGACAAATTAAAATAAATAATGTATATTTAAATTATACTAATTTAACAGAGAGGGGTTAAAATTTATGATTTTGAAAAAAATCACTGCTATGGCATCTGCACTGGCACTTTCCGCAGGAATGATGACTTATATTCCGACGGGAAAAGCCGTCAATGCAAAGGCAGAAGTTGAAGTTAATTATGCTGAGGCTCTACAGAAATCAATGTTTTTCTATGAGGTTCAGCAGGCTGGCACTTTGCCGGAATGGAACTCTGTTTCATGGCGTGCCGACACCATGAAAAAAGAAGACGGCACATCTTCGGATATTATTGACGGAGGTTGGTTCGATGCAGGTGACCACCTTAAATTTGCTCTCACTAATGCCTATACTGCTTCTGTTCTTTCGTGGGGACTTATTGAATATAAAGATGCAGTCAAGAAAGCAGGTTTATATGACTTGTATCTTAGAAATCTCAAGTGGGGACTGGATTATGTTGTTGCCTGTGATTTAGGTGATAAAGTTATCGGTACTATCGGTGAAGATGGTTTTGACCATGTATGGTACGGAAGTCCGGAAGTATATATAAGGAAATTCAATCTTAAGAACGATACGGAAGAAAGACCATATGATACAATAACAAACTGCACTACAGTTGCAGAAATGGCGGCGGCTATGGCTGGCGGATATATTGTTTTTAAGGACGAAGACCCGAAAGCTGCCAAAGAATATCTTGAACACGCTGAAAGTCTTTTCAAGCTTGCAAATGATGTATGGGCTGAAAACGGTGCTGACGCTAACAAAGACCAAGGCGTACAGGGAAAATATTACAATACTATAAACAATCAGGGTACGGATAACTTTATTGATGAGCTTATGTACGCTGCCAACTGGATGTATATGGCTACCGGCGACCAGTCATATCTTGACAAGTGCGAAAAGGAATATATTCCGCTGTTTCCTAAGGAAAGCCAGTCTACAGACAAAAAATATACATGGGGTTTCTGCTGGGACGATACCACTCAGGCGGCAGCACTTCTTTATGCTATAAATACAGGTAAGCAGGAATGGATTGACCATGTTTCCCATCATCTTGATTATATGATTAGTGGCTACAACGGCAAAAAGCCTGTAGGTGGCTGGACTCCTGATGGCATGACTATCGTTGACGGTGCAGGCTGGGGAACTCTCAGATATACGGAAAATGCGGGTTGGCTGGCAAAACTTGCAAGTGATACTATTTTCAAGGACAATGCACAGCTTTCCGAAAAGTATAATACATGGGCAAAGAAAATGATGGATTATGCTTTCGGGGACAATGACCTCGGACTTAGCTATGTTGTCGGAATGGGTGAAAAGAATCCTGTTAATATCCACCATAGAGGCGCTTCGGGAATTCACGATGACTACTGGCAGGAACTGGGTAAAGAAGAGCCTGAAGAAGATGACGGTTGGCAGAGAGAATATGCACATGTTCTTTATGGTGCTTTGGAGGGTGGACCTAATCCGGACGGAACTTTCAAGGACGATAACGGCTCATATGTTAATACAGAAGTAGCTATTGACTACAACGCCGGATATACCGCCGCATTGTGTGCGTTCATTGACGATTACGGCGGTGAAAAACTCGCTGATTTCCCACAGCCTGAAACTCCTAAGTGGGCAGAATGGAAAATAGCTGCATCTCTCAACGGTCACGGAGACAGCTACACTGAAATAAAGACATGGGCTATGAATCACACTGCATGGCCTACAAGAGTAGCAAAAAATATCAAGTACAGATATTATTTTGACATTTCAGAAGTGCTTGAAGCTGGTTTGTCTGTTGATGACATTACTATAAAAATCGGCTCACAGCAGTATCAGGAGGGAAAACAGGGTTATGCTACAACTACAGGCAAACCGATAAAATATGAGGGTGACCCGTCAGGCAACACTTATTACGCTGAAATCGTATTTGAGGACGGCAGGGCTATTATGCCAACAGGTCAGAGCGAACACAGAGATGAAGTGCAGTTCAGAATTTCAATTCCGGACGCTATTGACGGCAAATCTACAAAAGGTGCATGGAATCCAGCAAATGACTGGTCCTATGACGGTGTTGAAGATGCTCCGATAAAAATGGAACTTGAGGCGGCACTTAATGACCATATCACTATGTATGTTGATGATGTTCTTGTATGGGGTACTGAACCGGACGGAACAAAACCGGATATTACAAATCCTTCCGGTACAACTAAACCTACTAATTCGGGCGGTGACAGTGAAATTCTTTATGGAGATGCAAATGAAGACGGTGACGTGAATGTATCAGATGCCGTACTGATAATGCAGACTCTCTCAAATCCGGATGACTATAAACTTACAAAACAGGGAAAGAAAAATGCCGATGTTGTTGGCAAGGGCGACGGTGTAACTGCTAAAGATGCACTTGCTATTCAGATGCTTGGTATAAATCTTGTTAAGCAGACGGATTTTCCGCTTGATGATATAACAATATAAAATATAATATTAAACTAATTCATAGAATATTCACGAAAGGGAGTTTTACTCCCTTTCCGATTTTTTTATTATTATGCAAACTGCACAAAAAGCGCGATACTATATTAGAGAATACAACGAAATTCCGAAAATCTATTTACTTTTTTTTCAGGATATAATATAATAAGATTGGTAAGTAAAAGGTTTGGTGCAAGTCCTTACGGATAACCGCTTACTGATATTTCAAATATAATCGTGGTGCTTGCACTGGCACTGCGTTATAATTAAACTCATATTTTTTTGGGAGGGTATACAAATGCACAAGAAACTTTCAAGAGCAATTGCCGGAAGTCTTATGTCTGCTGCTATGCTCGCTACAGCTCTTACCGGAGTGGTTGCTCCTATAACCGCTTCAGCTGGTCAGGTGCTTGGCGAAACAACTTTTGAGCATAAGGCACTTCCTTGGCATACTTGCGAATCAAGTCCTGCAAAACAGGATTTTGAAATTAAAGACGGTGAAGTTCACATTACAGTTCTCACTGCAATTGGTGCTGACAATGAAAAGTGGGACCTTCAGTTCAGACACAGAAATCTTAACTTTAAAGCCGGTCACACATATAAAGTAAGTTTTAAGGCAAAGGCAAAAAGAAATGGTATGCAGCTTTGCTCAAAAATCGGTGACATTTCAGGTGACAACGAATACTTTGTTGTTAATGGTGACCAGGGTACTATGCAGATGGGTCCGCACATGGGCGGTCAGTGGGGTAATGCAGCTAAGCTGACTACTTCATATCAGACTTATGCGGGTACATTTACTCCTACTCAGGACCTTGAGGGTGTTGAATGGTCTTTCCATTACGCAAAGGGTACTAAGTATGAGGGCAACGCTCAGGACGGCGACGAAATCTGGTTTGATGAGATGTCAATTGAGTGTGAAACTTGCAACGACTGCGATGCTGACCCGAATAACTCCTATGGTGCTGTAAACCGTGACTATAGTACAGCTGTTGACAGCAATTTGGGTACTTTCGGTGCTACTAAAAACTTCATTTCTGTAAACCAGATTGGTTACTATCCGAATCTTAAAAAGGTTGCAACTCTCGGTGATAACGGCGGTGACATTCTTTACGGTGCTACAAAGATTAGTCTCAGCGGTTCTTATGACTTCGAGCTTGTTGATGCAAATTCTGGTGATGTTGTATACACTGGTAAGACTTCTGAGCCTAAGGCTGATAAGGATTCCGGTGATAAAGTCTGCACAATTGACTTTAGCGAATACGATAAACCCGGCAGATACTATCTCCAGATTAAGGGACAGGACTGGAGGTCATTCGAGTTCAATATCGGTGACAATATTTACTATGATGAGTCCCACAATCTCCTTACTAATGCTATGAACTACTTCTATCAGAACCGTTCAGGTATTGATATTGAAGACAAGTACTGTACATCAGGCGGTTCAGACGGCAAGGGTACAGGAATGGGTCACCAGGGTGGTCACAAGACTGATACAGCTACAATTCAGAAAATCTGGAAGAACGAATATTCTTCTAAGGAAGAAGCAACTTCAACATACAAGTCAGGTACTCTTACCGCAAATGGCGGTTGGTACGATGCCGGTGACCACGGTAAGTACGTTGTAAACGGCGGTATCTCTATTTGGACTCTCCAGAATATGTATGAAAGAGCTATTCAGACAGAAGAAGGTAAGGCTAAGTTTGCTGACGGTTCAGGTACTGTTGTAGTTCCTGAAGCAGGAAATAAAGTTCCTGACGTTCTCGACGAAGCTGCTGTAGAACTTGACTGGATTGCACAGATGAAAGTTACTTCCAGCGACAGCGCATGGGGTAAATATGAGGGTCTTTACTATCACAAACTTCATGACCATAAGTGGACTGGTCTTGCTACAAAACCGTGGGATTACGAAGGCGATACACTTTCAGACGGTTCAAAGGGCTGGGGTACAGTTCGTATTGTAAAGCCTCCGACGTTCGCTGCTACACTTAACTATGCTGCTTGTGCTGCACAGGCTGCAAGACTTTGGGAACCTTACGATTCTGCAAAGGCTAAGCAGTATCTCGAAAGTGCTAAGGAAGCATTTGAGGCATATCAGAAGTACTGGTATCCTTATGATGATACAAAGACTACCCACCCGACTTTGAAATGTGAGTGTCCACAGGAAGAACTCAACGAAAATTCACTCTATGCACCTATGTGGCACGCAAAGGGCGGTGGTCCTTACGGTGACGACAACGTTCTTGATGATGCTTACTGGGCAGCTTGCGAAATCTTCGTATCTGCTTCAAAGATGGGCGACACTGCTGCTGCTTCTACTTACAAGAAGATTATCGACGAATCTGATTATGCTTACAATGTAAGCACAAGAATGGTAGGCGGTGAGAACAAGGACGGTTCTTTCACTTCATTTAACTGGGGCAACACTGCTTCTGCTGGTTCACTTACACTTGCTCTCAACAGCGACCTCCTCTCAGACAGCGAAAACAGCAAAATCAAGGAAACAATTTTAGCTGCTGCTGACGAATACATGAAGTGCGAAAGCGAACAGGGTTATGGTATTCCATACAAGTATGACGGTCCTGACTACAATGACCCGAACAACCTTGACCCATCTGTTATGATTAACGGTTATGAGTGGGGTTCAAACTCAATGGTTATCAATAACTGTATCGTTATGGCTTATGCTTACGACCTTACAAAGGATATTAATTACATGAACGGTGTTGCTACAGGTCTTGACTACCTCTTCGGACGCAATCCGCTTTCATACTCCTATGTAACAGGTTACGGTACATACAAGGAACATAATCCTCACCACAGATACTGGTCTTACGAGCTTGACAAGTCATTGCCTATGGCTCCTGATGGTATTCTTTCAGGTGGTCCTAATGCAGGTCTTCAGGACCCATATGTACGTGCTTTAGGTTTCGTTCCTGGCAATACAGCAAATCCATCACAGAGATGCTTTGTTGACTCTATCGAAGCTTGGTCTACAAATGAGGTTACAATTAACTGGAACTCTCCTCTTGCTTGGATTGCTTCATTCATGCAGGATGAAGCTGCTAAGGCAGACCCTAATAACAAGGGAGAGGATAACACTACAAAGCCTACAACTTCTAATGAGGGTGGCGACAAGGATAAGATTCTTTGGGGTGACGCTAACGTTGACAATGAAGTAAACGTTTCTGACGCTGTTCTTATCATGCAGACACTTTCTAACCCTGATGAATATCAGCTTTCAGCACAGGGCAGACTCAATGCTGACGTTGTTGACAACGGTAGTGGTGTAACTGCTATGGATGCACTTGCTATTCAGTGTATCGGTATCAACCTTATCACACAGCCTGATTTCCCGACAACAACTGAAGTAATCACATCGTTCGGTTGATAAGTAAAAAATATAAAGGGGACACTCCGGTGTCCTCTTTTTTGCGTTTCGAGTGTGACAAATATAACTGCTGGTTATTTTATGGCATAAAAAAAGACAGTCCCGAAAGACTGTCTTTAAAGTTTTTATTTTAATCAGACACCATATTTAGTGGTTGCAACCGGTACACCAGGACCCATTGTTGATGCTACTGTACATGATTTAAGGTAAGTACCCTTTGCAGCAGCCGGCTTAGCCTTAACAATAGCTTCCATAAGAACATTGAAGTTTTCTTCAAGCTTTGCAGCACCGAATGAAGCCTTACCGATAGGGCAGTGAATGATATTTGTCTTGTCAAGACGGTATTCAATCTTACCAGCCTTAGCCTCTGTTACAGCCTTTGCAACATCAGGTGTTACAGTACCAGCCTTTGGGTTAGGCATGAGACCACGAGGACCAAGAATTTTACCAAGACGACCAACAAGACCCATCATGTCAGGTGAAGCAACAACAACGTCGAAATCCATCCAGTTTTCTTTCTGGATTTTTTCAACCATATCCATACCGCCTACATAATCAGCACCGGCAGCCTGAGCAGCCTCATACTTGTCCTCCTTGCAGAAAACAAGTACTCTAACGTTCTTACCTGTACCGTTAGGGAGAACAACAGCACCTCTTACCTGCTGGTCAGCGTGTCTGGAGTCAACGCCGAGACGGATATGTGCCTCAATAGTTTCATCAAACTTAGCCTTTGCATTCTGGCATACTAAGTCAAGAGCCTCTGTGGACTCATAAAGCTTTGCATAATCGACAGTCTTTGCACTGTCAACATATCTTTTGCCGTGTTTCATTATATTTCCTCCTGTTTAAGTGGTAATACCGCACTGCCTATAGCAGAACGGTTAGCGGAATTTTCCTCCCACCGTTGAGAAGTCGGAACGGGAAAAGTCTTCCCTTTCGTCATTCAAAAATTAATTAGTCAACAACTACAACGCCCATAGAACGTGCTGTACCAGCAATCATGCTCATAGCTGCCTCAAGAGAACCTGCATTGAGGTCAGGCATTTTCTGTTCAGCAATTTTCTGAACCTGTTCTTTAGTGATGTTAGCGACCTTAGTCTTATTCGGAACTCCTGAACCGCTGTTAATGTTGCAAGCCTTCTTGATAAGGACAGCAGCCGGTGGAGTCTTTGTGATAAATGAGAATGAACGGTCTGCATAAACAGTGATAACAACAGGGATAATCATTCCGATGTCGTTCTTTGTTCTCTCATTGAATTCCTTTGTGAATGCCATGATGTTTACGCCGTGCTGACCGAGTGCCGGACCAACAGGCGGTGCAGGAGTAGCCTTTCCTGCTGCGATTTGAAGCTTAATGTAGCCAACTACTTTCTGTGCCATGTATTCGCACCTCCATAAATGTGGTAAATGGCGGGGCAAGAGATTATTTTACCCCTCCCACTGAAGTCCGTGCGGACTTCTTTTTTTGACCTTAAACTAATCCTCCATTGTAACTACCTGAGTTATAGGCAGTGTAGTGGGGGTTTCACGACCGAACATTGAAACGAGTAAATCAACAGTGCGGTCTTCAAGATTGATATTCTGAACAACGCCGACAAAACCGTCCATAGCAGTTCCGGAAATCTGTACGCTGTCGCCGACCTTGAAATTGACTTCAATATGTGAAACATCAATTCCAAATAATTTCTTTACTTCCTCTTCGGAAAGTGGTGTCGGGTCAGACGCTGGACCTACAAAGCCGGTACAGCCACGAGTATTTCTTACGATATACCACGTATCGTCGGTAACGACCATTTTTATAAGGACATAGCCCGGATAAGTCTTGCGTTCAACTTCCTTTTCCACGCTTTTTGTTTCGCCGGTTTTCTTGTCTTTTGTTTCAGTAATTTCAATCACTTTTTCAGTAGGAACTCTAACTTCTTGGATAAGCTCTTGCAGATTACGGTTTTCTACAATTTTTTTGATGTTCTGGGCTACCTTGTTTTCGTAGCCGGAGTAAGTGTGGACAACATACCATCTTGCTGTTTCCGCCATTACAAATCCTCCTTAGATTTCTTACTGATTACTGGTAGATAAGCCTGAGCAGAGCAAGGAAACCCTCATCAAGCAGTCCGACGAGGACAGCCGATAATGCAATTACTCCGACAACGACAGATGTATTTGAAACAACTGTCTTTTTGGTCGGCCATACTACCTTTTTAAATTCGACTTTTAAGTCATGAAACCATTTTCCGACTTTACCTTGTTCCTTTTTCTTGTCGGATTTCTTGTCACTTTTTGAATCAGCCTTAGTGTCAGCGGTCTTTTCAGGAGTTTTCTTTTTTTCCTTTACGACCTTTTCTTCCTGTTCAGGCTTTTCCTTAGTGGCTTTCTTTTTTGTTTCGGGAGTGGTATTTTCCTTTTCTTTAGCCATTAGAAAAATTCCTCCTGATTACTTTGTTTCTTTGTGAAGAGTATGCTTACGGCAGAACTTGCAGTGTTTGTTCATTTCAAGTCTGTCGGGGTCATTCTTCTTGTTCTTCTTAGAAACATAATTTCTCTGCTTGCATTCTGTACAAGCTAAAGTAACCTTTACTCTCATATCGGCACCTCCTGAATTAGTACTTCCTCCGTTTAGGGATATAGGTTATTGCCTCCCTCGAACAAGGCAAAAAATAAGACCTCATACGAGGTAAATTAATTATATCATGTAATTTTTTCTTTGTCAAGGGTTTTTCTGAATTTTTTTACAGAATTTCTAAAAAATCTGATTTACACATAATATAATATAAAATAAAAATTATACTATCTGAATAAAATAATGATTATTTGTGCAGAAAAAATATTATAAAAAGCACAAAATATCAGTTAATCAGCACTATCTATCATTGTGTTTAGCGATTTTTTACAGTATAATATAAACAATGAATAACAAAGTGCGAAAGTTGCACATAGGGTGCAACGAAAAAAATTTTTTTAATCATTATATTTACGGAGGAAACTAAAAATGAAATCTAAGTTTTTCAGAAAGCGTGCCACAGCTATTGCTGTTGCTGTAATGTCACTGTCATGTATGGCATCAGTAGTAAACAGTCCGGCTTATATGCCTACAGCTACAACAACTATCACAGCATTTGCTGCTGACAGCGTAAACATCACAAGTTCTGTAGGATATGCAGAAGGTATGTATGCTACATGGTCATCTGTTTCAGGTGCTGAGGGTTACAACGTTTATGTTGACGGTGTTCAGATTGATTCAATGCTCATCAGACAGTATTCAAGCTACATGAGAGCTGATGCAGTAGGTCTTAAAGCAGGAAGTCACACAATGAAAGTCGTTCCTGTTATCAGCGGTAAGGAAGATACTTCAAAGGCTGCTGAAACAAAGGCTGATGTTTATGCACACGACCGTTCAGGTTTCGGCTTTGTAAATGGCACATCTTCCGGTGCGTACAATGAAGACGGTACACTTAAATCGGACGCTGTTGTTATTTACGTTACAAACGCTACTAAAGATTCTGTAAGCGTTACACTTCCCGACAAAAAGGGTACTGCAACAAATCTTACAGGTATTCAGAATATTATAAATAATCTCAAGAGCAATAAGTCTGCACCGCCTGTAGCAATTAGATTTATAGGAAACATTGAAGACCCTGAAGGTATGCCAAATGGAGACCTTTATGTAGACGCTGTATTATGCGGTCTTACAATTGAGGGTGTCGGCAATGATGCTACTTTTAACGGCTTTGGTCTTGTTATGAAAAACAGTTCAAACGTTGAAGTAAGAAATATTGGCTTTATGAACTGCGACAGCGATGAGGGTGACGACTGTGGACTTCAGCAGAAAAATGACCACGTATGGGTTCATAACTGTGACTTCTTCTATGGTCAGGCAGGTTCAGACAAAGACCAGGTAAAAGGCGATGGTGCTTTAGATACAAAGACTTCAACATATATTACTCATTCATACAATCATTTTTGGGATAACGGAAAGTGTAATCTTCAGGGTATGAAGTCAGAATCCGAAGATAACTTTGTTACATACCATCACAACTGGTACGACCATTCCGATTCACGTCACCCAAGAATAAGAACCTGTACAGTACACAGCTACAACAACTACTTTGACGGCAACGCAAAGTATGGTATAGGCGTTACACTTGGTGCATCTTGTTTCTCTGAAAATAACTATTTCAGAAACTGCAAATATCCTATGCTCATCTCTATGCAGGGTTCAGATGTTGCAGGCAGTAATGAGCCTACATTCTCCAGCGAAAACGGCGGTATTATAAAGTCTTATGGTAATATTGTTGACGGCGGTAAAGGCTATGTTAAATATCAGGACGACAATACAGAATTTGACGCATACGAAGCATCTTCAAGAGATGAAAAAGTTCCGTCAAGCATAACGTGTAAAAAAGGCGGTACAGCTTACAACAACTTTGATACCGATTCAAGTATGTATAGCTATAACGTTGATAAGGCTGAAGATGTTCCGTCAGTTGTAACTTCAAAGGCTGGTCGTGTAGACGGCGGTGACTTCCAGTGGAAGTTTGACAATTCAGTTGACGATGAAAGCTATGACGTAAATCAGGCACTTAAAGATGCAGTTGTTTCTTATAAGGACTCAATTGTTGCTATCGGTAGTGGATTTACAAATACCAGCACAACAACTCCGGAACAGACTACTACAAAATCATCAGGTACACAAAATACAACAACTACAACAACAAAAGCTCCCACAACATCTACACCGGCTACAACTCCGGCTGGAATAAAGGTTGAGTATTCAGGCGGTTGGAATGAAATGGCATATATGGGCATTTCAGGCATAAAGGATGCTGATGTTACAGGTGTATCATATTCAGGTGCATCAAGTGGTTCACTTAAAGGCGAAGACCTTGAATATCTTGTAAGAGATGTTGACGGCGGTGTACGTGTTGACCTCCTTGGACTTAAAGCAGGTACTTATACAATTACAGTTACTACTTCAAAGGGCGAAATCAAGCAGAGCGGTATTGTAGTAGGTCAGCAGGATAGGTCAGGTTATGCACATTATAACTATTCTGACGGTGTAGGTGCATACAACGACAACGGCGAACTTAAAGCAAATGCAAAAATTATTTATGTTACAGAAGAAAATAAAAACACAGTTTCCGTTACATCTAAGGACGGCACAACTGTTAAAGGTATAGGAAATATCCTTAACTCCGTTGCACAAGACGTTGGTGGTGGTAAGAACGCTAACGGCGGTACAGCTAACACCAATCAGGATATTATAAAGAAACTTGCTAAGGACGGCACACCACTTGTTATCAGAATTGTAGGAAACGTTACAGCTCCGGAGGGCGTAACAGCATTTAACTCCGTAGATATGGGCGGTTCTAAGGGTGATAACGGCTATATGGCAAGAATGCGTTCAGGTAAGGACGTTACAATTGAGGGTGTTGGTGCAGACGCTACAATCAACGGCTGGGGCATTCACTTCATGTGCGAATCTTCTGCTCCTGAACTGGGCAAGAGCTTTGAAGTAAGAAATATCGCATTCAGAAACGTTCCTGAAGATTGTATCGGTATGGAAGGCGTACAGGAAGGCTTAGGAAGCAGTGCAAAGATTACAGCTTCCGTTGAAAGATGCTGGATTCATAACTGTGAGTTCTACGTTCCAAAGATAGCTAATCCGGCTGAATCTGATAAGTCAGAGGGCGACGGTGCTTGCGACTTCAAGCGTGGACAGTATTTCACAAACAGCTACTGCTACTATGAGGGCTACCACAAGACAAACCTTGTCGGCTCATCTGATACAAGTCTCCAGTATAATATCTCATTCCACCACAACTACTGGAAGAACTGCGAATCAAGAGGACCTCTTGCACGTCAGGCTAATATTCATATGTACAATAACGTATTTGACGGTCAGTCAAGCTACTGTGCAAGCGTAAGAGCAAACTCTTATATCTTCTCCGAATACAACGCTTATGTAAACCAATGTAAAGACCCTGTACTTGATGCTGGTTCAGGCGGTGTATTCAAGAGTTACAACGACGCACGTATAAGCCTTAAAAAGAACGCTAAATATCAGGGCGTAGACGTTTCAAGCAGAAGCGAAAAGGTAGCTAACAACAACAAATACTCTGATTTTGATACAAATTCTTCACTTTCATATATTCCGTCCGGAAATTACAGTCTCATAGAGGCTACAGGTGAAGCACTTTATACAGCACTTAACGCTGAGTTTGAGGCAAAGGGCGGTTGCATGGACAATACAAAAATCAGCAGTAGCAGTGGTACAGGTACATCACAGACAACAGCTTCTACTACAGCAAAGCCCGCTGGTACAACAACAACTACTGCTAATGGTGGCGGTACAGTTGTTGCTGGTGGATATGTTCATGACTTTACTGCTAACGGCACAAAGAGTGATTTCTATACAATTACTGGTAATCTTTCTACATCTAAGGGAACTGTAAATTACAATGGTCTTACACTCAAACAGTGTCTCAAGATGGAAAGTGCAACAAATATTACATTCAATGCACCATCTGCCGGCAAGATTACACTTGTATTCGTTGAACCGTCTGCAACTATAAAGATTGATGGAACTAAATATACATCGTCAGGCGACGGCATAATAACAGTTGATTTGAAAGCCGGTTCACATACAATTACTAAGGCTGATACTGCTAATCTTTTCTACATGGTTTATGGTGCAGAAGGTGGAAATTCCGGAACAACAACTACACAGCCTAACACTACAGATATACTCTATGGTGACGCAAACTGTGACAACAGTACAAACGTTTCAGATGCTGTATTTATAATGCAGTGTCTCTCAAATCCTGATGAATATAAGTTTACTGAACAGGGTAAATTAAATGCCGATGTCTGCAATGTAGGTGATGGTGTAACCGCTATGGACGCACTTTCAATTCAGAAAATCGGTATAGGCTTACTTGATAAGCTTCCGGAATCTTATAGCTAATCCAAACTCCCTCAAATATAATGATATAATGAAAAGAGGAACTCTCCGGAGTTCCTTTTTTCGCGTTTCGTGTGTGATTTTTTTGTGTTTCGCATGTGACTTTTTTTATATTATAAAAGAAAAGAACGGCTTTTTTACAAGCCGTTCTTTTCTGATAGGTTTATCTTATGGAGAGTATGGGGAATTTCGTTACAGAATTAATTTTTATAATGTAACAGGTAAATCACTGAGAGAATATACATGTATGCTAATTTGCTGTATAACTAATGCATCCATAGCGGTTACGCCGTCGCCTCTATTGCAAACATCAGCAGCATCTTTCTGTTCGGCAGACATCTTATATTCGTTAGGATTTGAGAGACACTGCATTATAAATACAGCATCTGAAACATTTGTATTGTTGTCACTGTTTGAGTCACCATAAGTTACTTTGTTGGGGTCTGTAGGTGTTTCAGGGGATTGTGGTCTTGTACCGCCTAAACCAAGTGAGCGACATTCCTTGCAGACAAAAGCAATCGGAGTATTTATGCCTTCATTTTCATTGATGTATTTTCCGCAAGTATCACATTCACGTGATGCAGTAGTAGTTGTTGTGGTTGTTGTTTCAGTAGTAGTTGCATTTTCTGTTGTGAAATATGGTGGAATTGTTCCGCCCGCACCATGTGAACGACAGTCTGAACATACAAAAAGTCCAAGAGGAGTAATTACACCATCGGATTCAGCGATATATGTTCCGCAGATTTTGCATTCACGGAGTGCGGTAGTTGTGGCTGGATAATCAACAGAAGTCATTATAGTAGCTGTAGTAGTTGCTGTTACAGTTTCTGTCTGGAAAGGAGGTCTTGTACCGCCAATACCTAGTGAACGGCAGTTTGAACATAAAAACATTCCAAGCGGAGTTGTTATACCGGCGTTAGCGTTTATCAGTGTACCGCAATGGTCACAAGCCTTACACTCTATAATAGTATTGGTGGTTGTAGTAGTCGTTATTATTGGTGGTGTTGTATGTGTACATGTATCTGTCATTACGGGCGGAGTATTGAATGAGTCATAGCCGTCTTCATATAGATACAGAACAAAACTTGGATTAGATGAGTTTGCACCTACATAATTTTCCACAAACGGACAATATGTGTATTTGTTATATTTTTCGGGAAGTTTATCAACTACAAACTGAACAGTAGAAAAGTGACTGCCACCAGGTATTGTGAAATCAAAATCTACCTTGTCTTCCTTTCCAGTGGTAACCCATTCAACGCAGTTACCAAGGTTGCCGTTGCTGTCCCATTCGCTGAGTGATACTTCTGCACCCTCAACGTATTCTCCGGTGTTGCCGTCAATCAGGAGACACGAAGCCTGAACAGTTCCTTTATATTCCTTGTCAAGAGATATTGTCAAGTCCGTGTGTGGCTGGTGTTCGTTACCGTAATAATTGGCATAATACCAGTCCATAGCATTATCAATGATAAAATCATCTACAATAGTTGTACCGTTGAGATAGGAATAACCCTCCGGCATATCTTCAAGCACTGCTGTAAGTGTAATAGTTGATGATAAATTTGTAAAAAGATGGACAATATCTATGGAATAGCTTTCAGATTCGGAAGTGTCCCATGTTCCGTAATCACGTGTTATAACATTGCTTTGCAGGTCTTGTGTTTCCACAAAATGTACTTTTACCCCGTCGACGTGTTCATTTGTCTTGCTGTCAACGACTTTGACATTTACGTCATAAGTTCTTCTGAGCGGAAATTCTGTCGGCTGAACTTCAATTCCCGGAACGGTTGTGCAGGTGTATACTCTTTCGGGAATGGTTGCTGTGGTTGATGCCGGCATCATCTCATTGTCAAGGACTGCCGGTGCGTTTGAATAGGGCATGAGTTCTTGTGTGATGATTCTGTCGGGAATGGTCTGGACGTGTTCATGCTCTGATGTTTCAGCGTATGTCGCAAGCGGACTTACAGTCGAAACCATGGTGGCGATTGCTGTCAGGACAGCGGTGGTTGTTTTTTTCAACATAAAAATTCCTCCTAAAAAAATTTTTTCATGAATAAACGGACTTTAATTCTCGTTCACTTATTAGACTTTACAGCGGTGTAATTTTCTCACTTAATTTTTAATTTTTGTATTAATGTACAAAAATTTCATGAAAATTTATATATTATGACCATTCAAATGTGAAAATTTTATGGAAATTTGTGTTTAGATGGTCATTTGCACTTGAAAAATCGTTTATAATATGTTATAATTATTCATTACCTGATTTTTTACTGAATGAGAGGGAATGAATTTTGAAAGAAAATGACGTGATTATACATGAAGTGACGGAAATTTTAAGTGACAGAAAACGTCTTGCATATGTGCGGAGTTTCGGGTGTCAACTGAATGTTTCCGACGGTGAAAAAATAAAAGGTCTCCTGAAAAGAATGGGTTACAGTTTTACAGAAGACGAAAAACAGGCTGACATTATTATTCTTAATACCTGTGCTGTGCGTGAAAGTGCAGAAGACAGGGTTTTCGGAATAATAGGCAGTATGAAAAAACTGAAAGAGGAAAAGCCTTCACTTATTATAGGGCTTGCCGGCTGTATGACCGCACAGGCACATATAGCTGAAAAAATAAAAAAATCATATCTGCAGATTGATTTTGTCATGGGTACTTCCGCAATAAATTCCTTGCCGTCCCTGTTGCTTGACTGTCTCAAAGGGAAAAAATTCTCCGCTGATACGGGTGAATATGATGATTTTTCCAGAAATATGGAGCAGGTGCGTGAAAGTACTTTCAAGGCATCTGTGCCGATAATGTTTGGCTGTAATAATTTCTGTACATACTGCATAGTGCCTTATGTTCGGGGACGTGAAAGAAGTCGCAAGCCGGAAGACATAATAAATGAAGTTCAAAACCTTGTTCGTTATGGCTATAAGGAAATAATGTTGTTAGGACAGAATGTAAATTCATATGGCAAAGACCTTGAAAATAAAATGACTTTTCCGGAACTGCTCCGTGAGATAAATAAAATAGATGGTGATTTCATAATCCGTTTCATGTCGTCTCACCCTAAAGATGCATCGCATGAATTGATAGATACAATTTTTCAGTGTGAAAAAGTCGCAAAACATCTTCATCTGCCGTTGCAGAGCGGAAGTAATAGTGTTCTTGAAAGAATGAACAGACGATATACTATTAAACAGTACCTTGAAACCGTTGATTACATAAGGAGTTATGACCCTGATTTTTCGTTGACTACTGATATTATAGTAGGATTTCCGAACGAAACGGACGAAGAATTTCGCGAAACACTGGATATAATAAAACGTGTTCAGTATGATAATATTTATTCTTTCATATATTCACGTCGGACAGGTACAAAGGCTGCTGAAATCATTGATACTATACCAGAAGATGTCAAGGGTCGCCGTATGCGTGAACTCCTTGAAATACAGCGTGAGGTATCAACAGAAAACTATAAACGTTTTATTGGTCGCCGTATGCGTGTACTTGTGGACGGAGTTTCAAAGAAACGTGACGGATTTGTCACCGGAAAAAGTGATGAATTTATAATAGCTGAATTTGCAGGGGATATGTCCATGATTGGTAATTTTGTAGAAATAGAAGTTACTGGTTCAATGAACTGGGCAGTTTCCGGCATAATTATATAAAAAATTTCAAGATAAAAGGAGAATTTATTTATGGACAAAATTATTCAGTTGACAAGAGAATTAGGAAAAGCACTCCAGCAGGACGACAGATACATTGCCTATACTCTTGCCAAACAGGTCAATGATGACGACAATGAATTACAGGCGGATATTACAAAATTCGATGAACTCCGTGCCGAAATGCGTACGGCTATGAGTGGTGATAATCCGGATTTTGACAAAATAAACGCCATTGACAAGGAGACAAAAACACTCTATCAGAAAATCATGAGTAATCCACATATGATGGTTTTCAATGCCACACAGAAATCACTTGAAGAACTTGTCAGCAACATGAATCAGATTATAACCATGTGTGCAAACGGTCAAGACCCCGAAACGTGCGAAGCCCCTAAGGGTTGTGCCGGTGACTGTTCCGCTTGCGGAGGCTGTGGCTGATGAATATTGACAGAAAAAAAGTCACTGCTATGATGAGGCAGTATCTTGAAATCAAAGACAAATATCAGGAATGCATATTATTTTTCCGTGTCGGAGATTTCTATGAGATGTTCTTTGACGATGCAATAACAGTCTCAAAGGCTATTGAGCTTACCCTTACCGGCAAGGACTGCGGACTTGAAGAACGTGCGCCCATGTGTGGTGTACCTTATCATGCAGTTGACACATATATAAAAAAGCTTGTTGATTTAGGGTTCAGGGTGGCAGTATGTGAACAACTTACAGACCCGACAGCAAATAAAGATATAGTTGTCCGTGATGTTGTCCGCGTTGTAACTGCCGGTACACTCACTGAAACCACCATGCTTGACGACAGCAAAAATAATTATATATGCAGTATTTTTTATGACCAGTTTCATGAAGTATGCTGTATGGCATCAGCAGATATTTCGACGGGTGAGGCGTTCCTGAATGTCATGAACGAAAAGAACTTTGAAACGGACGTTATAAATGAACTTTCACGATGTCAACCGGCAGAGATTATATTTCCTGAAAGTTTTCTTTCATTTAAAAACGTTGCCGATTTTATAAAACTTCGTCTTAAATGTACGGTTACTTTGAGGGACGAAAAATGTTTTTATCCGTCGGGAAATCGGCATATTATTGAAGAAGTTTTCAGAAAAACTCCGGAAGAATTGGGAATAAGCAGTGACGGTGCAGACTGTTCAGCGGTATGCGGATTATTTGAATATATAAATGATACACAAAAAACATCTGTTTCAAGGTTCACCACACTGGAAATACTTAACGGAAATGCTTTTATGGGTCTTGACCTTAATGCAAGGCGTAACTTGGAACTCACTGAAACACTCCGCAACAAAGAACGGAAAGGCTCATTATTATGGGTGCTTGACTCTGCAAAGACTTCTATGGGACGCAGGCTTCTGAAAAACTGGATTGAACAACCATTGAAAAGTCCGGCAAGGATTATTGAACGTCTTGACACTGTGGATGCACTCCGACGGAAAAGCGTTGTACTCTATGAGCTACAGAATTTATTGACAAAAGTCTATGACCTTGAACGCCTTATGACCAAAGTCATGTATAAAAGAGCAAATCCCCGTGACCTCAAGGCTCTTTCGGCTACTGCCATTCAGTTACCGTTTATAAAAAAGGAACTTGAAAAACTTGATAATTCAAAACTGCTTGCAAAATATAATAATGATATTTCCGGACTTGATGAAATTGTAAAGCTTGTCGAAAAAGCCATAACCGACGAACCGCCTGTGGCTGTCAAGGACGGTGGTGTTATAAAAGACGGTTTTAACAGTGAACTTGATAACCTTAGACATATAATGAATCACGGACAGGAAATTATTGATGATATATTACAGAATGAACGCGCAAGAACGGGCATTAAAAACCTGAAAATAGGATTTAATAAGGTATTCGGCTACTATTTGGAAGTGACACGCTCCTATTATGAATTTATTCCGCCGGAATGGACACGCAAACAAACTCTTGCAAATGCGGAGCGTTTTATAACAGAGGAACTCAAAAACGCTGAAAATTCAATATTAGGTGCAAAGGACAAGGCTCTTTCACTGGAGGCTGATATTTTCAATGAAGTACGTGATTATCTTTCTACCATGCTTGAAAAAGTCCAAAGAACAGCCACAGCGGTAGCCTCCGTGGACGTGCTGTGTTCATTTGCGGACGTTGCTATAAGAAATCTATATGTAAAGCCGGAAATTTCCCTTGATGGTTCAATTGACATAAAAGCCGGCAGACACCCTGTTGTTGAGTTGATGCTTGAAGATGAGATGTTCATTCCGAATGATATTTACATGGATAACAAAAATAACAGAATGTCCATTATTACAGGACCTAATATGTCCGGTAAATCCACATATATGAGACAAACAGCATTAATAGTACTTATGGCACAGATAGGTTCATTTGTACCGGCAAATTCCGCTAAAATATCCATAGTGGATAAGATTTTCACAAGGATAGGTGCATCAGATGACCTTACAGCCGGACAAAGTACATTCATGGTTGAAATGAGTGAAGTTGCCGATATACTGAAAAATGCCACTCCGGATAGTTTTGTTATTCTTGATGAAGTGGGCAGAGGAACATCTACTTATGACGGAGTAAGCATAGCCCGTGCAGTTGCTGAACATATATGTACATCAAAAAAATTAGGCTGTAAAACGCTTTTTGCTACTCACTATCACGAACTTATCAGCCTTGAAAACGAAGTTGACGGCGTAAACAACTACAGCATAGCTGTAAATAAGCGTGGCGGTACAATACGCTTTTTAAGAAAAATAGTCCGTGGCGGTGTTGACGAAAGTTACGGTGTGGACGTTGCGAAACTTGCTGGACTGCCCACAAAAGTAATTAATCGTGCAAAAGAACTCCTCAATGAAATGGAAGCGAAGTGGGCAGAGGAACATCTACTTATGACGGAGTAAGCATAGCCCGTGCAGTTGCTGAACATATATGTACATCAAAAAAATTAGGCTGTAAAACGCTTTTTGCTACTCACTATCACGAACTTATCAGCCTTGAAAACGAAGTTGACGGCGTAAACAACTACAGCATAGCTGTAAATAAGCGTGGCGGTACAATACGCTTTTTAAGAAAAATAGTCCGTGGCGGTGTTGACGAAAGTTACGGTGTGGACGTTGCGAAACTTGCTGGACTGCCCACAAAAGTAATTAATCGTGCAAAAGAACTCCTCAATGAAATGGAAGCAGATAAAAGTACACATATAATAAGTCCTCACGGAACAGAAGAGGGTCAGATAGATTTTGAGACCATAAACCGTCAGAAAATATTTGACATACTTGAAAAAACCAGTATTGACGAATTATCAGACAATGAATGCAGAATGTTACTTAATGATTTGCTTGAAATTATAAAGGAATAATTATGAATAAAATAGTGGTTGTTATGATGTTCTGTATTGTTTTCTGTATAGTATTGTACAGATAAATATTGATGTTTACAGCAGTGTTAAAGAAGAGTCGGCAACATTTTATGATAAAGAGGCATTGTTTAGTTATCAAATTCAAATAGAAAGCAAATCATATTAAAAATAAAATGGAGGATTTTAAATGAAAGCAAAAAAATTAATGGCTATGGCACTTAGCATGAGCCTTGCACTATGTGCCTGTGCCGAAAAAAACACACCGGAAGAAGTTTCCGAAGAACCTACTACAGAACCCGTCACCGAAGCAACAGAACCCACCGAACCACCTGCTCCGGAAAAGACAGTACCGGAAAAAGTTCTTGAAAGAATGTCACTTCATGACAAGGTTTGTCAGATGTTCATTACAACACCGGAACAGCTTTCCGGCTATGATATAGTTACGCTTTATGACGATATTGTAGCAGATTCGGTAATAAACTACAATATAGGCGGACTTATAATGTTTGCTGAAAACCTTGAAACAACCGAACAGACATCACAGATGATAAGTGCTATACAGGAGTGTTCGCTTGCCAACAGTGGTATAGGTATGTTCATGTCTGTTGATGAGGAGGGCGGAACTGTCGCAAGAGTAGCCGATACACTTGGAACAACTGCATTTGAAGATATGGCGGTTTACGGTGAACAGAATGACACACACGTTTCCTATGAAATAGGCTATCAGATTGGCACAGACCTTAAAGCACTCGGATTTAATCTTGACTTTGCACCGGTTGCAGATGTAAACACAGTTGACGAAAGCACAGGTTATTATAGTGAACTCGGTGACCGTATTTTCAGCAGTGACCCACAGATAGTAGCCGATATGGCATCAAATGTGGCAGTAGGTCTAAAAGATGCCGGAGTATGTGCCACAATGAAACACTTCCCTGGTTTAGGGGCTTCCGTCGGTGACACTCACACAGATACTAATGTTACTATAAACCGTTCCGTTGAAGACCTGAAAAGTACTGAATTTGTTCCGTTCCGTGCAGGAATAGAAGTTGGTGTTGACTTTATAATGGTAGGACATCAGGTAATTTCCGGTGTAGGCGACTGGTTGCCGTCTGATTTGTCTTATACTGTTGTTACGGAGCTTTTAAGAAATGAACTCGGTTTTGAGGGAGTAATAATTACTGATTCACAGATGATGAGTACAATTTCAGAAGTCTATACATCGGGTGAGGCTGCTATAATGGCTATAAATGCTGGTGTTGATGTAATATTAATGCCCTATGACCTTATTTCAACTATAGAAGCTGTATGTCAGGCTGTGGAAAGTGGTGAGATTTCTTCCGCACGTATAGACGAAAGCGTTTTGCGTATACTCAACAAGAAATATGAACTCGGTCTTATAGATGAGAATTTTGTTCCGGTATCAGAGGAAGAACCCACAACAGAAGAAACTACTGAAGAAGTTACAGAGGAAACCACGGAAGAAACTACAGAGGAAGTTACCGAAGAACCAACTGAAGTGGTTGTTGAGGAAGTTCCCACTGATGAAAACGGCATGGAAATAAAGATTACTACTACATTTGCAGGATATGTTGCCGGTTCTTTTGTTGACCCGAACAAAGTTACTACCACTACTACTACAGCGGAATATTACGACGACTATGATTATTATGATGATTACGGATATTATGATGACTACAGCTATGACTATGATTATAATGAGGGATATTATGATTACGGCTATGATGGCTATTACGAATATTGATAAGTCTGCATATATTAACTATTGAAAGGAGTGATTTTCTTGAAGTATTTTATCAGAAAAGATGAACTCAAGGGAACAGACTGTCACGAGTTTTTCAGAGGGGAATGGAATAATATTTTCTGGAATGATGAATCAATCTATATTTATGATGAGGATTTCAGCGATACCGGACTTAAAAAGCTTTTTCTTGACGTTCTGCCGGATTATTCACCCTATGAGGCAACCGAAATCACACCGGAAGACTGGCAGTTGATTTGTGAAGCATCTTTCGGACGTACCAAAGAAGCCGTAAAGGATTTGAATGAATGGGTACAGGAAGTCTTTGCAGAGCATGGTTTATTTACGATACTTGGCATATAAAAAAATCCGGAAGGAGCTGAAAATAATATGCCATCAATAAATATTCTCAGTCGTGAAGTATCTGAACTCATAGCCGCCGGAGAGGTCATTGAAAAGCCGGCATCTGTTATAAAGGAACTTGTCGAAAATTCAATAGATGCCGGAGCAGGTCATATAACAGTTGAGATAAAGCACGGCGGAAAAACCTATATGCGTGTTACGGACGACGGTTGTGGAATGACTTTTGATGATGTGCCGAAAGCATTTTTACGACACGCAACAAGCAAGATTTCCAGCAAAGAAGACCTCAATAATATATATACACTTGGTTTCAGAGGTGAGGCACTTGCGTCCGTATCGGCTGTATCAAAGATTGAAATAATGACAAAACCTGAAAATGAAATTTCAGGAACTGTTTACAGAATGGAAAACTGTATGGGGATTTCATATGAAAAATGTGACTGTCCGGACGGCACAACTATTATTATACGTGACCTTTTCTATAATGTTCCGGCAAGATGTAAATTTATGAAAAAGGACGTTACAGAGGCAAATGCAGTAAGTCAGATAATTCAAAAGACAGCACTTTCACACCCTGAAATTGCTTTTAAGTTTATCCGTGATAACCGCATAGAAATCAATTCAAGCGGTGACGGGGAACTTATTTCAGCTATTTATGCCGTGTATGGCAGGGACTTTGCACATGATATGATACCTGTTGACTATGAAAATAACAATATTCGTATAAGTGGTTATGTGATAAAGCCATTGTATGCAAAAAATAACCGTTCTTTCCAGAATTTCTTTGTCAACGGAAGATATATACATTCAAAGATATGTTCAGCGTCTGTTGAAAATGCATATGAAAATATGCTTATGACTGGCAAATTTCCGGCTTGTGTTCTTATGATTAGCATTGATTCGTCGTCTACTGATGTTAATATCCACCCGTCAAAACTGGAGGTACGCTTTGCAGACGAAAAGGCTGTTTCCGATGCTGTATTCTTTGCAGTGAAAAACGCTATGGTGAAGGACGGGCTTATTTATGAATTTGAGTTCATGCCGGAAAAAGATATAGCTGAAACACTGGAACAGAATACCCCTGAACCTCCACCGCCTGAAATTCCGGAAAAGGAATTTTCTTTGGAAGATATATTCACACCAGTTGAGGAAATAGAAAAAGCAGAAAAAGAAATTTCAGGGAATTTGTCGGAAACTGTCGTAAATACTCCGGAAATTCCGGAGCAGAAAAGTGATGTGGAAATTTCTGTACAGCCTGAAAAAACTGTAAATATTCCGGACAAACCACAGGAAATGCTTGACGGATTCAAGTATATAAGCAGGAGTTTGTTTGAAGATACTGAAAAAACTGAAACTCCTGAACCTGAAAAGCCTGAAATACCAGCAATTCATGTAATAGGTGAGGTTATGGGACTTTACATCATAGCTGAAACTGATGACAGAAAAATGGTTATTATTGACAAACACGCCTCACATGAAAGAATAATCTTTGAACGCCTGAAAAGCCGTAATTGTAGACAGTATACACAGATTCTGATAACAGAAATTAAAATACTGCTCACATCGGAAGAAATCGGAATCATGGAAGAAAATGTTGAACTTCTTACCGATATGGGATTTATTTTTGATTTTTCAGAAAATCCGTTTATTATAGTAAAAGCCATTCCGACTTTCATAACTGATACTGATATTGAGGGTGTTATTTCTGAAATAGCCGAAAACCTGAAACTTCATGTTCATAATCCACAATCACATATGCTTGATGATATTCTGCATACGGTAGCTTGTAAGTCTGCTATAAAAGCCAATCACAAAACCAGTCTCATAGAAATGCAGTCGCTTGCGGAGCAGGTATATTATAACGACAATATACGACACTGTCCGCACGGCAGACCGGTTATGTTCATTATGACAGAAAGCAATATCTCACATCAGTTCAGGCGTATATAAAAAGAGGGGAGTTTTTTTGTGAATGAAAAAATAAAACCTAAAGTTCTTGCAGTAGTAGGTGCTACAGCTTCCGGAAAGACCGCATTAGGTGTGGAAATTGCAAAAAAATATAACGGTGAAGTTATTTCAGCGGACTCAATGCAAGTTTACAAAGGGCTTGACATAGCCTCCGCAAAACCCACTACTGAGGAAATGCAGGGCATACCACATCACCTTATTGACTTTCTGGAAAGAGATGTTGTTTTCAGCGTTTCGGATTATGTGAATCTTGCAAACAAAAAAATAAATGATATTCATAGTCGTGGAAAATTACCAGTAATAGTTGGCGGTACTGGACTTTATATAGACTCACTTTTAGATAATGTCAAATTTTCAGATGGAGGAAGTGATGAGGTTTACCGTGAGGAACTCTACAGCATAGCCCGTGAAAATGGTAATGAATTTTTACATAATATGCTGAAATCGATTGACCCCATATCTGCTGAAAATATCCATATGAATAATCTTGTGCGTGTTGTGCGTGCATTGGAAGTATACCACGTTACCGGACGGCTTTTCAGTGAACTTAAAGCCGAAAGCCGTATGACTGAAAGTCCTTATGACTCATTGATAATAGGTCTTAATTTTCATGACAGACAGATTTTATATGACCGCATAAACAGACGTGTCGACGAAATGGTAAAAAATGGTTTGATTGAAGAAGCTGAAAGTCTATGGCGTGCCGGTGGTCAGCGGACGGCATCAAATGCAATAGGCTATAAAGAGCTTATTCCTTACTTTGAAAATACTATGTCCGTCAGTGACTGTATCGACAAGATAAAACAGGAAACACGCCGTTATGCTAAAAGACAATTAACATGGTTTAGAAAAAATACACGTATTCAGTGGCTTTTTTTGGACGAATTTAATAAAAAAAGTGAAATTTCAGAAAAGTATCAAAAAACTATAGAAAATTACTGGAATGTATGATATAATGTATTAAGTGTATATAAATACATTTTTATTTAAAAATTTTAAGAATGGAGATTTGTGTATGAACAAAACTATCAATTTACAGGACGTATTTCTTAACCAGTGCAGAAAAGACAAGATTATGGTGACCATTATCCTGACAAACGGTTTTCAGTTCAAGGGTATGGTAAAGGGCTTTGACAGCTATGTTGCTATCTTTGACTGTGACGGCAAACAACAGCTTGTATACAAGCACGCTATCTCAACAATCATTCCTGCAAGAGCCGTTTCTATCCTTGATGCTTCCGAAAAAAACGACTAAGCTGGTGATGTGAATGAGTTCCAATAAATCAGATAACGGATTTATTGTCAAATTTCTCCGGAATACAGTTCTTATTTTGTTTTTAGTAATTTTCATAAGTATAATGTATAATTTCCGGAATAAAGAAACTCCTACAGAATCGGCACTTATGTCTGAGGCTACATCGTCAGGAACTTTAAAGGGTGTATTCATAAGAGATGAGCAGGTTATAAGATACAGCGGTAACGGGGCATTAAGTTATAATGTCTCCGACGGTGGTAAATTAGGCATGGGAAGTATCATAGCACAGGCTTATCCTACCGATGAACAGATAAGCATTAACAGGGAAATTGCAGAACTTGAAAAAGAACTTTCCATACTGGAAAAAATTCAGAATCGCGGAACTCTTGAATCGGCACAGCCACTCAGCTTGTCAGCAAGCATTGAGGAAAATTACCGCAACTTTATATACTGTCGTGACATGAAAGACTATAATGCGATAAAATCAGACCTTGAAACTCTGCTTGTACAGATGAGTACATATCAGATTATAACTGATGAAGTGACTGATTTCAATCAGCAGATTGAAGATATAAAAAATGAACTTGAACAATTGAGACAGCAGTCTGTACCTGCTGTGGAAGTTATTCTTTCTGAATGCCCTGCATATTTTGCAAGTTACAGTGACGGATTTGAGGAAATTCTTACTAAGCAAAATGCCAAACTGCTTACTATTGAACAGTTAAATAATGTTACTGATACAAAAAGTACTGATAATACTATCGTAGGAAAACTCATAGACGACTATAGCTGGTATCTTGCCGGAATAATCGATAATTCCCATCATGACTATGAAGTAGGCAAATGGGTAAAGCTAAGGTTTGAAGCCTCCGCTGATACATATGATGCGGAAATAATTGATATACATGATGAGGGAAATATTGAACAGAGCATAATAATTCTTTCGTGCAGTCAGTTTAATCAGGAACTTGTACAGCACAGGTGTGAAACTGTTGAGATTATCAGGGGAGACTACAAAGGACTGAAAGTTCCGCGTGAAGCTATAAGATTTAAAGATGTGACAGAAGAAATCACAGAAGAATCACCCGATGGTAATGATGTTACCCATGAAGAAACTACAAACTGTAAGGGCGTTAATATCCTGAAAGGTGAACAGACTGAATTTAAGAAAATTGACGTTATATATGAGGGCAGTGATTATGTTCTGTCGGCTGTCCATGAGGAAGACAGCAGTTATCTTGCACTGTATGATGATATTATGATTGAAGGTGTTGAATAAAGTGGTTAATGATTTCAGCTATATTGACGAAAATTTGCGTATTATACGTGAACGTGCCGGTGAGGCTTTTGAAAAATATCGTTCTCCGGACGATAAACTGCGTATCATGGCAGTAACTAAAACTGTCGCTCCGGAAGCCGTAAACCATGCAGTCTCACTCGGTCTTGGTCTACTCGGTGAAAATCGTGTACAGGAGTATCTTTCTAAAAAGGATTTATACGAAAAATCGGCAGAAGTGCAGTTTATAGGAAGTCTCCAGACAAATAAGGTGAAATATATCATTGAGTCTGTAACTATGATACAGTCGGTTGACAGTATTAAGCTTGCTGAAACTATAAGCCGGCTTGCCGTAAAAAACAACAGGGTCATTGATATATTATGTGAAGTGAATATCGGCGGTGAAGACTCAAAAGGCGGTATATCTCCCGCAGAAGTAGGCGATTTTATTGAACAGATTTCACAGTTTGAGGGAATACGCATAAAGGGGCTTATGACCATTCCTCCGCCTTGCGATAGTGACATTTTTTTAGGCAGAATGCAGGAACTTTTTAATACAGTTTCTGAACAGAAAAAGTCTGTTGTTTCCATGGATACGCTCTCAATGGGCATGACTCATGATTATGCCGAAGCCATAAAATACGGTTCTAATATCGTTCGGATAGGAACAGGGCTTTTTGGTGCAAGAAATTATAACATATAAAAAATGACTTCCGCTTTTCACGGAATACTCCGCATTTATTCCGTGTTCACAACAGATATAAATAAAATGCGGAGAAGGAGTATTTAATATGACAATTGTTGAAAAAATAAAGGATTTTTTCTTTTCCATGGACGATGGGATAGAAGACGATGACGAAGTAGAAGAAATTTCTGAACCTGTACGCAAACCGGCTATTGAGCCTGCAACCCGTGATGAAGAACCTGAAGAACCGGCTGTATCTGCTCCGCCTCCTGTCCGTGAAAGTCCAGCACCTCCTCCGGTAAGCAGTACAGGTGACAGAATAAATAACAACAATGACAGAATGAACAGCAGTGACAGAATGAACAATAATAACAATAACGGCGTAAACGGTCGCAGAAATAAGGTGGTTAATATTCAAACAACAGCACAGTTACAGGTGGTTCTTGTAAAGCCGTCGGCTTTCACCGATGCAAAGCAGATTGCAGACCATCTCATAGCAAAGAAAACAGTTGTACTCAATCTTGAAACAGCTTCTCCGGAAAACAAGAGACGAATTATAGATTTTCTTGTCGGAGTTGCCTATGCAAACGGCGGAAGCCTCAAACCCGTTGCAAATCTTACGTATATAATAACTCCATATAACGTCGGCTTTATCGGTGAAGACCTCGTAGGAGAACTCGAAAACAACGGTGTATTTATCTGATGAATAATTCAGATGATAAATTCTTTTTTGCAAGGCTTGCTGATATGTTAAGCCAATGCGAAAGGAATACTATAAGTGTTTTTTCTGATTTCCTTGACGAAAGACAGTCTGCACAGGCTGAGGAATGGTGTTCACGAAATGCAGGTGGTCTCCTCCATAAGTTATGGGGCGGTCATGAAAATGCCGGACGAAAAATGCTTGCTATATATCCGGATTTCTATTCGGATTATATCATGGAGGATTTCCCTTTTCAGTGCATTACTTTCACTTACCGCAAGGAAGACAGGCTCACACACAGGGACTTTTTAGGTACTTTGATGGGAATGAAAATCAAACGTGATACTATAGGCGATATTGTCGTGGGTGAGGGCATAACACAGATATTTGTGACGGAAATTGTCGCAAAACTTATTCTTGCCACTGTTTCAAAAATCGGCAGAACAGGCGTTAAATGTTCCGGTGAAAAGCCGTTTGAAATGGAAGTGAGGCAGGAGTTCAGGACTCTCAGCGGAACTGTTGCCTCACTGCGTCTTGACTGCATTGTAAGTCTTGCTACAGGATTAAGCCGTGAAAAATCCGCCGTGCTGATACGTTCAGATAAAGTTGAAATAAATCATTTTGTAACTGAATCTGTTTCAGCAGAGGTCAATTCCGGCGATATACTTTCGGTAAGAGGTTATGGAAAATTTTTACTTTATGAGGTGGGCGGAAACACCCGTAAAAACCGCATACATATTATTATGAAAAAATTTGTTTAGAGGTGAAATATATGATTACTTCAAAAGATGTAAGAAACAAGAGATTTGAAAAAGCAGCTTTTGGCTACAAACAGGAAGAAATCGATGAGTTTTTTGCACAGCTTGAAGCAGAACTTGATGAAATGGAACGTGAACGCAATGAAGCCAACAATAAAATACAGGTTCTTGCTGATAAAGTCCGTGAGTACATGAGAGACGAGGACGCTTTGAAAGATGCACTCCTCGGAGCACAGAAACAGGGTCATCAGGTTATAAACGAGGCAAAGGAAAAGGCGGAAAAAATTATTGCTGAAGCTAAGGCAAAGGCAGAAGCCCTTGAAGACGAGGCTATCCGTCAGCACGCTATAGCTATGGAAAAAAATCGTGAGGAAATTGCTAAGGAAAAAGAGGCACTCATTGAGGCACAACAACAGGTTTCGGATTTCAAAAAGAGTCTGTTTGATGTGTACAAGGAACATCTTGAACTTATTTCAAGTATGCCTGAAACTTTTGAAGAGGCTACCGGACAGGTTCAGACTGCTGAACAGATTGCCACAGCTATAGTCGCTGGAAAAGCTGAAAAATCCGAATAATACATAAAAAAATATCACGAAAGGAGAATTTTTCACACAGGTGAAAAATTATAGAAAAAAATGTCTTTAGATTATAATGCTACTCTTAATCTGCCTAAAACAGATTTTCCCATGCGTGGAAACCTGCCGAAAAGAGAACCGGCTGTCGTTGAAAAATGGGAAAATGACAGACTTTACTATAAAATGATTGAAAAAAATCAGGGAAAACCGACATACATTCTGCATGATGGACCACCGTATGCAAACGGTGAAATTCATCTCGGCACAGCACTGAACAAAACTCTTAAAGATATTATTGTTAAATATAAAAATATGAGTGGTTTCTGTTCACCATATGTTCCGGGCTGGGATACACACGGTCTTCCTATTGAATTAAAGGCTATGAAAGCAATAGGCGTTGAAAATGGTGCTATTCCGCCGGTTGAGTTAAGAAAACACTGTCACGATTTCGCCATGAAACACGTTGACAATCAGATGAGACAATTTAAACGTCTCGGCACACTCGGCGATTATGATGACCCATATCTTACATTAAAGCCGGAATTTGAGGCACGTCAGATTGAAGTTTTCGGTGAAATGGCAAAGAGGGGCTATATGTACAAGGGACTTAAACCGGTTTACTGGTGTCCGGACTGCAACACAGCACTTGCCGAAGCAGAAATTGAATACTCCAATGACCCTTGCCACTCTATATATGTGAAATTCAATGTTACCGACGACAAGGGAATTTTCACCGGAATGGGTCTTGATATTTCAAAAATCTATTTTGTAATCTGGACAACTACCACATGGACTATCCCCGGAAACCTTGCTATCTGTCTCGGTCCTGAATATAATTATACACTCGTTAAGAACGGCGACGAATATTATGTAATGGCTGAAGAACTCGTAAAAACTACTATGGAGACAGCCGGCATTACTGATTATACCACACAGGGAATTTTCACAGGTGCTGAACTTGAGGGTATGAAGACTAAACACCCGCTTTATGACAGATTTTCACCGGTTATAGTCGGTGACCACGTAACTCTTGAAAGTGGTACAGGTTGTGTACACACAGCCCCCGGTTATGGTGTGGAAGACTTTGAAGTATGCAAGAAATATGACGATATAGGAATTATCGTATGTGTTGACTCTAAGGGCAGACAGACTGCTGAAGCCGGTGAGTTTGAGGGCATGGATACAGACACAGCTAACAAGGCTATTGCTAAAAAACTTGAAGAACTCAATGCACTGCTTGCAATTCAGAAAATTGTCCACCAGTATCCACACTGCTGGCGTTGTAACAGTCCTATTATCTACCGTGCTACTGAACAGTGGTTCTGTTCCGTTAACGGTTTCAGGGATGAGGCAATAAAAGCTATTGAGTCTGTACAGTGGATTCCAGAATGGGGCGAGGACAGAATAAAAGGCATGGTTCGTGATAGAAGTGACTGGTGTATTTCCCGTCAGAGAACATGGGGTGTGCCTATTCCGATTATCTACTGTAAGGATTGTGGCAAGCCGATTGTCAACGACGATACTATAAAAGCAATAGCAGACCTGTTCCGTGCTGAAGGTTCAGACGCATGGTGGACTAAAGATGTCAAGGAATTTATTCCCGACAGCGTAAAATGTGAGTGTGGTTGCGGAGAATTTACTAAAGAATACGACATTATGGACGTATGGTTCGATAGTGGTGTTTCACATTCTGCCGTAATGGAACAGCACAAGGGTCTTACATGGCCTGCCGATTTGTATTTAGAGGGTGCAGACCAGTATCGTGGTTGGTTTCAGTCTTCATTGCTGACATCTGTTGTTTATAAGGGTTCTGCACCGTATAAAGCCGTATGCACACACGGCTGGGTTGTTGACGGTCAAGGAAAAACCATGCATAAATCATTAGGAAACGGCATTGACCCGAGCGAAATTACAGACCAGTATGGAGCAGATATTTTACGTCTGTGGGTAGCATCTTCCGACTATCATTCAGATATAAGAATTTCAAAGCCGATTTTAAGCCAGTTATCCGACGCTTACAAGAAAATTAGAAATACAGCACGTTTCATACTTGGCAATCTTGGCAACGGTGAGGGCTTTAATCCTGATACCGACTGTGTATCATATGACAAACTCACGGAACTTGACAAGTGGGCTATGATGAAACTTGATGCACTCATTGACAAGGTAAACGAAGGCTATAATGCGTTTGATTTTCATATAGCATTCCATGCAATTCATAATTTCTGTGTAATTGATATGTCAAATTTCTATCTTGACATAATCAAGGATAGACTTTACTGTGAAAAGGAAAATTCTGAGTTACGCCGTGCTGCACAGACTACAATGTATAAGATTTTAAGTGCAATTGCAAGACTTTCCGCACCTATCATCTCATTTACAGCAGAAGAAATATGGGGCTTTATGCCACACTCTTCCGACGATGACAAGGAAAGTGTTTTCCTGAATCAGATGCCTGAAAAGTCCGGTATTGAATTGAATAATGAGTTTGTCGAAAAGTGGAATTTCATTTATTCAACTCGTGAGGCTGTAAATAAAGTTCTTGAAGATGCAAGAAACGCAAAGACAATCGGTAAATCTCTTGAGGCACAAATTGTTATCCATGCTTCTGGAGATGACTATGAAAAGTATAATACCCTTGCAGAACAGCTTACCGAAATACTCATTGTATCGGGCGTTACTGTTGAAAAGACAGACGGTGAAACAAGCTTTGAAGTTGTAAAGGCAGAGGGCGAAAAGTGTGAGCGTTGCTGGTGCTATTCAAAGTACGTCGGCACAAGTCACGAACACCCGACACTTTGTCAAAGATGTGTCATAGCTGTTGAAGTATAATTATTTGTTATACTGCCTGCTGTCTGAATGTCGGCGGGCAGTATTTGTTGAAAGGAAAATTTAATGGCAGTTTTTCTTGTTATAATGATAGGCATTCTTGTCGCCGTCGACCAGCTTGTAAAAAACTGGGCAGTTGATGTACTTCAGCCGGTGGGGAGCATGGATTTTATACATTTTGGTGACTTTAAAATACTTGACCTCACGTATCTTGAAAACAGAGGTGCTATTTTCGGGAGCATGGCAGGTCAACGATGGTTTCTTGTCGGATTTACTTCACTTGTTATCATTGCCGGAATAGTTTTCATGTTTGTCACCCTGAAACGTTCAAAACTGCTTAATATAGCTGTAGGACTTTTCATAGCCGGCGGAATAGGAAATTTAATTGACCGTATCCGCATGGGTTATGTTGTAGATATGTTTGAAATCAAGTTATTTGATTTTGCAATATTCAACGTTGCCGATATATGCGTTACAGTGGCATTTGTACTGCTTATAATATATACCGTATTCATTGAGCCGAAAATAGAAAAAGCACATCAGGAGGCTGAAAAAAATGCCTGAAACTATTGAACTTACCGCCGGAGCTGAAAACTCCGGCAAGCGAATAGATACTTTTATTTCCGGAAATATCAATGAATTTACACGTTCGGCGGTACAGGGACTTATTGAAAAGAATAAAGTTCTTGTAAACGGAAAACCCGTAAATAAAAATTACAAGCTGAAATCCGGCGATAATATAACACTTGAAATTCCTGAACCGCAAATAATGGACGCTGTACCGGAAAATATTCCGCTTGAAATAGTCTATGAAGATAATGATTTATTGGTAGTCAATAAGCCTAAAGGCATGGTTGTGCATCCGGCACATGGCAACTACAACGGCACTCTCGTGAATGCCCTGTTGTATCACTGTGGGAATAGTCTTTCCGGCATAAACGGTGTTATCCGTCCTGGAATAGTCCACCGTATAGACAAAAACACAAGCGGTCTGCTTATCGTCGCAAAGAATGACCGTTCACATCTTCATTTAGCGGAACAGATTAAGGAACATAGTTTCACCCGTGAATATGAGGCGGTGGTGACGGGTTATTTTAAAGAGACTTCCGGCACTATCGATGCACCTATAGGACGGCACAAAACAGACCGCAAAAAAATGTGTGTCACGGCGGAAAATTCCCGTCATGCAGTAACTCATTATTCAGTTATAAAGCAGTATGGCGGTTATGCCCACATAAGACTTAGGCTTGAAACTGGACGTACTCACCAAATAAGAGTGCATCTTGCCTATACCGGACACGCTGTACTCGGCGACGACGTTTACGGCAAGCCATATAAAAATATCGACGGTCAGTGCCTTCATGCCCGAAAAATAGGCTTTATTCACCCGACTACTAATGAATATATGGAATTTACAAGCGAATTGCCTGATTATTTCCGGAAAATTCTTGATAAACTTGAAAAAATGGGGTGAGAATTTTGTTTGAAGATATATCAAAAATTGTCATCATGTCCGATATGGACGGCACACTTCTTAATTCTGAAAAGAAAATCACTGAAAAAGACCGTTTTGCTATAGAAAAATTTGTATCACTCGGCGGAAAGTTTACGGTATCAACAGGGCGGACTATTGAAGCTTTTGAACAGTATCGGAAAATGCTTGATTTGCGTATACCTGTTGTTCTGTATAACGGGGGAATTATATATGATTATCAGGCGGAAAAAGTTCTTTATGCTGAATATCTTCCGGACGGTTCACGCGAAATAACTGCTGAACTTCTTGACACCATGCAGTCTGCCGGTGGTGAAGTCCTGAAAATAGATAAAACTTATGTTTTCCGGAATAATTATTATCAGCAGTATCATACTAATCTTTGCGGAATATCACCAATATATGCCGATTTGCCGGAAATTTCCGACGACGGCTGGTTAAAAGTCCTGTTTGCCATGTCACCGGACGATATACCTGTTATGGAAAAAATAATAGCTAAAAAAAATTATTCTGCTGTTGATTTTGTGAAGTCTTCTGATATTTTCATTGAGATGTTACCGCATAATATAAGTAAGGGTTCGGCGATAGCTGAATACAGAAAACTTGACGGCATGAATGAATGTAAATTTGTAGCAATAGGTGATTTTGACAATGATATAGAAATGATACAGTCGGCGGATTTAGGTGTATGTCCGGCAAATGCGGAATATTCCGTCCGGAAAAACGCTGATATTATTCTTGAAAATACCAATGACAACGGTGCAGTGGCTGAATTGATTGATTATATAATAAAAAAATGTAATGCTGAAAACGGTTAAAGCCGTAAAAATAAAAATATGTGGAGGTTATCATGGACACATCTATGAAAAAGGATTTGCAGAAAAAAGCTTGCAAAGTAAGAATGGGCGTTATTGAGGGTACTTATAACGCCAAATCGGGACACCCAGGTGGTTCACTGTCAATCAGTGACACATTGACATATCTTTATTATAATAAAATGAATGTTGACCCGAAAAATCCCGAAGACCCCGACCGTGACAGACTGGTACTTTCAAAAGGTCATACAGCACCGGCATTGTATGCGGTTCTTGCAGAGAAAGACTATTTTCCAGTTGAGGAATTAAAGACTCTCCGTCATATCGGTTCAGCATTGCAGGGACACCCATGTATAAATATAAATGGTGTTGATATGTCAAGCGGTTCACTCGGACAGGGCATTTCAGTTGCTTGTGGCATGGCACTTGCCGGAAAACTCAACAACAAAACATATAAAGTATATTCAATTCTCGGCGACGGTGAAATTGAAGAGGGTCAGGTATGGGAAGCTTCTATGTTTGCCTCTCACTATAATCTTGATAATCTCGTTGCAATTGTTGACAATAACGGCTTGCAGATTGATGGTGCTATTACGGAAGTATGTTCACCTGAACCGATTACCGATAAATTTGAGGCTTTCGGTTGGCACGTCATTACAATGGACGGTCACGACTTTGACGACATAGACCGTGCATTTATAGAGGCTGAAACAGTAACTGGAAAACCGGTTGCTATTATTCAGAAGTCCGTAAAGGGCAAAGGTGTATCTTTCATGGAAAATCAGGTTGGCTGGCACGGAAAAGCTCCGGACAAAGACCAGTATGAACAGGCTATGGCTGAACTTAATGCACAGTTGAAAGAATTGGAGGACTGATATTATGGCAGATGTAATCAAAAAGGCTACCCGTGACAGTTATGGTGAAACTCTCAGGGATTTGGGTGAAGAATATAAAGATTTGGTTGTACTTGATGCAGACCTTGCCGCCGCTACAAAGACGGGCATTTTTAAAAATGCTTATCCTGAAAGATTTTTTGACTGTGGCATAGCAGAGGCAAATATGATGGGTGTTGCCGCTGGACTTGCCGCTTGTGGAAAGATACCGTTTGCAAGTACATTTGCCATGTTTGCCGCCGGAAGAGCTTTTGAAATCGTAAGAAATTCAATAGGCTATCCGCACTTGAATGTAAAAATAGGTGCTACTCATGCCGGAATTTCAGTCGGTGAGGACGGTGCAACCCATCAATGCAACGAAGATATAGCACTTATGCGTACTATTCCAGGAATGACTATTATAAATCCGTGTGACGACGTTGAGGCAAGAGCTGCTGTAAGAACTGCCATTGAGTTTAATGGACCTGTTTATATGCGTTTTGGCAGACTGGCTGTTCCAGTAATAAACGACAGGGAAACTTATAAATTTGAACTCGGCAAGGGCGTTACAATGAAAGACGGAAAAGATGTTACTATTGTAGCCACAGGACTTATGGTAAATGAGGCACTGGAGGCATCAAAAGCCCTTGAAAAAGAGGGAATTTCTGCAAGAGTTGTGAATATTCATACAATAAAACCGCTTGACAAGGAATTAATTTGCAAATGTGCAAAGGAAACAGGCATAATCGTTACAGCAGAAGAACACAGCGTTATCGGCGGACTTGGTTCAGCGGTTGCAGAAGCTGTGACTGAATGTTGTCCCGTACCGGTTGTTAAAATCGGTGTAAATGACGTTTACGGCTATTCCGGACCAGCAGTTGAGTTATTGAAGAAATTCGGTCTTTGTGCTGAAAATATTATAGAAAAGACAAAATATGCACTTACACTGAAATGATGAACAAAATAAAAACAGGTCTTGAAAGACCTGTTTTTTTAATATGTAAGCTGAATGAAAAATCTTTTAAAATACTTTACATTCCGGAAAAATTATGATATAATTTAGAATATTAAAGAAAAAGGAGATAACAATTATGAACAAAGGAGATAAACGACGTAAAAAAAGAAAATACAGAGTCCGTTATGACAGAGTAGCTGCCGTACTACTTGCACTGATAGTTATGATTGTTGTGATAACTTCATGTGTCAAGGGCATACTTAAAAAGGACGATTCCCCACAAGACGATACAAGCATTTCAGATACAGAAGCGCCTACAGACGCTCCGGAAATACCACCGGAAACAACTATAGAAACACCAATTACTGAAATTGTTCCGGAAATCACAACAACAACTACTACTCAAACCACAACAACAACGACTACTACTTCCGAAACAACTACCACAACTACAGCTACCACCAAAAAACAACCAATTCCCGAAGGCTACACAGAAATTCCGCTTGATACAGAGGGAATTTACAGCGGAAATCTTATCACTGTAAATGGAAACAATATCTATCACTTCCCGGCAGAAGATATAAATATTGTGACTCTTTATGACAATATCAAAACAGAATATTACGGAGTAAGTGATTTTACGGTATGTCTTGATAAAGAAGTTGTTGAGCATCTCAATCAGCTTATGGAAGATTTTGCCGAAAATCAGCATAATACGGATATAGTCGTTATAGGTGGTTATCGTTCAGCAGAAGACCAGAATCAGCGTTACAATAATGGAATATCAGGTGTTATTGGAGGATTTTCTGATTATCACACCGGCAGAAGTTTTGATATGGGTGTATTCCCACAAGACGGCTCAGGTTCAGGTTACTATTCGCCGACGGGTATTTATTCATGGATTGACGAACACGCATCAGATTACGGATTTGTTGTGCGTTATCCGGAGGGTAAGGAAGTTTTCACAAATGAACGTGCAAGAACACAAACTTACAGATATGTGGGTGTTCCGCACTCTACCTATATGAAGCAGAATAATCTTTGTCTTGAAGAGTATATTGAAAAGCTGAAATCATATACTATAAATAAACCGCTTGAAATTTCGTCGGGTACAAACCTGTATAAAGTATATTATACAGCTTCCGAAGACGGCGTAACTACTGATGTAGGTGTACCGTTAGGCAGTGACTATGAAATTTCGGGCAACAATCAGGACGGTTTTATAGTTTCCGTCAAAGTTTATTAATAAGAATAAAGAGCCGGAGAATTTTTCTCCGGCACTTTCTGGAATAATTCTGATATAAAAGGAACGGAGATAAATGTGAAAAAATTAACATTCCTTGTCTGTATTATATTTACAGCGTCGCTTTTTTCTTGCGGAAACGATGACAGAGGAGACGGTTCAGGGCATATGTATGATGTTTCTGTTTTAGGCAATCCACAAAGCCTTGACCCTCAATATGCTACTGATTCCGCATCAAATACAATTATTAAAAATCTTTATAGTGGTCTTATGACGACTGATTCGAACGGCAATATTATGTGTTGTAATGTCGAAAGTTATACTATTTCACCGGACGGTCTTGAATATACATTTACACTCCGTCAGGACAATTACTGGTTCTTTGATAAAAATGATAATGATTTTATTGATGATGATGAATATTTTCCGGTGACGGCAAAGGACTATGTATTTGCATTTCGTCGTATTCTTGATCCGTCCATGCAATCTCCGTATGCTGATGATTTTTCATGCATAAGAAACGGAAGTAATATTATTGCCGATAAGGCACTTCCGGAGACAGCCGGAGTTATAGCCGTTGATGATTATACACTAAATATATCACTTGATTATCCGTGTGCGGAATTTTTGGGACTTCTTGCCACGAATGCTTCATGTCCGTGCAACAGGGAATTTTTCTATTCTACAAAAGGAAGATACGGACTTGACGACCGTTCCGTTATGTCAAATGGTTCATTTTTTGTACGCCAGTGGTTTTATGACCCTTATGGTGTAAATAATATTCTTTACATGAAAAAAAATTCTGTCAACAGTAATGAAGAAAATGAAATAATTCCGTCATTTTTAAGTTTCACGATTGAATCTGACGAAAACGATATAAGAAATATGTTCCGTGAGGGAAATATAGAATGTTTTACTACTGAAAATATTGACGGAATAAATAATAAAAAAAACATTATAACATCATCATGTGCCACTACTTTAGGACTTGTATTCAATTCAGATGATAAATATTTTTCGTGTCTGAGTATGCGTAAAGCACTTGCATTTTCTATGGACAGGGGAAAAATTCTTGACGAAAACGAAACCGATATTACTGTAGCATATGGAGTTATTCCGCCGGCTGTGAATTTGCTGGGCAGAAGTTACCGTGAACTTGTTTCAGACAAGCAGTATGAATTTTACGGCATATCGGAGGCGGAAAGATGCCTTTCTGTTGCACAAGCAGAATTAGATATTGAAGAACCGGCATATTTTGAAGATATAAAAATACTTGTAAGTGCGGGAACTATTGATACTGATTATCTTAACAGACTGTCACAGCAGTGGTATGATGCTTTAGGCGTATATATCGGCATAGATGAAGTGACACAGTCAGAATTTAACCGACGTATAGCGGAAAAGGATTATGGCATAGCACTTTATCCGCTGAAAGCAAAATATAACAGCGGATTGTCTGTTATTGAACAGTTTGACGGAAATGAATGTCTTGAATATTCTGTAAACGGAAAAAAACTCAAAGACGAAATCCAAAAATGTTCCGATGTTTCGGAGCTGGTTGAATGTTACTGCAAACAGGAAAGCCAGATACTTGACGGCTATGGTTTTGTGCCGGTTTTCTATAAAAATTCATATCTTGTCATGAGTAATGACAATGAAGATATTTTTTATGATGCATTTACGGGAGCGGTAGACTTCCGGATTGCCAAGAATTACAGTTAAAAAAACAGGAACTTTATTTAAGTTCCTGTTTTTATTAGTGCTTTGATTTTTTGCGAAATTCTGACGGTGTACAGTTTTTATATTTCCGGAATTGTCTCATGAAATATGAATCGTTTTCATAACCGCATTTTTCTGAAATTTCACTTACCGACAAATCAGTATTTTTAAGGAGGTCGCAAGCATAGAGTAATCGATTCTGAATAACGTCCTGAATACAGGTCACTCCGAATGCCTGCCGGTAAAGACGATGGAAATATGTACGGCTCATATTGAGGTGATAGCAGATTTCATCAACAGACCATGATTTCATAGGTTCAGCGATTATGGCATTACGGAGGACTTTTAATTTATCATAGTGTAAAATATCTGGTAAGCGTTCTCTTTCTGAAATTTTACATAGTGATATAAAAATAATTTTCATGGAAAGTTCCATAAATTCATCATGGTGTATGCCGTTCTGTGAAAATTCTGCTTTCATTGATTTGAGAGTGTTTGTTATAACAAAATCATCATATACTGGAACAGGTGTATTTATAGGAACATTAAATGAAAGAATATATTGTCTGTCTGCTGAAGATATATTAAAACCTATATAATCAAAAACTATAGAATGCTTTTCGGCAGATGTAAAATCAGGATTGCAACCTCTGCTGAAGATAACCGCTGAATTATTTTTGAATTTTATTTTTTCGCCGTCAATCCGGAATGTAACAGGTGTCCTGAACATGAAAAATGTAAAATCATGCTCCGTTACTATGCCGGATAGTCTGTTTTTTTTGCAGTTAAGGCATATTTTATTTATTTTCATAATCCCACCCCTATAAATCTATAATTAAATTATATCATAAAAATTTGCAGAAATCAAATAAAATAATAAAACGGATTTTTTATTTATCTTGCATTTTCTGACAAAAAAACGTATACTATATAAGTAGAGTTTCAGAAAATTTCTTGACCGTATAAAAATTCTGTGATATAATGGGATAAATGGAGGGAATTTGTATGATATATCTTCTTGAGGACGATTCAGGAATAAGGAGTTTCGTTACATATGCGTTGAATAATTCCGGACTTGAAACAGAAAGTTTTGAATTGCCGTCGGATTTTTGGCAAGCCATGAATAAAAAATTTCCGGAACTTATTCTGCTTGATATAATGCTTCCGGAAGAGGACGGACTTTCAATACTGAAAAAAATACGTTCAGACGATAAAACGGCAAGACTTCCGGTTATAATGCTCACTGCAAAAGACACAGAATATGACAAAGTTCAGGGGCTTGACAGCGGTGCTGATGATTATGTATCAAAGCCGTTTAGCATTATGGAACTTCTTTCACGTATAAAGGCACTGCTCCGGAGAACTTCCGACAGCGGAACGGAAAAAAATTCTCTTACAGTTGGAAATATATGTATATATCCCTCAAAGCATGAAGTATTTGCGGACGATACAAAAATAAATCTCACACTTAAAGAGTATGAACTATTGTTGTGGCTTGTTAAAAATAAAGGTGAAGTCTATTCCCGTGATACGCTTTTGCAGAAAATATGGGGCTATGGTTTTTCCGGTGAAAGCCGTACTGTTGATGTTCATGTGCGGACACTCCGTTCAAAACTGGGAAAAAGCGGTGGTATAATCAAAACTATACGTGGTGTTGGCTATAAGGCGGAGGGAACAGAAAGTGACAGGAAAAATATTTAACAGTATATTCTGGACAGCGGTTATTACAAATGCAGTAACTCTTATTTTAGTCAACGCCCTGAATAGTAATAATATTACACATTGCGGAATATTTATCATAGCGGTTTTAACGGGGGTTATTTCTGCATTGAGAATGTCACGGAAAATAACCCGTCCACTTGTTGAAGTAAATCCCGATGACCCGAAAATAAATTATTCTGAAATAAATCCGCTTATAAATAAAATACGTATTCAGAAAGGAAAAATCCGCCGACAAAGTAACGAGGTAAAAAGTGGCAGAGAACAGTTAAGTCTTATAACTGAAAATATGTCCGAGGGAATTGTTATCGCTGACCCACGTACTAATATACTTTCGTGTAATTCCGGTGCTTTAAGACTTTTAGGAACAGAAAGTGCCAAAGTCGGTGACAGTATATATATTCTGAATGATTCGGAAATTTTCCGGCACTGTATTCAGGACGCTATGGGTGGCAGAAATTCAAGCTGTATTCTGAAAACTTCCGGCGGTGACAGGGAAATTATAGCCAGTCCTTCCAATATAACCGATACTATTAATGGCATTGTGGTATTTATTTTTGACGTTACTGAAAAACAACAGCTTGAAACAATGCGTCGTGAATTTACATCTAATGTTTCCCATGAACTGAAAACACCACTTACGACAATATATGGCATTTCTGATATGCTTGCGAATGGTATAGTCAAACCGGAAGATGTGGGACAATTCGGGCAGAATATACGCAGTGAAGCGGAAAGACTTATAATTTTAATCAATGATATTGTTTCATTGTCGAAACTTGACGAAAATTCCGTACCCCGTGACGATACCGGCACTGATTTATATAATCTTGCAGAAGAAGTCATTGAAAGATTACATCGTAGTGCAAACGAAAAAAATATAAAAATAAGTCTTTCAGGTGAACACATCGAATTTATTGGCAACAGAACTGTTCTTGACGAGATAATATATAATCTCTGTGACAATGCTATAAAATATAATAAAGTTTCCGGACATGTGGAAGTGAAAATTTCGCATATTCCGACGAAAATATTAATTACTGTCAGTGACGACGGAATGGGCATTCCACCGGAACATATAAACCGTATCTTTGAGAGATTTTACCGTGTGGACAAAAGTCACTCCCGACAGATTAAGGGTACTGGTTTAGGATTATCAATCGTGAAACACGGCGTAATGTATCATAATGGTACTATACGTGTAGAAAGTACAGTAGGAAAAGGCTCTGCATTTATTGTGGAATTTCCTATAGAAAAAAAATAAAATAAAAGCCGTTTTTGCTTTAATGAAGCAGAACGGCTTTTTATTATTTTTTGTACCAGTTTTCGATTGCCTGTAAATCGCTGTCATGATTTTCTTCTGATATGTTTTTAACAAGTAATTCTTTCAGGGAAGTTTTATTGCCGTTTGTGAGGTATTCGGCTATAATTCGGCTGAAATCAACTAAATTATATCTCATGTCACCACCTGTTATAACGTCGTTCAATACTCTTTCCACATGATGCGGAGTAGAGTTTATTTTTTTTGCAACAGTTTCCACAGCGTCAAGCATAAGACCCATTATATCTCCAGTAGAATTGCTTTTAATTTCGTTGATTATTTCAATAAGAATATGTATATTTTCGCTTTCGTTCATATAAAAATCACCTCCGATATATAGTATTATAGCATTTTTTATGTATTATGTCAACAAAATCTGCATATACATTTACAGAACCGCTGAATAGAAAAGGAGTGATAGTTATAATGTTGAAACAGCTACCTGACCAACGGGCAGTTATTCTTGGACAGTACATAATAGAAAACAAATCTACTGTAAGAGCTACTGCTAAAAAATTCGGCATTTCAAAAAGCACTGTGCATAAAGATGTAAGTGAACGTCTAAAAAAAGAAAATCCGTCACTTTATGCACAGGTTAAGGATATACTTGAAATAAACAAACAGGAACGTCACATACGTGGCGGAATGGCTACTAAACTTAAATATGAAAAGATTGCAGAAAATAAAGTAAAATATAAATATTGATAAAAAAGGACTGTCTATACAAATAGACAGTCCTTTTTGTGCAAATTTTATGAAGTTATTCAAAACTACTTGACAAAATCTGTATGTTAATATACAATAAATATATAAGAATATTGCAAAATATTAAAAATTTGTCTTATCGGGGGTGTTAATAATGGGTGACGGAATCATTGGCGGAATTGAATAAATATAAAAATAAAAAAGGACTGTCTGAAAATGACAGTCCTTTTAATCTATATGAAAAGCAGTGTTTCTGATTTATACCCGATGTTTCAGAGCAATTCATGGGCATAAATCAGCCACTCCAAAACGGTATATATCAGAATCCCCACTTACATTATTCTATGCAGAAAATTTCAAAATGCAACAAAGAAATTTCTGCCATTCTCACGGTATTATCACAATTGTAATTTTTCTGTAACTGAATGGAATATTTCCGTAAGCAAAACGGCACTTTTCTGTTATTGCAATTTTGTCTCATAGGTATTATAATATAATCATAACAAGATTAAACGTTATTAATAAAAAAATTTCCTCTGCGTCTCACACAACGCAGGTACTTACACACACATATAAAAAGAAAACTGCCGGATTCAAGCCGACAGTTTTCTTTGTAATCAGGAGGAAGACATATGAAAAAATTTATTTTATTTGTTTTGTGTTTTATGGTTTTTACGCTTACGGGTTGCAGTAAGGATATGGACAGGAAAGAAGTTATTAAATACCTTGAAAATCGTTATCATAAGAAATTTACGTTTGTATCGTCTGAAAAATATCCCTGTAAGGAGCATAATTATCTGAATGAATACTCCGATACGGAAAATAAAATTGATGTTGAGGTATATGCAGACGAAAACGGTCTTGAGTTTCATGTATATCATTTTGTCAGGGGTATGATTATGGGGACGTGGTGTGTCGCTGACGATTATTGCGTTCAGGAACTTATTTCACATCCAGAATTATATGCACCATTGGAAGAATTTGAATTTGATTTTAAATATTTCGATGATATAAGTACATACAGGGAACGATATGCGGGATTTTATGTTACTGTTTCTGATGCGGACGAAATAAGACCGATTGCAGAACTTGCATTCAGCGTTGTTGAGAATGATAAAGCCATTTTGTCTGATTGCGGAATTATTGGTGATAAATTTAATGTGTCAATTATTCCGGCAATATATCTTGTTGATGAAGAGGGTGCGGAACTCGGTAAACTGAAATTCCGTACCGAACAGATACCGCAGATAACTGATAAAGAGGCTTTTATTCACATAGCAGAAAAGCGTTTTTCAGGCTGGCATAATTATGACCACTGTGAAAAAATTCCTCTGTATGCGGGTGATAAACGGGTAGCCTTTATTGAACTTAATAACTATTTTAACAGGACTTATAATATTCAGGATACTGTACCGATTCATGAAAAAATGGAATTTAAACAGCTCCGGACGTTATGCGAACTGGCAGGATATACTGTTAATTCAATTACTGATAATAAACTCCGCATTGAAAAAGGTGATGACAGAATTACTATACGACGTACTAAAAATATAAATTCTGCTGATAGCAGTAACTTTACTGTTTATAAAAACGGTGAGTTGTTTATTCCGGAGGGCTTAATAGATAATTATTTGCAGGAAGATTTATGCGCTCTTACAATTGCGGACTATTATTATCTTTTAGGCATAAAGATTACTGTTGACTATGAAAACGGAAAAGCGATAATTGAAACAGATTGACTTTTATCTGATTATACATTATAATATTTATAAAATAATATTTAAAAAAGGAGCAGAACTATGGAAAATATATTTTTTTCTTTTCTGAAAAAAATTGATGGTATATCTTTTATAAAGCCGAATGACGAGGAACTGCTTAAATTCAGGGAAATTTCCGACAAACTGCCAGATATTATCAAGGAAGTATATACTAATAATATGCCGGCAGGTGAGTTTGAATTTTCGGATTTTGTCTTTTATGACATTAATCGTCTGTATGACGAGAACATCAATTATGTTGCCGGAGCGAATATATTCCCGTTCGGATTTTTTACATTTGCATCAGTAGCTTTCGACGGCGACAGCATATGCATTGATTTGAATGACAATAATTTACCGGTTTATCAGTGTTCGCATGAAATACTTTGCGATGAGACTGAAATTTACGATTATGAAGAACATAAAAGTCTTGAATTTAATTATGACAACATTATTAAAGTTTCAGAAAAACTTGCAGATAGTTTTACAGAATTTATAAATGAACTTTCAGACGATACTTAAGTTTTATATAAGTGAAACGATTTGTGGTGCAGGGATATTTTTGTAAAGCTGATTGAGGAGTGAAAGAAATGAAAATCACGGAAAAAGAAATAATTCAGACACAAAATAAAACTTATGCATATCTTTCCACGCTTGTATCGGGATTTTTCGGAGCATTGGCATTAATGAATATCGGAAGTTTTATTTTCGGATTAGATGAGTATCTTACATATCACAACGACCCCGACGACCATGGAGGAAAACTTCATTATGTAGACCTCACTGCATTGTGGATAAGCGGTATTGCCGGAATTATTTTTGCTGTAATTATGATTTTTATTGTTGCATACAGGATAAAGAAAATAAAAAAACTTGAAAAGAAAATCCCTGTTGTTATATTTTCTGTATTAATGGAGATATTTTTTATTGTCGTGTGGGGATATATTATTATATGAAGTCCGTACCTGAGGAGGTAATATAATGGCTGATAATTTAAAACAAAAAGTTTTCAATATAATTAAACAAAGAAATTTATGCAGTTACATGAATAATACAAAATGGGAAGAATTAAGAAATTCCATGTATAATGATATGCCCTTTCCACCGCCGTATGATATAAAATATATTGATATTGACCATTCGACAGGCGATAATATAAACAAGGATATTTACTATTACGGCGACTGGTATGAAACTTTTTTACTGTATGGGTATGTCTCAATTGAATGGATAAAAATAAAGCCAGTAATCCTTAAACATCGTGGGTGTCTCATACCACCGGAAGTTATTGACGAAACAGAAGAATTAATAAATGTTCTTGAAAAATATAACATTCCATACACGAAAGAAAATAATATCTTTACAGTATATGGCTACAGAAAATCTTAAATTATAAATAAAAATATCGGAAATATTTTCGATTTTAATTATATTAATATAAAGAAAGGTATGATTGAAAAAATGAAAAAAATAAGAAATATACTTTTTTGTTTGATATGTTTATTTGTTATAATGCTTGGCTGTGGTTGTTTCGCTAAGGTTGTTGACGGAATCCCACCTGAAAACAATGTAGAGGGATTTAAATACAAAGGTCGGAGATATACTTATGGAGGGTTATACATTGCAGATATGGACAAGAAATACATGGGCGTTGAGGGATATAATCATTCAAGAGTTTACTTTGTCGGAGATGAAGATAATCCCGATATAGTTATAGTTGAGGGCGTTGATAATACAAGCATTTATAAGGCTGATGATTATGATATAAAAACAGATGGAACTATTACAAAGGTTCTTATTGACCCTGTTTTCAGAGGTGATAATGATATTGTACTATATAAGGACAAAGACATTGATATGATAAATAAACTTATTTCTGTTGAGGGAACAGTGAAAACATACGGAGCTGATAATTTTTATACAGAAGGAAATGTTTTATATTTTCAATATGATGGCTGTCCGGCATCTGACCCACAGATAGAATGCGGATATATAGCTAAAGTCAATAATAAATGGGTTTATGTAAATCCTGAAAATCAGGAGGATATGAAAATGACTCATGATGACAATTCCATTGAATTTTGTGGTGTTGAAATTGAAGACCCTGAACTCATCAGCTGGATAGAAGAAAGTGACATATCAAAAAGGATAAAATAAAGCAACATATCAAAAGGATTGAATTACTTATTAAAAAACTGCCGGAAATATTTCCGGCATTAAAATTAAATTATTTTTTCTTTTTACGGAGCAGGAACATTCTTCCGCTGTATGCCGGAATGTTCATTTTTATTTTATCTTCAATATAAATAAATTCTGTTTTGCCGTCTGGAGTTTCACCGCTGTAAATCTGATTATCCGAATCAAGCAGAAGTTCAACATTATAGTCCTCACCAACTGTTACAGTATAGTTTATCTGATGCCAGTCTGAAAAATTCACAACTGTAAGTATATCACCATCAGCACTTTTACGCCTTATAGCGTACACACAACGGTCATTTGAATTGCAGTCTTCCCACATAAAATTAGTAGGGTCATAGTCATAGTGCAGTGCATTATATTTAAGATATATTTTATTTAAAGTTTTCATATACTGGTGGAAAGAATCATGTATCGGATATTTCAGCATATCCCAGTCCTGTTCACGTTTTTCGTCCCATTCACGTAACTGTCCTATTTCGTTTCCCATAAAGTTGAGTTTTTTTCCGGGGTGCGACATCATGAACATATAAAATGCCCTTGACTGCGGGAATTTATCTTCATAGTCGCCGTTCATTTTCTGAGTTATTGTAGCTTTTCCGTGTACTACTTCGTCGTGCGAAAGCGGAAGTATAAATTTTTCATTGTAGAAATACAGCATACAGAAAGTCATTTTATGGTAGTCATTGGAACGATACATAGGTGAACACTGCATATATTCCAGTGAATCGTGCATCCAGCCGAGACACCATTTATAGTCGAATCCTAAACCGCCCTCATTTACGGGTTTGGTCACACATGGATATGATGATGAATCTTCTGCCGAAAGTATAGCCGACGGGTGACGGGCTTTAAGACCAGTATTCATATTTTTCAGAAACTCTATAGCGGTTTTGTTTTCGCCACGATGTTCATTGCCCTGCCAGTAGATGATATTTCTTATAGCGTCCATGCGGAGACCATCAAAATGATACATTTCAAGCCAATAGTTAGCGGAAGACTGTAAAAAACTTCTTACTTCACCTTTGGAATGCACGAAGTTACGGCTACCCCATTCATTGTAACCCATATCATTATCTGGAAATTCATAAAGATGTGTGCCATCGTATTCCGTTAGTGCATAGTGGTCAACCGCAAAATGTACTGGCACAAAATCAACGATAACGCCTATGCCTTTTTTATGGCATTTATCAACAAATTCCATAAGCTGTTTAGGTGTGCCGTAACGTGATGACGGTGCAAAAAATCCTGTTATCTGATAGCCCCATGATTCGTCACTGGGGTGTTCGCTTATGGGCATAAGTTCAATGAAATTATATCCGTATTCCAGAACATAATCAATAAGCATATCTGCAATTTCAGAATAATTGTACCAGCCGTTTTCGTCGCCGTCTTCTCTCTGGTCTTTGGGCTTTCGTTTCCAGGAGCCTAAATGCACCTCATAGATATTCATGGGCTTGCTCTTACAGTCGGTACGTCTGCTGAGCCATTTTGCATCATGGAATTTATAATTATCAATACGCCTTATCACTGAACACGTTCCGGGTCGCATTTCCATAGAGTATCCATATGGGTCGCAATGGTCTATAAAATTTCCTTTTCTGTCGTAAATACGGTATTTATAACGCATACCCTCCTTAGCCTCCGGACAGGTTAATTCAAAAAAACGCCCGTCCTCAACTCTTTCCATAGGAATATCTTTCCAGTCGCTGAAATCCCCTATGAGTGAAACTTTTGATGCATTCGGAGCATAAGTCCTGAAAACATTTCCTTTTTTAGAGTAATGTACACCGAGATATTCATAGGCATTAAATACTTCGCCTTTGTAAAATCCGTAAATATCCATTAAAAATCCTCCATTTCTGATTGACATTTCCGCTTTATGCGAGTATAATATAATTATATGGTGAAGATACGGAAATTTCAATAATCATTTTTTAGATAACAGTCGCATAATAGACTGTAGTCGAAAATTATCTATTAAGGGAGGAAAAACTTATGGACTTACGAGTAGAAAAGACAAAACGCAATATTATAAATGCGTTTCTTAACTTACGCTCACGCAAACCGATTGAAAAAATCACAATCAAGGAAATTGCCGAAATTGCTCAGATAAATAAGGCAACTTTCTATCTGCACTATCATGATATTTATGAATTATCTGAATCTCTTGAAAGAGATGTCATTCAATCTGCACTCACCAATATCGAACATCCAGATACTGTATTCACAGATAACAAACTGTTTGTCAGGGAGCTTGTTATATCTATCTTTGCCAATGAACAACTTATAAGAATACTTTTTGAGGGAAACAGAAGTGGTCGCTTTATTGAACTCTTTGAAGCGGGCATAACTGAATTTATAAAAAAATCATATCCGGAGTACAACCCCAGTCTTGAAAGAAAAATGACAATCACATATCTTATTTACGGAGGATATTATACATATTTAAAATATTGTGACAACGGTGTTGAAACTGTATTGAAAATAATAGAAAAGTGTTCGTCGGCTATTATTGAACCGTATAAATAAAATTTTTTCATGCTGAATATTTCATGTTTTTTTGTGATATAATATTAATGGCTTTAAAAGCCGGACAAATAAGCTCAAAGGAGATATTCACATGGAAAACAAAAAGAAGAATGACCACATCAAATGTACTGTATCACAGTGTCAGCACAACATGGTGACAGAAAATTACTGCTCACTCGGCTGTATCTGTGTAGGCACTCATGAGGAAAACCCGACTGTTCCGGAATGTACCGACTGCAATTCCTTTGTCAAGAGAACAGGTTGCTGTAATTGCGACTGATTTTCTTAATGTCCGGAGTTTTCCGGACATTACATATTATGCAGAATATATAAAAATTGGTCTGTATCGCCAGAAATTACATTTACATACTTGCAATATCTCTTGAAATAATGTATAATATAATGGGGAAAATTTTGAATGCGTTTCAGGCATTTAAAAGTATTTTCTGTCCGTTTCCTGAAAAACTTTATTATATGCTGAAAACATCTGTAATATTCCCTGTACTTCCGGAGTGTATGCCGGAGGTAATTTCAAATCGTCAGGAGGCTTTTTTAATGAATGATAAAACAATGACTTTTTCCGTGAACGATGACAAGGAAAAAGAACTCAAAAAAAATCTCACTATAATCTATGATGCACTTATGCAGAAAGGCTATAATCCTATAAGTCAGATTGTTGGCTATATTCTGTCTGAAGACCCGACCTACATAACAACTTACAACAATGCCCGTAATCTGATAAGACATATTGACCGTGATGAACTCTTACAGGTGCTTGTAAGCTCTTATCTCAATTCATGATTTTTACCTGAATATGCACGGACAAGTGCAGTTATTATTCAGGAGAGAGTTTAACAGCTTTCCAAAAATACGACAGCACCGCAAGCTGTCGTTTTTTAATCAGTCAAAAATAAATTCAACTATTATATCAATTATAAGCTCCAGTATGTCCCAGCCTAAGCCTTCAGTTTCGATATGTGGTTTCTTTTTCTTTAATTTGATTTTTTCGTCTTTTATTTTAACTTTTTGTTTCTTTTTAAGGTTTAATTTCATTATTTATCACTACAGTATTTTTTCTTATATTATATCATAATAAGATATTTTTTGCAATGATTTTTTTAAAAATTATATCTTTTGTGGATATTTTTACTTATTATATTATTATAAGGTGCGGTTATAATACTATTGCGGAGGTAATCCGCAATTTCTTAAAAGGAAATTACACGCCTATGATAAAAAAAGTGTTTCCGGCACTGGCGGTAATGACAGCAGGTCTTGTCCCGTGTACTTCCGTGTATGCTATTGACAATACTAAGATAGGTTATGGACAGGGTACAGCAGTTGACGGCAAAAACCGTCCGACTGACGCCCTCGCATTCAATGACCGCTATGCTGATTATGATGCCTGTGCTATTTCAGGAGATGAAAACCGTATAATAATAACCTTTGACCAAGGCTATGAAAACGGTTACACTGAAAAAATTCTTGATACGCTGAAAGAAAAAAATGTAAAGGCTATATTTTTCCTTACTGGCGATTATGCCAAAAAGGAAAAGGCTCTTGTACAGCGTATGATTGACGAAGGTCATGTATTAGGCAATCACGGCATGAAACACGCAAGCTTACCGACACTGTCTAAAAAACAAGCGGAAGAAGAAATAATGTCACTGCATGACTATGTAATGAATAATTACGGTTATCAGATGCAATATTTCCGCTGTCCGTGCGGTGAATATTCTGAACAGGCACTGGAGACTGTCCAGAAGTGCGGTTATAAAACACTATTCTGGAGCTTTGCATATGTGGACTGGAAAACAGACAGTCAGCCAGACCCGGCGATGGGTTTAAAAAAGCTCACAGAATCCGTACACGGCGGTGAAATACTGCTTTTGCACTCCGTCTCATCAACTAATGCCGAAATTCTCGGTGAAGTTATAGACAATTTCAGAGCAAAGGGATTTACCGTATAACACACACACAACCGGACGTACTTAAAAGAGTACGTCCGGTTTTTTCAGGTTTATTCTATGAAATCTTCGGTTTCAGGAACTACTTCAGGTGTATATTGTGGTGCGGTATATGTTGGTGACGACTCAATGTCATCAAGGTCAATATTGACTAACATTCCATTGTCACTTCCTGTAACTTTAGGAAGTACACCATTCCATTTCTGAATCTGCTGATAGGCTATTACCTTAGGTGTAAGGGATTTTTCAAGAAGTTCATTGGCATCTGCATTAGCCTGTGCCTCTGCCATGATGGCTTCTGCCTCTGCTTTTGCGGCGATAACTTTCTTTTCAGCCTCAGCATTTGCAATAACAATAGCCTGTTCCTGTTCGGTTTTGGTTTTAAGTAAATTCTGTTCAGCTACCTGTTTAGCCTCGATAGCGTTGTTAAATTCCGTTGAGAAGTCAAAATTTACAATATTGAATTTTTCTATGTAAATTCCGTAATCCTTTAATTTTGATTCAAGAGCAGTTTTTACATCGTCGGCGACCGTCTGGCGTTCAGTGATAAGCTGTTCAGCGGTATAGTTTGCTGTTGCAGACTTGAAACATTCCTGTACCACTGGAGTGATAAGAATTGTCTGATAGTCAAGACCTACATTTTTGTACATATCAGCCGACTTGTCGGAAACAAGGCGGTAGTTTACAGCAAGTGTACTGCTTACTGTCTGTAAGTCCTTTGATACTGCCGACGCTGGTGTTTCATATACCTGAATTTTATTTGACATATTTTCTACTGTCTGGACAAACGGTATCTTGAAATGTGCGCCCTCTTGAAAAGAAGTCGCTGAAACTTTTCCCATTGTAAGCACTACACCAGTATTTCCGGCTGGTACTATAGTCAATGATGAGCCAGCTATAACTAATGCTATAACGGCTATAATAGCGTATTTAACGCCTTTAAAGTTTCTTTTTACAGAACCGTCGCTGTTTAATTCATGTATTCTTGCCATAAAAAATCTCTCCTTAATTATTTATACCATTCATTTCATTGAGTACTACAGTAAGTACTTTTTCCATCTCATTTTTGAGACAGGAACTTCTATAGCCCATAACCATAATGAACATCGCATTATGTAATTTATATTCATCAGACCGGATATGTATTTCATGTGTACACTGACTTAATTCACGGGAAATAAGTTTCTTGACTGTACCGGCATCAAATGCACCCTCGTCTTCTGCTGTGAAAATAATTCTGCATAAAATATTGTACCATACATCATCGTCAATAATATCATCGGAAGTATCTTCAACATCTCCGTTGACATACTCCATAAGTCGTGCTATATCTTCAAGTTTCATTGAATTTCTTAACATATTTATGAGTAATATTCTTAAAACCTGTTTCCGTGAGTATTTCTTGCCGTGAGTAGTTGCAACCCAGCCACGTTTTATCCAGTTCTGTATTGTAGAGCCGGTAAGCCCTGTAAGCTTGCAAAGCTGTGACAGCGTAAGCCCTCCGGTAGCCTCCAGTACAGGTGAAATTATAGAAAAAGCTTCTTCACGTGCCTGTTCATTGAATTTTAAAGTAGTTCCTGGAATATATCTGTTCATGTTCTTTAGCTCCTGTAATGTGATGATATGATTATAACATAAGTTCATATGAACCGCAAGTCTTGTCTGCGGACGAAAAATGTCATTTTCTATGATTTTTTGTTATTTATCGTTATTTTTCTTGATTTTATATAGTTTTTCGCGTATATTCGTGATATGGTATTGTTTGTCAATCTTTTTTTTAAAATCAGTTGAATTTTTCTTCAATATATGTTATACTTTAAAAAGCAGATTTTTTTAATATATTTCGGTATGGCTGTACACCGTCAAAGAACAGTCACCGCCTTGTGCGGTCGGAGGAAAAAATATGAATATTTCCGATACATTTTTCACTATGGCACAAACCGCTGAAGTTTCAGAACCGGCACTTTTTCCGTTTCCGTTCGGACTTTATGCAGTATTCTGCGTTATTGCACTGGCATTTTTTGTATTCAGGTTCGTGAAAGAAAAAGCCCCCTATCAGCTTATAATGGCAATAGCAATACCATTTTCACTGCTGATAGGAATTTCAAACGGCAAAACGCTCTTTTATCTTGTCGGAATAGTCGAATTACTGCTTTTAATATCGGCTTTTGTGCTTTCAATAGTATGCAAGAAAAAATCTCCTGAAACTGTTCCGGAAAAAACGGAAACTACAGAAGAGGAGGAATAAATATGAAAATAGCCGTCCTTGACTGGTACACTATGGACATGACCGGTGATATTTCAACCGCACCTATAGAGGAATTAGGCGATGTAAAGTTTTTTCCCCTTACATCACCGGAGGAAACTGTAAAAAATATAGGTGATGCAGAAATAGTCCTGTGCAATAAAGTTATGATTACACGGGAAATAATGGACAAATGCCCGAATATTAAATATATCGGACTTCTGGCGACCGGTTACAACAATATTGATATTGAATATGCCACTGAAAAGGGAATTACTGTATGTAATGGTGGTTCATATTCGACAAACGCTGTGGCACAACAGACTTTTGCATACATACTTGACTATTGCAGTAAAATCCGTGACTATGATATTATCATAAAGAACGGTGAGTGGGAAAAATCTCCGTTGTTTTCATATTTTCCGATACCTACAGCGGAAGTTGCCGGAAAAACTCTCTCAATTGTGGGATATGGTTCAATCGGAAAAAAAGTCGCTGAAATTGCAAAGGCTTTTGATATGAATATTATTATAAGTACACGCACAACTCCCCGTGACTGTCCGTATAAATGTACAGATATAATGACGGCTGTTGAAAAGGCTGATTTTATTACTTTTCATTGTCCGCTTACAGAAAAAACTAAAGGTATGGTCAATGCTGAACTGCTTTCGCATATGAAAAAATCGGCTGTCCTGATAAATACTTCACGTGGTGCGGTGGTTAATGAAAAAGACCTTTCCGACGCACTCAATAACGGAAAAATAGCTTATGCTTATCTTGATGTGCTTGAAAAAGAACCCATGTCGCCCGATACTCCTATGAAAAATGCCCGTAATTGTGTGATAACTTCACATACGGCATGGTCGGCATTTGAGACAAGAAAACGCCTTGTTGATATAGTATGCAACAACGTCAGGGCATGGATAAACGGCACACCTACAAATAAAGTAAACTGAAAGAAGATATGATTATGAGGAATATTTCTGAAAAAAAGAGGATAGTTATAAAACTTGGTACATCAACGCTTGCACATAAGACGGGAAAACTTAATATCCGCCGTATGAATAATCTTGTGCGTGTAATATCTGATTTACATAACTCCGGACGTGAAATAATAATGGTTTCTTCCGGTGCGGTGGGACTTGGAGCAGGCAAACTCGGACTTTCCGGCAAGCCTAAGGATACACGCATGAAACAGGCTGTAGCTTCAGTGGGACAATGCGAACTTATGCATATATATGATGATATGTTTGAAAAGTACAGCGTTACGGTAGGGCAAATACTGCTGACAAAGACAATAATAAGCAATCCTAATCATTGCAGTAATTTCAGGAATACGGTTGAAACTCTTATAAGTATGGGCGTTATTCCGATAGTGAACGAAAATGACACCATAGCAATTGACGAACTGGAGCTTGAAATAGGCGAAAATGATTCCTTGTCGGCACTGGTGGCAGAACTCTCGGAGGCTGATTTATTGCTGATACTTTCGGACATTGACGCACTTTATGACGATGACCCACGCACAAATCCTGATGCAAAACCAATAACTTATGTTGAAAAAATAACTCCTGAAATAGAAAAAGTCGCCGGCGGAGCTGGTTCAAGCCTTGGTACTGGCGGAATGTCCACAAAGATTAATGCCGCTAAAATAGCAACTAATGCCGGTATTGATATGATTATTATGAACGGCAAAAATCCTGATTTGCTATATGATTTGTTTGAAGATAAGGAACTGGGAACTTTGTTTAAGGCTTGATATGAAGAGGAAAAAAGTTAAATCATTGCTTGGTGTCATCGCGGTTTTTGTTGCTGTAATCGGAGGACTGTTTATTATTGGTGAGGGCTTGTCGGTATTTGATATAAAGTATCATTTTTTCGGCAAGAAACGCACTGCCGAAATGGAAGAAATGTATGGAATTAAAGTTACAGACGATATACATTTAAAAGAATACAGAGAGTTCGGCTGGCTTAGTTTTCAGTATGACCTTGAAATCAATCAAATAAATAGCTATACTGATTTTTTGCAGAATAATGTAAAAGGTTCGGATATTTCAGAGCCTGTATTTGATGACAGAATAGAAATGGTATCTTACAGTTACACGTGGCAGAACAATAAAGTATATATTGATTTTTTGCTACAAAGAGACAATACATATATTGCTACACTTAGTATATGTGAATAAAATTTTTATGAGGTGAAAGAAATGAATTACACTGAAACACTCGGCTTTAATGCCAAAAATGCAGAACCGGCAATATCTTCTGCATCAACTGCACTTAAAAACAAGGCACTTTCCGCCATTTCAAAGGCACTTACTGAAAATGCCGGTGTGATTATTGCAGAAAACGCAAAGGACTTACAGAATGCAAAGGAAAACGGTATGTCCGAAGCAATGCAGGACAGACTTAAACTTGACGAAAAACGCATAGCCGGTATGGCAAAGGGAGTTGATGAGATTATAGCACTCAATGACCCTATCGGACAGATTATTGAAGGTTTCACACGCCCTAACGGTCTAAGAATTACTAAAACACGCACTCCGCTTGGCGTAATCGGTATTATCTTTGAGTCAAGACCTAATGTCACAGTAGATGCGGCTGCACTTTGTCTTAAAGCCGGAAATGCTGTCATTCTTAAAGGCGGTAAGGAGGCTATAAATTCAAATAAGTGTCTTGGTGCTATAATGCGTAAGGCTTTGGAGGAGACAGGACTTCCGGCAGATATAATTCAGGTTGTTGAAAATACTTCCCGTGAGACTACAAACGAACTTATGAAATTAAACAAATACCTTGATGTATTAATTCCTCGTGGCAGTGCCGGACTTATTCAGGCAGTTGTGAATAATGCTACAGTGCCGGTTATTGAAACGGGTACGGGAAACTGTCATGTATATGTTGACGACTCGGCAGACTTGGAAATGGCTGTTGATATTGCCGACAACGGAAAAACACAGCGTCCGTCTGTGTGCAACGCTGTGGAAAGTCTGTTAGTACATAAGGACTGTGCAGAAAAATTCCTCCCTATGATTTCAGAGCGTTTCAAGGAACATAACGTTAAAATCTACGGCTGTGACAAGACTATTGAAATTCTCGGCAATGGAATTGAAAAGGCGACTGATAACGAATATGCTACAGAATTTCTTGATTATGTTATTTCGGTTAAAGTCGTTGAAAACGTCGATGAGGCAATAGCACATATAAGACGTTTCGGCACAAAGCATTCTGAATGTATAGTTACAAAGTCTCTTGAAAATGCTGAAAAATTCCAGAAAGAAGTTGACGCTGCTGCTGTTTATGTCAATGCATCGACAAGGTTTACAGACGGCGGAGAATTTGGTTTCGGTGCAGAAATAGGCATTTCTACACAAAAACTCCATGCAAGAGGACCAATGGGACTTGCTGAACTCACTACAGTCAAGTATCTTGTAAACGGAAACGGTCAGATAAGATAATAACAAACATAATTTAATTTTGGCAAATAATTTATGAAAGGATTTTGTTACTGATATTAAAAGTGTTATGCCAGACGTTTTCACACGGACATATGGAAAACGAAATATAATTCAGTAACGACAGATTGATGAAAGAAAAAGAAGATGAAATTAAAAAAGTTTCTGTAGCGACAAAGCCTAAGCCACTCAAAAAACTCAAACCAGTACCACAGAACACTCCGAAAAAAATACCTGAGCCAGAAAAAAGTACTCCTGAAAAGAAACGCATTGTTATAGGTGAACTTCCTGACTATGATTCATGGTCGGACAGTCAGGCAGAAACTCCAGCTGAAGATTTACAGGAAGAAGAAAAGTCACAGCCGGAAAAATCGGCGAAAAATGAAAAACCTGAAAAGAAAGGTTTCTTTTCAAGGGTGAAAGACTTGATGTATGTTTCTGCGGACGACGACGAAGAACCCACACCCGATGAACAGAACGACGACGGGAATTTTACAATAGATGAAATGACTGAAAACGTTCCTGATACAATGGATATTGTTAATGAAGTACTTTCTGAAGCAAAAAACAAAGTCCCTGAAACTGAACCCGAAACAATACAAGAACCTGAACCGGCAAAAGAACCTGAAAAAAAGTCTCCGGAGTCTACAAAAAATAATAACAACAATAATAATAACAGGAAAAAAAATAAAAATAAAAAGAAAAAGAAAAAATCCGGAGCAGGAAATTCCGGCAAGCCTGTACAGCCTGAAAAGAAACCTGAAAAAATTCCTGAACCGGAAACAGAAAAATTCGTTGACGAACCGAAAGTGGAAGAACCTGAAAAAGAACCGGAGCAGGAAAATAATTCAACTGAAACTGTTGAAGAGGAAACTATTGTACAGGAATTTATTGATGATATACCCGAAATACCAGATGATATAAAAATTCCTGAAAGGTCTGCTGATACAGTAAAAAACGGAAAATATAACAGCGTACTTGTTCTTTTGTGCGTTATACTTGCGATAATCGGGGTTATTGCAATTATAAATGCCTGTATTTCGGGGGGCAGTTCTTCCGATGACAAGTACAGAAAAGCCATATATCCGGCAGTAATCACAGATATAAGTCCGTTTGAAAATCCGGCTGAACTCACTGATAATCAGATTTTAAGTTCGGCTATATGGTCTGTAATAATAGATAATGAAAAACTCTCACAATATCCACAAAGAGTTGATAATATGGCTATTATTCCGGCAGAAGATATTGAAAATTTTGCAAAGGATATGTTCGGAGAGGATATAAAGGAACTTACTCATAGTACAATAGTTACAGCAGACTCAAAATTCTATTACAATGCGGAGGCAAATTCCTATAGTGTGGATATAAAGCCTTATACATTTACTTATTCTCCTAATGTAACTTCTGTATCAAAGAAAAAAGGAAAATATATCGTTGCAGTTGATTACATAGCTGAACACCCCGAATGGATGGAAGATACTGTTTCAAAGTCCGTTGAATTTACACTTTCAAAGAACGAAAACAATGGTTATAAAATTGACTCAATGAAAGAAATTATAACCGAATAAGTCACACACGAAATCCAAAAAAATCCCCTACTTAAAGGAATGCGCTCATAAAGAAGTTTAAGACATAGCATTTTTGATTTGCATTCAAAAGTGCTATGGAGTTTTTATTGACAAGACGACTGCTTTGATGTATAATAGTTACTAAGATAAATCAGAATTTTTAAATGAAAGGAGTTGAGAATTGTGTTTTTTCCACCAATAGTTTTAATACGAAAGAACTTGATTATAAAAAAATTATCTCAATGTGGTGCTTTTACTGATGAAACTGCTAAAACATTTTCGGAAGCCGGAATTATTAACCCTAATGGGTTCAAAAAAGTAAATGATGCTTTAGAAAATCAAAGGGTATTAGTAAGAACTAAAGAAAACAAATATTACTTGAATAAATAATTGCAAATTATAATATTGAATAATAAGAACAAGCCCCGAAGCAGTTATCAATAATTGCTCCAGGGCTTAAACTTCTTTATGAGTATCGAATTAAGTAAGGGATTTTTTTTATTTTACTTGCTGTAGTCTTTAAAACTTACATTCATGTCAACATCTGTCGCAATTCCGGGAACACGTCCATCACTTGCATACTGCCATATCTTAAAATCATAATAATATGTAGGTTCATCATTATATTCCGCAAGCCATATATCATATTCCTTTACTCTCGGCAAATCTACTTTAGAAAGCAGTGTGCTTGTATTCTGATAAATCATAGGTGTATAACCGGCTTCCTTTACACGTTCACAGAAAGCCACACAGCAGTCTGCAAGGGAATCAATGGAAATTTCATCAGTACGGGCATAATCTTCATAGATAATTTCCCAGTCAAAAACAACCGGATATGTTATATTAAATGGTCTTATAGCCTCAATTACAGCGTCCGCCTCTTCAATAGCCTCTTCAGTTGTAAGTGCCTGTGAGAAGAAATAAACACCTGTATGTATTCCGGCACGGTCAGCGGAGTAGAGATTTTCCTTGAATCTTGTATCATAAATAATACCACCATCGGCATATGTACGACAGCCTATTCTTATGAATGCAAAATCAATGCCGGAGTCCTTGACCTGTTTCCAGTCTATAAAGCCCTGATATTCAGATACATCTATGCCATTTATTGAGGTTTCCATATCCTTGTCTTTATAGAGGGAGTATTCATCATTTTTTGCGGATTTTTGTGTGACAATAGCTGTTGTGGTTGGAATTTCTGTATTTTCTGAAATTTCAGTATTCACCGAATTTTCCGGAATTATATCAGCGACTTTTTCAATAGTTGGTACTTCCTGTTGATAGACAATTTCTTTTGGACTGGAATCAGCTTTTGTTTTTACGTCCGGTTCAGTGTTTATGGTAGGGACGATATTTATAGCTGTATTGGTTGTCATTGTGAAAATTACCAGTGGAACAGTGAGTATAACAATCAGAACAGCCTCAATAATTGCAATAATTTTGATTTTTTTATTATCCTTAAACATTTTATCCGTTACTGAAAACCTACCAGCAATATGCACAAATCAGAGAAGTTTATCAGTTTAAAGTTTACAATAACGGTTTTCACCTCTCTTTCATAATATTTCCTATAAAAATTACTGCTTTTAATATAATATCATATTTCAGACTTTTTGTAAACAGTTTCCGGAAAAAAAGCTTGTTGACAATAATTTGCAATTGTGATATAATCATTTTATTAAAATAATGAAAGAGGTAAAATTTTTTTATGGAAACTGAAATAAGAAAAATTGTATGCAGTGTATGCGGTACAAAATCCTCACATACTGTCATAACCAAAATACAGGAGTACGGCATACAGGACATTGACCTGAGACCAACGGGCGAACACCGTAATTCAATGAAATTCTGGGTTATGGAATGTCCGCAATGTGGATACTGTAATGGCACACTTGAAACACCGCTTGATGCAAACCGTAGTTATCTTGAAAGTGACGAATATATTACGGCTGGCGGTTCAGAAACTGAAAATATTCTTGTATCGAGATTTATAAGAAAAGCTCTTGTAAACCTGAAAAACCGTGATTATGCCGAAGCGGTAAAGTCATATTTATATAGTGCATGGGTATTTGATGATGAAAATGATGACGAATCCGCTGTAGAGTGTCGCAAAGAGGCATTAAGTATTATGGAAAACAGCCGATTACTTGACGACGATAATTTATTACTGCTTAGGGCAGACCTGCTCCGGCGTACCGGACAGTTTGATAAAGTCATAAGTGAATATGGCGAAAAATTCTTTAATCAGCCTTTTATTCTGCTTGCCTCACAGTATGAAGTGAAACTTTCAAAAGACGGTGATGTATCAGCACATAATATGTCTGAAATTCCTGGTGTGAAGTTCAAGTGAAAACTCACAGAACGGACGGTTTTTCCGTCCGTTTTTTTATTTCTGTTTAATTCTGAAACTACTGTTATTTATTTCCTTGTTTCTGTGCCTTTCAGGAGTTCCGGACTTCCGAACCTCATCATTCAGTCTCATAGTAAGGGAAATTCTTTTCTTATCTGCATCTGTACCAATTACGCGTACTTTTACAGTTTCACCGATTTTAACGGCTTCAGACGGGTGATTTATATGTTTGTTGCAAATCTGTGAAATATGTACAAGTCCTTCCGTATCAGCACCAATGTCAACAAATACACCGAAATCAGTAATATTGCAAACAGTACCAGAAAATTCCATACCGGCTTTTACGTCGTTTATTGAAATAAGTTCGTCGGTTATCATAGTGAGTGAAATTCTGTTCCTTACTGTATCAACATCAAGCACACGGACGTTTACAACCTGTCCCACTTTTATGGCTTCCAACGGGTGCTTTATGTGTTTTCTGCAAATCTGTGAAATATGTACAAGTCCGTCTGTATGTACGCCGATATCAACAAATGCACCGAAATCAATAATATTCCGGACAGTTCCGACAAGTTCCATACCAGCTTTAAGGTCTTTTATTTCCATGATGTCACCACTTCTAAGTAATGGCGGTGGGAGTTCATCACGGAGGTCACGACCTGTTTTTTTAAGTTCCACAATAATATCACTTAGGGTAGGAATGCCTATATTTAGATTATTGCTTATGTTTTCAAGACCTATAGTTTCAGCTTTTTCGGCGATTTCCGGAATACCTCCGCTCTGTACGTCCGCAAGTGTAAAGCCACATTCTTTAAGGAGTGAAGCTGTTGCGGTATAGCTTTCAGGGTGAACCGCTGTATTGTCAAGTGGATTTTTTCCGTCACGTACTCTTAAAAATCCGGCACACTGTTCAAAAGCCTTTTTGCCAAGTTTGGAGACTTTCATAAGTTCCTTACGGTCGGTGAAACTGCCGTTTTCCTCACGGTATGCAACAATATTCTTTGCTACTGCTGAATTTATTCCCGATACGTATGAAAGCAGTGAATAAGATGCCGTGTTCAAATCAACGCCGACGGAGTTTACACAGTCTTCAACAACACCTGATAATGCATCATTCATGCGTGCCTGTGGCATATCGTGCTGATACTGTCCCACACCTATGGCTTTAGGTTCTATCTTGACAAGTTCAGCAAGGGGGTCTTGCAGACGACGCGCAATTGATACGGCACTTCTTAAAGATACATCATATTCCGGAAACTCTTCAGCGGCAAGCTTTGAGGCTGAATAAACAGATGCACCGGCTTCGCTTACAACCATATAGCTTATTTTCTGTGGAATTTCTTTCAGCAAATCAACGACAAAGTTTTCAGTTTCACGTGAGGCTGTGCCGTTTCCGATAGAAATTATTGTTACATTGTGTTTGTTTATAAGTGCTTTGATAGTTTCAGCGGATTTAGCTACATTCTGCTTTGAACTTGCGGTCGGATATATAACGCCTGTATCAAGGACTTTTCCGGTCTGGTCGATAACTGCCACTTTACAGCCTGTTCTGAATCCAGGGTCAAGACCTAATATAACACTGTCTTTCAGGGGGGCTTGCAGTAATAATTGTCTCAGATTTGAGGCAAATACTTTTATAGAATCTTCCGCGGCTTTTGCGGTCATTTCGGAACGTATTTCACGCTCAACAGATGGGAAAATAAGTCTTTTGTAGCTGTCCGCACAGGCAGATTTTACAATTTCACCACAAAGTGAGTTATTTTTAACGTATTTATTTATAATAATATCAGAAGCACTTATTTCATTGACATTCACTGAAATTTTAAGAAATCCTTCTTTTTCGCCCCTGTCAAGTGCAAGCACACGATGATTAGCGATTTTTGAAACAGGTTCTTTGTAGTCGTAATAATCCATATAAACACTTTCTTTTTCAGGGTCGGAGGCTTTGGAGATAATTTCTCCTTTGTCTCCGGCAAGTGTACGGAGTTTTTTTCTTATATCTGCGTCGTCGGATATATTTTCAGCTATTATGTCCATAGCACCCTGTAAAGCTGTTTTCGTATCGGGGACGTTTTTTTCTTCATTGATAAATTTAAGTGCTTCATTTTCGGGGTCTGTTTTAATATTCTGTTCTATTATGGAAAGTGCAAGCGGTTCAAGACCGTTTTCACGGGCTATTCCTGCACGGGTACGTCTTTTTGGCTTGAATGGTCTGTATATATCTTCTACTTCCACAAGGGTAGTGGCGGAGCTTATAGCGTGTTCGATTTCAGGGGTCATTTTTTCCTGTTCGGTTATGGAATTGGAAATTTCCTCCTTACGCTTTTCAAGGTTGCGGAGGTACATAAGACGGTCATATAATTCACGGAGTAACTGGTCATCAAGTGAGCCGGTAAGCTCCTTGCGGTAACGTGCAATAAACGGGATTGTCTTGTCGTCGTCAATAAGCTGTACTGTATTGTCAACCTGTTCTTGTCTGAGGTTAAATTCCTGTGCAAGCGTTTTGTTTATATCCATTGTTTAAATTTTCCTTTCTATTTGTTATAAACCTTTTTCAATGATTGATATTTTAATATTATTAATATCTGATATATCAAAATACCACTTTTCAAAGCAGTTATTTGTGACAATAAAACCGTTGTCGTTGTATATTATGTTAATAAAAGGGTTTGAGTTATCAAACGATGCAAGCCATAATATTTTTCCTGTTGTGAGACTTTCAATCAGTACAAAACCATCACCGCCATAACTTCCCTCACCGCATATTGCTTTGCAATTCAGGTCATTGCAGATTATTTCAGATTGTATTATTGTACTGGAATAAATAGTATCATCAGAAAATGGAAATTGTAATCTTGTGTTACTATGATAAATACTTCTTTTTTCATTTTTGTCTATAAAGATAAACATATCATCATAGTTACCGTCCGGATACAGAATGCCATTAACTATGGGGAATTTTTCGTAGTATGAATTTATATTCATGACTGTTTTCCTTTCTGTTAAGAATAATTTCTGTCACACTGTATGCCAAAGTTATATTCAGGTGTAATCAGTTTTTGTTTCAGCCCACAAAGTAAGGTGGTTTGCTATGTCGTTCCAGACCTGAATTTTATCTGTTTCGTTAAGGACTTCATGCCTCATGCCGACATAGAGTTTATGGGTGATATTTCTGTAACCGGCATTTTCAAGGGATTTTATGGCATCAAAGAATTTTTCTTCCGATAACATACACGGGTCGTCTTTTCCTGAAATGAATCTTATTGGCAAATCAGGCTTATCGGTTTTTTCAAGGGAGTAGGCACGTTTCATAAGTCCAGTCAGTGCCTGATAGCCACTAAGTGTATAGGTGAAATTACATAACGGGTCATTATTGAATGCCATAACGACTTCCAAATTACTGCAAATCCACGAATGCGGAATATCTTCAAAATTTCTGTTGAGGAATTTTTCCGACCAGTCACGGATAATTTCACTCCGGTAATCCGGTGAGAGTTTCTTTTCAAGTTCAGCAGTGAGCAGGTCTGCAAAGGGTGCAAGTCTGCTGTAACACGGCGTACCAAGTAAAATAACTCCATCAAGATTTTTGTCATATTGCAAACAGCATCTTGCTATAAGTGAACCCATACTATGACCTATCATGAAATGCGGTATTGACGGATAGTTAATATCATTTATTATGCTGAGACGGTGTGCAGTATTGATTAAAAGACTATCGGGGGTTTCGTTGTGTATATAGCCTAAATCGTGAGGCGGATATACACTTTTTCCGTGACCTATATTGTCGGCAGTCATCGTAATAAAACCCTTTTCGCCTAAAAATTTCATAAAATTATAGTAGCGTTCCTTGTGTTCATTCATGCCGTGAATAATCTGTACGGTAGCAACGGGATTTTCCAGTACATTCAAAGCAACGTGCGTTTTAATATGTGCTATGTCAAATCCATAGAATCCCTTGTCAAGCATATAAAGCTCCTCCTTTTATTATAGCATATTTTCTGTAAAAAATCAAGTATAACATATTCCCCCGCCGTAAAGCAGGGGAGTATGTTATATTATTCTTCTTCCGCAATAGGATTATTTTTTACTGACTGTACAATTCCGGCACGTTCACAAAGTGAACTGTAGAACGACTGTGTGGAATTTCTGCCAACAAGACGGCTCATATCAACTATTCCGCCACTGTATACATCATTCTTGAAAATATAACATTTATCGTTTCCGGCATCGACGAAATCAATTTTAATGTCATCAATGTCATCAAAGTGATAAACGGCAGTAAGTACGGGATTGGAATTATCGGGTGTTGCCTCAACGTCTGTATCTGTGAATATAAGTGTTGTGAATGAATTATAGAAATTCTGAAAACAGGTATATATTTCGGAATTTTCCATGTCAACGGATTGACCATTCATTTCAAGTATTCTGTCTGTCATGTTAAGGGTGAAAGAGTCCTGAATATCTCCGAATGAAAATTCAAAGCCGGTTATATTGTATATTCCGGCACTGGCGATTGAATCCGGCAGGAAATTCAGTGGTTTATAGTTTATAAAGTTAAGGTCTGATGTATAGTATCTTTCAACCTGATTTGAGTCTTCCATAAGAACATAAGTATAAGTCTGGTTTGCATCACTTTTTCCGCTGATTAGGAAACTTTTTTCTGTGCCGTCAATACCCTTGATAGTTACTTCTGCAACAGGTTCATCAAAACCGTATTTTGTCATATTGTCAAGGTATTCTTCAAGCATCTGTTCAGCTTCTAAACGTGTAAGGGTTGTAAGCATTGAGGAAACGGCTGTCTGGTCGAATGGCAGTTCAGAATATTCTTCCGGCAATGACCATTCATAATTTTCAGTATCATATGTCAGGTCATAAGTTATTTTTCCGTCTTTCTTGACAGTAATCTGCTTTATATCTGTATCACCATATGGAATAAGGTCTTTAGCTTTAAGCATCATACGGCTTGCCTTTAAGACACTTCCCTGTATTGAATTTACAGTATATACCTTGTCTTTTCCTTCAGCCATGAAATAATAATAATCGTTGGTCGGTGTGATGTTTCCGACATAAACTTTATAAGTTTCCGTTCCGTCGGAAAAAGTTATAGTTTCTGACGGATTGTCAAGACCATACATGGTTTTTTTAGAATCATCGGGAACACCATAATTAGTTTCTGCTGTGAAATCCGATACAAGCGTTAATAGTGTTTTAATATAGTCTTGGTCTATAGTAAATTCGTTTCCATCAAGTTTCCATGTTTCATCTTCATAGTATGCTCTGTAATGACCGTCCGGACAGTCAAAATTTATTTCTGTTATTGTGTCGCTGTCGAAACTGAACACAACATTTTCAGCAAGTTCAGAAACTTGTTTTTCAGTTTCCTTGTCGCTTTTGTTCTTCACGGCAAGGAACGCTCCGAAAGAACCACCGGCAACCACAAGCAAAGCGACCATAGCTATAATAACCTTTTTCATTAAGCGTATCTCCTTTTAAGCCATACAGCAACGCCGATAATGGCAACGACTATCGGAATAATTACAAAAATTCTTAATACAGATTCTGCTTCTTCAGCATCAGCAAAATGCATTGTATCATAGGAATTTGACTTGTTGCCTATACCCATTTCAATATCTGTATCATAAAGCCATGTATTTGAGAATATAGCAAGATACTGTGTGCCGGAAATCATAAAGTTAAGATTTTCAGTGCCAAGAATATCAGTTGTTCCCATAAGTATCATTTTTCCAAGTGTCTGCTTGTTGTATGAGTAGTAGCCGAAATACAGGTCTCTTTCACTTAATTCCTCATTTGCTTCTTTCTGTGTTTCGGAATCACCACCCATAGCTATACTTTTTGTGGTATATTTTGAGGTTGTAGCGTCCATTATGTTTTGTACTATCGGGGATTTTTCAATATAACTTGTTTCCATATCGTATTCATATACACTTCTTGTATTTGATATACCGGCTATATAAGCTCCCTGCTCAACAAGAGTATTTATATCTGTTGTGAGGTCTTCCGTGAAGTCGCTTGTAGCGGGTGTGTACTGTATACGGAAATAGTTATCACTCTGTTTTGCCTCTGTATTCTGGAGCTGGTTAACGCTGTTTGTTTCGGTTACATAATTGTAGTCCATACCGAGTTCAAATTTTTCAAGGAGTTTGTCAATATTCTTGAAACGTCCTTTAGTTTCGCACGGTGAGGCGAATATTGCAAGACTTCCCCCCCTGTCGGCATATGCACTCAACATTTTAAACTCATCGTCTGTGATGTCCTGTGTGAGACCGGCAATATAAATTATGGCGGTATTATCCGGCACTGCACCGGTTTCGTCAAGGTTTATTTCCTTGACATCATAGTTGTTTGCTTTGAGAGTATCTGCATATGTTGAGTATGTGTCGTTTATAGACTCTTCACCATGACCGGTAAGGAAATAAACTGTCGGCAGTGAACCGCTTGTACATACCTTTATAGCACTTGCAATAAGTTCTTCACCGGCATACTGGAAAACGCCGTCAGAAGTTGTCTGGAAAATTCTTTCATGGTCAATTTTCTTTACGACGTCACCGCATTTTACAAAAATATCAGCTTCACTTACACCAAGAATACCGGTAGGGTCAAGAGCTTGTGCCTTGTCTGCCTCTTCATTAGGATTAAATGAAATAAGTTCTATATTGTCACGCTTGCTGAGTTCATCAAGAGTATGATATAACGGAAGAAATTCTGGTGCGCTCTGAAAAGCACTTAAACTGTATTCATAAAGATAATATATTTCTATCTGCTTGTCCGAAACGCTGTCAAGAAATTCCACTGTCTTTTCATTGAGGGTATATTTTCCGTTTGGTGTCATATCATAAACTTTGTCGGCATATGTGAATATCAGGTTTATCGGCACTGCAATAAGCAATATAAGAATTGACAGAATAAATGCAAATATTCCTGAAAAGTTGAATTTTTTCTTCTGCATGATTTATTACCCCCTGTTCCAGCGTCTTTTTTCTATGGAAATGAAATTCCATGCAATAAGGACAACAATTGCAGATATAAAGAATATTATATCCGAAAGACGTATAAATCCCTGTGAAAAATAGGCAAATCGTGGCTGTGCCGCAAATGCATATAATACTTCCTGTACTTTCGGGAACTGTGATATAAATGCAGTCTGTGAAAAGTCGTCTATGAACAGGAATATGAACATTGCTATTTCACCGATTATTGCCGCAAGTATGGAACTTTCCGTGAATGATGATACAAGCATACCAAGTGCTATATACATTGCACCCCAGCAGAAAAATCCGATATATGCACATATAAGCTGACTGATTACTACTTCACCGTTAACGGCAGTTACAATCGGGAATATTGTAGAGCCTAATATCATGAACATGAATACTGTTATATTTGCAAGGAATTTAGCAAGTACTATCTTCAGTACGCTTACCGGAGATGTCATAAGAAGTACTTCAGTGCCGAATTTTCTTTCGTCGGCATATGTACGCATTGTCATTATGGGTATCAGGAATATAAAGTAAAATATTACATTGTAGAAAATTTCTGTGAATGAAAACTGAAGTGTACTTGAATCAATATTGCTTATCGGGATATTGAACATATATGTGAAAAGCAACATGAAAAGTGCCGTAAGTGTATACGCAAACGGCGTATAGAAAAACGACTGGAGTTCTTTCTTATAAATAGGAAACATTATTCATTTTCCTCCTTTTTATCGTCGTCGCTATTGGTGATATTTTCCGGAGTAATTTCGTTTATCAGTTCCATGAGACCACCGCTTTTTGCCGGACGGTTTATCAGTTCAATAAATACATTTTCAAGGTTTGGCTTTTCGGAATATATTTCTGCAATATCGACTTTATTCTGTATGAGTTCAGCCATAAGGTTACGGCGGACTTCCTCTGCATTTCCGTCAAGCTGTGCTGTAAAGCTAAATGAGCCATTATCTTCTTCTGTTATGTCGGTTATTTCCTTAACGCCTTTGGTCATTTCGATAATTGAGGCGGACTTTGTTTTAGAGCCATTAACCTTGATATGCAGTACAGATGTTGCACCGAAAGATTTTTCAAGATTTTCAATAGTATCAATAGCCCTTATGTCGCCTTTGTTGATAATGACAACTCTGTCGCATACTTCACTTACTTCACTTAATATATGTGAGCTGAAAATGACAGAATGGGATTTCCTTAAATCCTTGATTATGTTTCTTACCTCAATGACTTGATTCGGGTCAAGTCCTACGGTTGGTTCGTCAAGAATAATGAAATCAGGATTTCCGAGAATAGCCTGTGCAAATCCCACACGTCTTTTATAACCACCGGAAAGATTTTTAATAAGCTTGTCCTTTACATCGGTTATGCTAAGGAGTTCCATAACACGCTTTATTTCGTCCTTTTTCTTTGAATGGGGAATACGTTTAAGACCAGCACAGAATGACATATATTCCTTTACTCTCATATCCGGATAGACAGGTGGGTCTTGCGGAAGATAACCTATTTTAGCTTTAGCTTTTACGGGGTCTTTGGATATGTCGGTACCGCTGATAGTGACAGTTCCGCCTGACATGGGCAGATAACCGGCTATCATGTTCATTGTGGTTGATTTTCCTGCACCATTAGGACCAAGAAAACCAAGAATCTCATTATCATTTATTGTAAAGCTGATATTGTTCACGGCACGGTTATTGCCGTAAAATTTCGTAAGATTTTCAATAGTAATCATGAGTTTCTCCTTTCGTCTGTAATAATTTAATGCACGGGGCAATATACAGTAAAATTAAAAAATATGTCACTCTATTATGACAGAAAAATATGTCCGTAATATTAATAAATTATGAATTAAATGTTAATTCAGGTGAAATGCCCGTCAATAAGAAAAAAACATTATAGTTAAAATACTAATAAATATTATAACACTGCTGTGTGGAATAT
>CAMWQI010000002.1 GCA_947176345.1 uncultured Ruminococcus sp.
ATATTATATCACTTATTCTTTTTAATTTCAATAGGAAAATCCAAAATATTATAAAAAAGGACAGGTTTTCACCTGTCCTTGAAAAAAATCAGCTATAATCAACAACATTTACCCACGAAAGTAAAATTTCCCGTTCCTTTTGGTTTTTCTTCACGGATTGTGACGCTGCTACTATCGGACACCATGACTGAACATATTTTTTAGCTGTATTGCTTTTCTGGCAGAATAAATCAAGATATTTTTCTGCACCCTCTACATTGCCTTTGAGACAAAATCGTAAATAAGTCCTTGCAACGTCGGCGGAGGCGTTACCTTGTGTGGCGTGTGACCAGTCAAGAATATACGGTGTGCCATCTGGTTTTATAATGACGTTTGACGGCGTATAATCTCCATGACAAAGTTTATTGTGATTTGGTGTGCTTGCAAGCCGTGTATAGAGTTCATATTTTGTTGTGTCGTCAAGTTCAGTGAGGCTTATTTTTCTGTTCATTTTGTCTTTCAGTTGACTTAAAAGCGGTGAACGCTTTGAATGTATTTCAAGCTGAATATCAACAAAAAGATTCATATATTCGTCGTATTTTGCCGGATTTGAGGCTATTAAATCAGCTATATTATCACCTTCGATATATTCCATAACAATAGCCCACTTGCCGTCTATTCTGGTGACTTCATAGAGTTCCGGAATATTCAGTCCTGTTTCCTCTGCCCGTGCGTGATTGAGTGCCTCATTGAGAACGTCTGCCCTTGAATAATCCTCATTGAAAAGCTTTATAACCTTGTCGCCATCACGATAGATTTTCTTATTTATTCTTTCAGCGATTATATTTTCTGTATTCATATTCATTACCTCCGGTCAGTTCACGGGATAGGACTTTTCTTCAAAAGTCTTTCCGTAATAGGCATTAAGATATATCTGTTTTATCTCACTCATAAGCGGATAACGTGGATTTGCACCGGTGCATTGGTCATCAAAAGCCTGCTCTGTCATTTCGTCAAGCGTTTCAAGGAAAGATTTTTCTTCAATGCCATAATCTGCTATAGTGTCCTTTATGCAGGTTTTATGCCTGAGTTCACGTATAGCGTTTATGAGATTATCAAGTTTTTCAGTATCGGAGTTTCCGCCGAGACCGAGATAATCGGCAATTTCTGCATAGCGTGAAAGTGTATGCGGATAGCTATACTGTGAGAACGTACCCATTTTTGCGGGAGTTTCAGATGCATTGAAACGCATTACATCTTCAATCAACAGTGCGTTTGCTATGCCGTGTGGTAAATGGTGGAATGCTCCTAATTTATGTGCCATAGAGTGACAAACTCCTAAAAATGCATTTGCAAAAGCCATACCAGCCATAGTGGCGGAATTAGCCATTTTTTCACGGGCTACAATATCCGATGGGTTTTCATAGGCTATCGGGAGATATTCAAATATAATTTTCAATGCCCTAAGTGCAAGACCGTCTGTAAAGTCTGTCGCCATCATTGAGGCATAAGCTTCTATGGCATGGGTTACAGCGTCAATGCCCGATGCTGATGTAAGACCTTTCGGGGCTGACATATGGAAATCAACATCAATAATAGCCATATCCGGCAGTAATTCATAATCGGCAAGCGGATATTTTATTCCTGTTTTTCCGTCCGTGATTACTGCAAATGGTGTTACTTCCGAACCCGTTCCGGCAGATGTCGGAATAGCCACAAAAGAGGCTTTTTCACGCATTTTCGGAAATTTATATACTCTCTTTCTTATATCCATAAAACGCATAGCCATATCCATGAAATCAGCTTCAGGGTGTTCATAGAGAACCCACATTATTTTTCCAGCGTCCATAGCTGAACCACCACCAAGTGCAATAATAACATCAGGATTAAATGATGTCATCTGTTTTGCACCGTTTTCAGCACATTCAAGAGTCGGGTCGGGTTCGACATCAAAGAATGTCGCATACTGAATGCCCATTGATTCAAGCTTATCAGTGATAGATTTTGTATAGCCGTTTTCGTAAAGAAATTTATCGGTAACTATAAATGCACGTTTTTTATCTGAAAGTTCATCCAGTGCCAGTGGCAGACAACCACGTTTCATATAAATTTTTTCCGGTACTCTGAACCACAACATATTTTCTCTCCTGTCCGCAACGGTCTTTATATTCAAAAGATGTTTCACACCAACATTTTCGCTTATGGAGTTCCCACCCCACGAACCACAACCGAGTGTAAGTGACGGTGCAAGGTTGAAATTATATATATCGCCTATACCACCTTGTGACGATGGTGTATTAACGAGAATACGACAGGTTTTCATTCTGCTTTGAAATTCCGCAAGTTTTTCAGACTGATTTTTTTCGTCAATGTAAATCGATGACGTATGACCATAACCGCCGTCTGCTATAAGTTTTTCTGCTTTTGAAAAAGCGTCCTGAATATCTGTCGCCCTGTACATTGCAAGAACAGGTGATAATTTTTCATGTGCAAATTCTTCAGAAAGTTCAGTACTTTCAACTTCACCTATAAGAATTTTAGTTCCGTCCGGAACGCTTATTCCGGCAATTTCAGCGATTTTATAAGCACTTTGTCCTACAATTTTTGCATTCAATGAACCGTTTATTAAAATTGCCTTGCGAACTTTTTCAGTTTCTTCGTCGTTAAGGAAATAACAGCCTCTTGCGGAAAATTCAGCCTTTACCTTGTCATATACGGAATCAAGGACTATAGTTGACTGTTCAGAAGCACAAATCATGCCATTATCAAAAGTCTTTGAATGAATTATAGAATTTACAGCAAGAACAATATCCGCTGAATCGTCAATAATAGCCGGAGTGTTTCCTGCTCCGACACCTAATGCCGGCTTACCACTTGAATAAGCAGCCCTTACCATTCCTGGACCACCAGTAGCAAGAATAATATCCGCCTCACGCATGACAAGATTAGTCATTTCAAGGCTTGGAACATCTATCCATGCTATAATATCTTCCGGTGCACCGGCTTTTATAGCCGCTTCCAATACAGATTTTGCGGCGGCAATAGTGGATTTCTTTGCACGTGGGTGAGGACTTATTATAATACCGTTACGGGTTTTGAGGGCAAGCAGTGTCTTGAAAATAGCCGTAGAAGTAGGATTTGTTGTCGGGATTACAGCGGCAATAACTCCTATTGGTTCAGCAATTGTTTTAGTGCCGTAAGCTGTGTTTTCCTCAATAACACCACAGGTTTTAACGTTCCTGTATTTATTGTAAATGTACTCTGAGGCATAATGATTTTTAATCACTTTGTCTTCAACAATGCCCATGCCGGTTTCTTCAACGGCAAGTTTTGCAAGGGGTATGCGTTCCCTGTTGACAGCAGATGCCGCCGCAAGAAAAATCTTGTCCACCTGCTCCTGCGTATATGTTGAAAAAACTTTCTGTGCCTTGCGGACACGTTCAATAGCACTTTCGAGTTTTTCGACGCTGTCAACTATTTCATAGTTTCTGTTATCCATACTATTCCTCCAGTACATTTTTATTATGCAGAGATTGTTATTTTTTTAACAACCGTTGTAATGAATAAAAATTAAATATTTTCAACATTTTTTATCTGCACTATGTATATTATAACATATTTTTCCGGTAAAATACAAGTTGTTTACTGTGGTTATCAGAAATTTTTTTATTGACAGTTTTTTATTTTTATGGTAAAATAAAATTTAACAAATAAAATTCGGCAGAGGTGTTAAAATAATGGGAGTATCTGGAATGTTTTTAAGAAAAATAAATGGAGAAAAATTGTCTATAGTAAAAAAAGAAATCATCGATATATTAAATAGTCTTCATTATAGCTATTATGACTGGAATGAAGATACAAATGGAGAAGATTACTGTTCAATAAGTGTTGATAAAAATGAAATTGGCTTTATAATGCATTTATATGGTCTTAATGACCGTAAAGAAAATTGGCATATAAACTGGATAGACAATAATTTAAATTGTGTAGTTGATATCGAAGAAACATGGAATTGTGAGGAAATAGTACTTGAAATTTTGCATAAATATATGCAACTTCATCCTGATACTATTTATTATGACGAAATGGACTGGTACTATACAAAAGAAGACATAGATAAAGTATATAATAGTAATGACCATGTACATTGGAAATACAAAACATTGAAATTAGATAAAGAGTTACAGCAGGGAGAATAAAATTGAAAGTAAAATATATAGGAAAAGACCTTGTTGCTATTCAACAGGGCAAAATATATGAAGTAATTTCCATTGAAAAAGGCTGGTATAGGATTATGACGGAAATAAATGAAGATTATCTGTTTCCACCTGAATGTTTTGAAATTATACTTTCAGAAAAAGAAAAAAATCAAAATAAAATCAACCATCCGTAACTGGATAAATCTATTAAAAAGGAGCTAATAACATGAAAAGAAAAATTTTGTCTCTTATATCAGCAGTAACTATGGCATTTACGCTTATGCCGACCGTTGCCGTTGCAGAGGAAGAAACAACTACCAAAGAAACTATTAAGATTATGCCTATAGGCGATTCAATTACACATGGCTATCAGTCATCTGGTGGCTACAGAAAATACTTCTGCTACTGGTTCGGACGAGACGAAGAATATAATTTTGATATGGTAGGTCCTAACTCTGACTATCCCGAAACTTTTGAATACCACGACGAAACTATGACTTATGACAGCGACCACTGTGGTTACAGCGGTTATGCCATTCAGTACATGAACGGCACTGAAACAAGACAGGGTATTCTTGAAACCTTACAGGACGGTAACTATCTCCAAACATATGACCCTGATATTATAATGTTGCAGATAGGAACTAATGACATTCTAAGTGCATACAATGAAGGAATTACAGACCGTCTTGAAAATCTCATCAATTACATTTCCGACAACACAAGAGATGAGACAGTTATATTTGTAAGTACAATCCCATATATTGATGCTGTAAAGGTCTATGACTGGTGCTGGGCTTACGGTGATGAAAAATTCAGCAACACCCCCGAAGATTTCGACAAGATAATAAACAACTATGTCGATAAATATAATAAATCTATTCCGGTACTCGTTGACAAGCTTCAAGACGAGGGAAAAAAAGTTCAGTTTGTGGATATCTATGAACGCATAAAAAAAGATAAACATTTTGAAGACGGCGTACACCCTAACGAAAAAGGCTATACAGGAATAGGTATACTTTGGGCTTCATATATTAAATATTATTTTGACATTCAGAATGCTATTGATAAAATCGACTCAACAGCAGAATGTCCATACAGAGTATCTGACTTAGTATCACTTTCAAACTATGTTTTAGGACGTAAAAATCACCAAATTACTGAAGAAAACTATTCTTTATATGACGTAAACGAAGACGGTGTGCTTGACAGCTTTGATTTAACACTGTTAAGGCAGATGTTTATAGAAAAAAATATGAAAACTGAAAAAGTTCAGTCTTCAAATTCAACAGCCTCTACGATTCATAAAGCCGTAAACAGTGCAACTACAGAAATCGATGAGGACGAAAACAAAAATACTATAGAATACAACGGTAAAGTAATATCAATAACATAAAAATTTCGGATTTGGTGTGTGATTATTTTGAAATTATCAAAATTCAAAAAAATTGTTTTAATTATTCTTAGCCTGTTTATTCTTTTCTTTGTTGCAACTGAAATGTGTATCTTGAAATACCTTAAAGAGTATGGATATGGAATCAGTAAACTTCCCGAAACAACACTTGTTTATTTTCATTTAAGAAACGGATTTACTGTGCATTGCAATAATAAAGATAATAGTATTTTCATTGGCAGACATGACTATATATATGATGATATTTTTTCAGAAAATGGATATTCAATGACGAAGGAAATCTTTTTTTGTGAAGCCTTTTATTATAAAAATGATAATAATTCCAGTGATATTTTTTGCTGTTATTTAACTGATGACTGGTGTCATTGGTTCAGGATTTACGAACTAAGTCCAACATATAAAATCGAAGATTTTAAATAAAATGTTTATATATATGAAAGGAGTATAACTATGAAATTGGACGGTTTCGGATTGTTTGTTAATGACATGGCTGAAATGATTCGTTTCTATAGAAATGTACTCGGCTTTGAAATTAAAGAAGATGAAAACACATCAAATGTATATCTTGTAAAAGATGGTACATTATTTTTGCTTTATGGAAGAAATGATTTTGAAAAAATGACCAGCAGAAAATATGAATATCTTAAAGGCGTAAACGGTCATTTTGAAATTGCATTATATGTCGATACATTTGAAGAAGTTGACATTGAATATCATAAAGCAATCTCCAAAGGTGCAACGCCCATATTAGAGCCTGTAACAGAACCTTGGGGACAAAGAACCTGTTACATTGCTGACCCTGAAGGGAATTTAATTGAAATAGGTTCATTCAACAAACATTTTGAAAGATAATTTAAGCCCGAAAGCATTTTATCAGCTTTCGGGCTTTATTATTTATAAGTATAATTTTTATTATTTTACTGAAATTCCAATCATTACAGTTTCTACCTGAATATTGTTCCATACAGAGTGCGGAATTTTACCTTCAACTAAAAATGATTCGTCTTTTTTCACGATTACTTCATTGTCGGCAAGTTTAATTTTTGCCTCGCCTTTTGTCACGATAAACAGGTGATTATGTTCATGTGTATGTTGTTCTGTAGGACCTCCGCCGTTCAAATCGACATAAGCTATTGAACCGTCAATAATAGTACCCATTTCGCCAAACAGTTTCCTTGCCTTGAAATTAACATGGTTAGGTGGTGTAATAAAATCGTTCATAATTACAAAACCTCATTTTCAGCGGATAGCATCTTTCATGCTTTTTATGTACTCTCCTACATATTTCGGAGAGTCTTTGCCGTATTTTTCGATAATCTTTATTATTGCCGAACCTACTATAGCACCGTCGGAAAGTCCAGCCATTTTCTTAGCCTGCTCCGGATTTGATATTCCGAAACCTACAGCACATGGAACATCTGTATTTTCACGGATTACCGAAACTATATCGCCGATATTGGTTGTTATCTCACTTCTTGTACCCGTAACGCCGAGACTGGAAACTACATATATAAATCCCTCTGCTTCTTTGGCAATCATGGCTATTCTGTTTTCGGAAGTGGGTGCAACTAAAGAAATCATTTCAATTCCATATTTTTTAGCAATTTCCGTAAATTCGCCCTTTTCCTCAAACGGTATATCAGGTAATATAATACCGTCCATACCTGTTTCAACACACTTTTTCATGAAACGTTCCGCACCATACGAAAATACAACATTTGCATATGTCATAAAAACCATAGGTATTTTAACATCTTTGCGGAGTTCAGCGACAAAATCAAAAATTTTATCAGTAGTAACTCCGCCGGATAATGCACGGATATTCGCACCTTGAATTACAACGCCTTCTGCCGTCGGGTCTGAAAATGGTATACCTAATTCAATTAAATCTGCACCGTTTGCGACAGCCTCACGGACAACTTTTCCGGTAGTCTCTAAATCAGGGTCACCGCACGTAATGAACGGTATAAATGCCTTGCCGTTTTCGAAAGCCTTTTTAATATTACTCATAAATATTCTCCCCTCTGTAACGTGCTATAGCTGCACAATCCTTGTCGCCACGTCCGGAGACTGTGACAATTATAATCTGTTCCTTGTCCATAGTGGGAGCGAGTTTCATGGCATAGGCTATGGCGTGTGCCGACTCTATAGCCGGAATAATTCCCTCAGTACGTGAGAGATATTCAAAAGCATTTACCGCCTCGTCATCTGTAATGGGAACATATTCCGCACGTCCAATGTCGTGGAGGTGTGCGTGTTCAGGACCAACACCGGGGTAATCAAGACCAGCTGAAATTGAATAAACAGGTGCAATCTGTCCGTATTCGTCTTGACAAAAATATGACTTCATACCGTGGAAAATGCCTATTTTTCCAGTATTTACGGTAGCTGCTGTTTCAAAAGTATCAATACCACGTCCGGCAGCCTCACAGCCTATAAGGCGTACTTTTTCGTCAGGTATGAAATGATAAAAACTTCCTATAGCGTTTGAACCGCCACCGACACAAGCAATTACAGCATCGGGAAGTCGTCCCTCTTTTTCCATAATTTGACTTCTTGATTCAAGTGAAATAACTGCCTGAAAATCACGCACAATAGTCGGGAACGGGTGCGGACCCATAACTGAACCCAGACAATAATGTGTATCACTTATGCGTGAAGTCCATTCTCTCATAGCTTCGGAAACTGCATCTTTGAGTGTTGCAGTGCCTGACTTTACCGGAATAACTTCTGCACCTAATAACTTCATTCTGTATACATTGAGTGCCTGACGTTTTGTGTCTTCCTCACCCATGAATACAACACATTCCATGTCAAGAAGTGCTGCCGCTGTAGCGGTTGCGACACCATGCTGACCTGCTCCGGTTTCGGCTATGAGACGGGTTTTGCCCATTTTTTTTGCAAGTAAAGCCTGTCCAAGAACGTTATTTATTTTATGTGAGCCGGTATGATTAAGGTCTTCACGTTTTAGATAAATTTTAGCCCCACCGAGTTCACGGGTGAGTTTTTCCGCATAGTAAAGCAGTGAAGGTCTTCCGGCGTAATTATCCAGTAATTCCCTTAATTCACGGTTGAAATCAGGGTCATATTTATAGTGATTATAGGCGTTTTCAAGTTCAATGACGGCATTCATAAGAGTTTCAGGAATATATTGTCCGCCATGAACGCCAAATCTTCCATTTGACATTTTAAATCAATCCTTTCTTTCTGATGGCTTCTGCAAAAGCTGTCATTTTGTTTAAATCCTTGTGACCGTCCGTTTCAAGTGAGGAACTGGCATCAACTGCATAGGGCTGTAACCTGCCGGAAATCTCTCCAACGTTTTCGGAAGTCAGTCCACCAGCAAGAAAATATGGACGGTTTATATTTTGTATAAGTGAGTGGTCAAAAGTCTTTCCCGAACCACTTCCGGAATCAAGAAGTATATAGTCCGCTGTTGACTTTATGGCTTTATTAATATCCTCCGGAATACAGACCTTAAAAGCCTGTATCACCGGAACAGTTATAATTTTTCGGAGTTCGTTAATATATTCTTCGTCTTCCATACCGTGCAACTGTACTATATCAATAGTTTTATTGTTCACCAGTCCGGCTATGAAATCTTTTTCAGCATTAACAAAAACTCCCACCGGAATTATGTTTCTGTCAAGATTTTTCCGGAGTTCAAGGGCTTTTTCCGGCGAAACGTAACGTTTACTTTTTTTCGCAAACACAAAACCCACAAAATCCGGCATGACTTCATTTGCATAGTCAATATCACATGGACGACTTAAACCACACATTTTTATTTTAGTCATAAAATTCCTTTCAATTCAGCAAGTTTGGCGGTTTTATCGTCTGCACGCATAAGAGTTTCACCGATTAAAACAGCATCTGCACCGGCTTCACGGAGAAGTTTTATATCTTCAGCCGTTTTCACACCGCTTTCCGATACAAAAATTATATCTGCCGGAACTAATTCACGCATACGTCTACTGTTTCCGGTATCAACAGTAAAATCTTTTAAATTTCTGTTATTCACACCAATAATTCTTGCACCGGAGTTTACAGCGGTTTTTATTTCGTTTTCGTCGTGTGCCTCAACAAGTGCGGAAATCCCCAGTTTATCGCATATCTTTATATATTCCTTAATCTGCTCTCCCGCGAGAATTGAACATATCAATAATACGGCTTTTGCACCGAGAATTTTAGCCTCATAAATCATATATTCATCAACTGTAAAATCCTTGCGTATACAAGGTATTGAAACATTTTGTATTATTTCTTTCAGGTATTCGTCATGACCTAAAAACCATTTCGGCTCTGTAAGAACGGAAATGCAGTCTGCACCGGCTTTTTCATAGTCCTTTGCAATTTGCAGATATGGAAAATCCTCCGCAATAACGCCCTTTGAGGGTGAGGCTTTTTTACACTCACATATAAATGACATACCATTTTTTTTAAGTGCCTTTTCAAACTCAAAATTCCCAGCCGGCATGGAAAGTGCCATAGCTTTTATCTCATCGGCGGAAATCTTCTGTTTTGCGATTTTAACACGTTCACGGGCGTGGTCGGCGAGTTTATCAAGAATTGTCATATTCCGCACCTCAACTATTGGAAACTTCAATAAGTTTTTCGAGTGTTTCAAATGCCTTGCCGGAGTCAATAAGTTCACCTGCAAGTTTTACGCCGTCTGCCATGCTGTCAGCCTTACCGCCGATATAAATTGATGCACCAGCATTGAGTAAAACTGCATTACGCTTATGACCCTGAATTTCACCACTGAGAATTTTTCTTGTAATTTCAGCATTTTCCGATGGTGTACCACCTTTTAAGTCTTCTTTTGTACATCTTTCAAATCCGAACTGTTCAGGTGTGATTTCATAATTTTTAATCCAGCCGTTCTGATATTCGCATACTGCTGTGGGTGCACTCATGGAAATCTCATCAAGTTTATCTGTTCCATAAACAACCATTCCGTTTTTTGAACCGAGTTTCATAAGCACTTCCGCTACCGGTTCAACAAGTGACCTGTCATAAACACCTAACAGGTGCATTTTAGGATTTGCCGGATTAGTCAATGGTCCTAAAATGTTGAAAACCGTTCTTATACCGAGTTCTTTTCTTATCGGAGCGACGTATTTCATGGAAGTATGATACTTCTGTGCAAAGAAAAAGCAGAATCCTACTTCATTTAGGAGCTGACGGCATTTTTCAGGCTCAAGATTTATATTCACACCAAGAGCCTCCAGACAGTCAGCCGTACCACACAGTGAAGAAGCGGCACGGTTGCCGTGTTTAGCAACAAGAACTCCCGACGATGCAATAACAAGTGCAGAAGTCGTTGATATATTGAAACTTTGTGCATTGTCACCGCCTGTGCCGACGATTTCCAGTAAATCAAGGTCATTTTCAAACTTTACAGCAGCATCACGCATAGCAGCGGCACAACCTGTTATTTCCTGAATAGTTTCAGCCTTTGTGCTTTTCGTGGATAGTGCCGAAAGAAATGCCGAATTTTGTGTGGGGGTAGTTTGACCGGACATTATTTCCGATACAACCTGATATGCTTCATCATATGTCAAGTCCTGTTTGTCAACGATTTTCATAATAGCCTCTTTAATCATTGAAATCAATCTCCTTTATAAAGTTTGCAAGCATAATTTTTCCGTCGGGTGTCATTATCGATTCAGGGTGGAACTGCACTCCGAAAATATTATAATCCCTATGCTTTACAGCCATAATTTCACCGTCGTCGGCAACCGCTGTGACCTCCAGACAATCCGGAATCGTTTCAGAGTCTGCCGAAAGTGAATGATAACGTGCAACAGGTGCATTTTTATCAATTCCCCTGAAAATAGGACAATTTTCATTGAAAGTTATCACTGACTGCTTGCCGTGCATGAGTTTTTTAGCATAAGTTATTTTTGTTCCGTATGCCGAACATATAGCCTGATGTCCGAGACAAACGCCAAGCGTGGGGATTTTCTGACATATAGTCTTTGCAACCTCAATGATAATTCCAGCATCTTCCGGACGACCAGGACCGGGGGAGATTATAATTCTTTCGGGGGAAAGTTTTTCTATTTCCTCAATGGTCATTTCATCGTTCCGGATAACCTTTATATCCGGACAGATTTCACCGATAAGCTGATACAGGTTATATGAAAAACTGTCATAATTATCAATCAGTAAAATCATAAATCTTCCTCCTCTGCTATTTTCAAAGCATTAATGACGGCAGCTGCCTTGTTAATACACTCCTGATATTCTTTTTCCGGTACAGAATCAGCTACAATGCCCGCACCGCTCCGCACGAAAACTTTACCATTTTTCTTGTATGCTATTCTGATAGCTATGCACGTATCAAGATTTCCTGTAAAATCGATATATCCGACTGCACCGCCGTAAATTCCGCGCTTGTTGTTTTCAAGTTCAGCTATAAGCTGGCAGGCTCTTATTTTCGGTGCACCGGAAAGAGTTCCGGCTGGAAGTACAGCACTTACTGCATCAAGGGCATCGAATTTATCTTCTATGATTTCGCCCCTGACGGTTGAGCCAATATGCATTACGTGCGAATAGCGTTCTATGCTATGGAGCTTTTCAACCTGTACAGAACCGAATTTGCTTATTTTTCCTAAGTCGTTACGTCCTAAATCAACAAGCATATTGTGTTCAGCAAGTTCCTTTTCGTCGGCAAGCAGACCTCTTTCAAGTTCCATATCTTCCTGTTCAGTCTTTCCGCGTGGACGTGTGCCAGCCAGTGGGAAAGTATGAAGTACACCATTCTCCAGTTTAACAAGAGTTTCTGGTGATGCACCGGCAATTTCCACATCTGTTCCCGAAAAATAGAACATATACGGCGACGGGTTAATAGTACGTAGTACACGGTAGGTATTGAATAAACTTCCCTCAAATCCGGCACTCAATCTGTTGGATAATACTATCTGGAAAATATCACCCTCATGAATATGATGTTTTGCTGTTTCAACCATTTCACAATATTTTTCCTGATTGAAAAGTGGTATTACTTCACTTGTAAGATGTCCAGCTGGTTCTTTGGACTTCTCACCGTTGCGGAGAAGTTCCGCAAGCTGTTTAAGTTCAAGCTGTGCCTTTTTGTAGGACGTTTCCGGCTCATTGAGATTCATGTTAGCTATGAGAATTATTTTCTGCCGGAAATTGTCGAATGCTATTACCTTATCGAAAAGCATCAAATCAACGTCCTTGAAATTTTCCGTATCTTCCGTTTCAATACGTACAGACGGTTCGGAATAGCCTAAAAAATCATACGAAAAATAGCCAACAAGTCCGCCCGTAAATGACGGCAGATAGTCAAATTTAGGACTTTTATAAGATGACATAATCTGTCTTATCTGCTGGCGTGGGTCTTCGGATTTCATTTTTATATCGCCTATAGTTATTTCGTTTCCGGAGCAGGTAATTTCAAGTTTAGGGTCAAAACCCATAAAAGTATATCGACCCCATTTTTCCTTATCGGCAACGGATTCCAGCATATAGCAATGTGCGGAAATGTTCTTTAAAATTCTGACTGCCTCTATAGGCGTACAGATATCCGACATGATTTCACAGCTTACAGGGAGAATATCATATTTTCCAGTAGCTGTGATTTCCTTTACCTTGTCAAATTCAGGTAAAAATTTCATAAATGCACCTCCAAAAAATTTATAAAACAAAAAGTCCCCGACAGATAATTAAAATCTGTCAAGGACGAATAATACTTTATCCGTGGTACCACCTTGATTCATGGTATAAACCATGCACTTTTACGGAGTACAAACATACCCCTGATAATTAACGCACATCGTAACGTCGCGGAATACTCTGATAAAATCATTTGACCACGCCCTCAGTGACCCATTTGATAATCTGTTTTTCACCTGACTCTCAGCAACACAGGCTCTCTGTAGAAGCATAACTACCTTTACTCTCACATCAACGGTTTAACTATATATTTTCATTATATCACATGAAAATGCATTTGTCAAGTAGCAGATAATTATTTTATTTATTAACTTAATATCTACTTGAAAACATACTAAACCTATGGTATAATAATATTAACTTGATTGAAAGGAGAATAAAAGTGAAAATTACTACAAAAGGACGTTATGCCCTTAGAATGCTTGTTGATATTACTTTACATCAAAGCGATGGTTATGTTTCATTGAAAGATATTTCTGAACGCCAGAATATTTCCAAAAAGTATCTTGAACAGATAGTACCGTTGCTGAGTAAAAGTCAAATTATCAAGACATCAAGGGGAAATAAAGGCGGTTACAAAATAAACGGCGACCCTAAAAAACATACCATTGGTGAAGTTCTCAGGGCAACAGAAGGAAGTCTTGCACCTGTGGCTTGCCTTGAATACCAGCCTAATGAATGCGAACGCGTCAACGAATGTGTTACTCTTCCTATATGGGAAAATCTCTATAAGCTCATTACTGATTATCTTGACGGAATAACTATTCAGGACATCGCCGACAAATGCATAGGCGGAAGCGACCACTACTGCATATAAACATTAAAGACTGTCATTTCAGACAGTCTTTTTTTATTATGAAAACATGGGTGTTGAGAGATAGCGTTCACCGGTATCAGCAAGCAGAACAACAATATTTTTTCCCTTGTTTTCGGGTCTTTTGGCAAGTTCAATAGCTGCCTGAATAGCTGCACCAGAGGAAATTCCCACAAGTACACCCTCATTTTTTACTACTTCCCTGCCCTGTTTGAAAGCGTCTTCGTCGGTAACTTTTATAACTTCGTCAAAAATATTCATATTGAGAGTATCCGGAATAAAGCCAGCACCTATGCCCTGAATGCCATGCCGTCCGGCTTTTCCGCCTGAAATAACCGGTGAACCAGCTGGCTCTACAGCAACTACCTTAATATCGGGGTTTTTAGATTTCAGATAAGCACCTGTACCGCTGATTGTACCGCCTGTACCTACAGCAGAAACGAATATATCAACTTTTCCGTCAGTATCTTCCCATATTTCAATACCTGTGGAGTTTTCATGTGCTTTCGGATTTGCCGGGTTTGAAAATTGTGATGGAATAAAGCTATTCGGGATTTCCTTTGCAAGTTCCTCTGCTTTTCTAATAGCTCCTGACATTCCGCTTGCCCCGTCTGTGAGAACAAGTTCCGCACCATAAGCCTTCATAAGATTACGACGTTCAATACTCATAGTTTCGGGCATAGTAATGATAAGCCTGTAGCCTCTTGCCGCTGCTACAGATGCAAGACCTATACCAGTATTTCCACTGGTAGGCTCAATAATTACACTATCGGGTTTAAGTATTCCTCTTTCCTCTGCATCATCAATCATAGCTTTTGCCACTCTGTCCTTGACACTGCCTGCCGGATTGAAATACTCCAGTTTTGCTATAATTTTAGCATCAAGATTATTGACTTTTTCGGTATTGACTAACTCCAATAACGGAGTTTTTCCGATAAGGTCAGTTATAGTTTTATATATTTTCATAACAAACACTCCTTTATGTTTCAGAAATTATTCTATATTGCCTATATAAATAGTATGATTATATTATAACAAATAATTTCCGTTTTGTCAATGGTTTTTTCAAAAAAAACAAACGGAATTATCAATTTTTTCACAGGACAGCGGAGGCATTTTTCAGCCTCCGTTGTTATTATTGAATTATTCGGATTTTTCACCGGTCTGTGTGCTATTATTTGAAACTTCTGCAAATTCGCCGTCCGGTACACAGTTAACGACTTCAAGTGCATTACTGTCATAGTAGTACCACATAACAAGTGCTGCAAGTCCGGGATTATCTTTCATGTTGATAGAAAATTCTACTGTATCGCCCTGTTTGGCTGCTACATTGTCGCCATATACAGCGAAACCGTTCATTGACGACGGGTCAACAGCTTCTGCTGCGCCGTTGCCTACCTTGATAGAACCGTTTAAAATTGTATCAGGAACTATAGTTTTACCCTCAATAGATGAGAGGTCGGGACTCAATGAGATATTATAAATTCCGTCCGGTGCATCTTCCTTTACCTTAAAAGTAACCTTTATAATAGAGTCATTGAAATAGAAATCTTCATTTTTAGAAATATCAATCCACATCGCATACATTCCCTTAGTATTGGAAATATATTCAGATGCTGCTTCAGTTGCGGCGGTATTATTATTTTCACTGCCGGTGTTATCAGGAGTGCTGTTGTTATTGTTAGCGGTGTTATTGAGTTCGGGAGTTGCATTTGCAATAATTTTAACTTCCGTAACAGGCTGTCCGTCGGCTTCTGTAACTGTTTCGCCGTTTGCTTCAGTCACATTTACCACTTCAGTAATAGGCTCACCGGCTATATAAGCCGTGGTATTTTCCTTATTTGTAGTTTCTTCATCTGTAGCCTTTGTAGCGTCTACATGGTCTGCTTTTACAGGGTCATCTTGATTTATATCAACACCATCAATAGTAAGACCGTCGTCTTCAGCACTTCCCCACCTGAAAGGAAGAGCTGTCATAGGCTCTATGTCTTCAGCCTGACTGCTTACATTTTTGTTTGATTTTTTACTGGTGTCGTCATCGCCTTCACTGTCTGCACATCCGGTAAATATTGAGAGTGCCACACAAGTAAGCGAAACAAGTGCAATAATTCTTTTTTTGAAATTATTCATAAACATATCCCTTTCACAAAAAATGCTTTTTTATCGGGTAATTACCCTTTACCTGATAATAATTATACACGAATAAAACTGGTTTGTCAAGGCACTGAATAAATTGTAATCATTTATTTAACAAAAAAACACTTTTTCAACATTTTTCTGTCACAAATATGATAATTTACACATATTGTCAGTAAGAGCATTCTTATCACCTTCAAGAAAATGGCGGTAGCTACTTGCACCGTTATCCATGTATTTCCCCTTTCCGAAAATATATTTTCACTACTTAGTCGTATGAATTTTAAAATTGTTGCAGTTATTTTAAAAAATTTTTTCACTGAATTATTTTGCTGATATTACGTGAGTTCGAAGGAAAAAATCAGTCAAGCAGGCATAAAAAGCTCTTCTAAATATTAGAATCAGAACAAACAAAGGTCTTTTTAGGCAGAAATGAGTAAGCTACCAGGGCAGAAATTAGATTGACAAGGAAATTTGTTACACTGCGATATCTTGAAAGTTCTATATCACAGATATTTTTCAGAAAATCATTTACACAGGAGCTTCCAATTCCTCCGAAGAAGTCATATCTGCTTTGTGACTGCTGGTATGTCAACGGAGAATTACTAAATCTCTTTTGTGCATTTTGACAAATCCGTTGTCGAAATGCTCATTTGAAACATTTAAATAAAATTTATATAATTTGTTAGTTTTTTTGTGTTATGCGTGTGACTTTTTTTAAAAACCGGCACAGGAAAAAAATTCCCGTGCCGTATTTTTTATCATGTAAATCTTTTTGAAAGGTCACTAATACTTGTGTCAGGTGTTCCCTGACCCATAGCATTGAATTTCCATTCATTGTTATATTTGTAGATTTCACCGAAAATCATAGCCATACTTCCGGAATAGTCATCAGTGAGATTATAACGGCATATCTCATTATTATTGCGATTGTCAATTATCCTGATAAAAGCATTGTTTATCATTCCGAAATGCTGTTTACGATTTACAGCCTGAAAAATATTGACAACAAAGACTATTCTGTTGACATTATATGGCACTCTTGTGAGGTCAACTATAATCTGTTCATCGTCTCCGTCACCTGCTCCGGTGAGGTTATCACCTTTATGGATTACACTTCCGGAACTATGCTTTAAATGTGCAAAATAGACAATATCTTCTTTTGCAGTGAGTACATCATTTGTAAGGAGAATAGCAGATGCATCACAATCAATATTTTTTTCTTTTCTTGCAAAAAGTCCCCTTTTTTTCTGTGCTTCGTCCCAGCCAAGACCCACAGTCACGCTTGAAAGACCATCATTTCCTTTTGACAGACTTATTTTCTGTCCTTTCTGTAAACTAACAGCCATATCATTCAACGTCCACGCCGTAAGCTCCGCACAGTGCAGCAAGTCCGCCCTGATAGCCACTGCCTATAGCATTGAATTTCCATTCTTCGCCGTGCTTATAGAGTTCACCGAAAACTGCCGCTGTCTCAATAGAAAAATCTTCACCGAGGTCATAGCGGAGAATTTCTTCTCCTGTTTCCTCATTGTAAATTCTGATAAAAGAATTGCTCACCTGACCGAAATTCTGTCTTCTTGCCTCTGCCTCATGGATAGTAACGGTGAAATCAATTTTAGTGATTTCAGCTGGAACTTTTGACAGGTCAATTTTTATTTGCTCATCGTCTCCGTCGCCTGCTCCGGTGAGATTGTCACCACAATGTGAAACTGCTCCAGACGGGTGATTGAGATTGCCATAAAATACAAAGTCTTCCTGCTTTGAAACTTTTCCGGCATCTGTGAGCAGAAATGCTGATGAGTCAAGGTCAAATGCTGAACCCGTGTCAAAAGCATTAACGTCCCAGCCAAGACCTACAACTACTTTTTTAAGTCCAGGGTTGCTTTTTGTGAGACTGATTTTCTGTCCCTTGCTTAAACTAACTGGCATATGAAAAACTCCTTTTAAATTATTTTTTAATTATTCTGCATCTATTCCATAATGACCACACAATGCAGCAAGTCCACCCTGAAATCCGCTTCCTATAGCATTGAATTTCCATTCGTTGTTATGCTTGTAGAGTTCACCGACTACTACAGCAGTTTCAATTGAAAAGTCCTCACCTAAATCGTAATGAATAAGTTCCTCGTTTGTATCAATATTCACAATTCTTATGAATGCATTTGAAACCTGACCGAAATTCTGTCTTCTGTTGTCTGCATCATAAATTGTTACAGTGAAAGCGATTTTTTCGATATTCTGCGGAATTTTTGAGAGGTCAATTTTAATCTGCTCATCATCGCCCTCACCCTCACCGGTGAGATTATCACCCATATGTTCAACCGCACCCGAGGAATGCTTTAAATTTCCGTAAAAAATGAAATCCGTATCCTTAGGACATTTTCCGTTAGCACCCGCCATAAAAGCGGCAGCGTCAAGGTCAAAAGCCGAACCGGAATCAAAAACATTAACATCCCAGCCCAGACCAACCATTATATTTTTGAGTCCGGGATTTGTTTTTGTAAGGTCAATTTTCTGACCTTTTGAAAGATTTATAGGCATAATAAAAACTGCTACTCAAAATATGGAAAAACATATATATATTGAGAAAATTACCGTATAGCCTACGGTAAATTTCTCAGGTAGCTTTCTCCTTTCATAAATAATTGATTTTTATTTTCTGTTAAATTACCATTGACCAACTGCACCCGCAAGGTACTATCATGTTGTTATGTCGTAATATTTCAGCAGACAAGGGATTTATTTCCCCCGTTTTCCCCTCCTGTTCAATAACTGCTTATTAAGCAGTTATTTTTTTATCGGATTGTAAATTCACAAGATAAATTGTATGTGTCATAGTCCCAATCTTTCTCATTCTCAAAGAAAGAAAATTGTTTAATCAAACGATAGTGTCCGGCAGGTAGTTCTCCATAAAAACTTTTTACATCTGTTTCTAAGGTTAATCGTTCATTGGGTTTAATAATACAATCTGTTTCTTTATTCTTTGTAGGGTCATCAATCTGTTTGAGAGAATACCAAATACCGGATTGTTCAGCTTCTATTTCAAAATAATTTGGTGAATATCGATACTCCTTATCAGCCATATTTTCGATTAGAAAAGAAAGTTTTTTCAAATCTAAGCCGTTTTCTGTACTTAATGAAATCTTTAAATCTGTCAAAGTGTCGAGTTCTTCTTCGTTTCCATAAGGAGAAACCTCATATTCTTCGGAATAATCTGTTACTGACTGATTATCACTATCCTCTGTTTGATTGCACCCCACAATACATACCAATAGTAATGATGCAATAAAGAGACATATTAATTTCTTCATTTTTCACCTACCTTTAATGACCGTTTTTAGGCATACTGTATCTCTTATTGTAGTTCTGCTTAATAAGTTCAAGTTTAGCTTTGTCCTCATTACGCTGTTTCCGTGCATCTTCCTGAATCTGATGTGTTTCATCGATACCGTCCATAATGGTCTGCCATGTTTTTTCAAGAGTTTCAATTTTTATCGAACTGCCTGAAGCCATTCTTGCTATCATTTTGGACTGCTCAACAGTATTCTGTGCATTTTTTATAAGCATCTCATTGGTTTTTGCATCAAGTGCAGACATAGCCTCAGCCTGAATTTTCTGTCTTTTCAGCATCATAGCCTGTGCGAGTGCCTGTTTGAATACAGGAAGTGTAACGATAAATGCGGAGTTGATTTTTCTGACAAGATTCATGTTGCTGAATGCCATCATCTTTATCATTGGCACGGACTGCATAGCAATACTTTCAGCAGTTCTTAAATCCTGTGTTCTCTGTTCAAGCATGGAAAGTGCCTGTTCAAGATTCTGAATTTCAAACTGTATAGTGTTATCACCTGTAGTTGCAAGGTCATTTCTGCGCTGTTCAAGATATGCCTCTATTTCCTGACAGCCCTGCTCACCGGCAAGAATATACTTTACAAGTTTATGATAGTATTCAACATTTGCATTGAACATCTGGTCAAGCTTTTTGTTAGCCTGTTTTATTTCGTCTTCATACTTGCGAAGCTGAACATAGATTTTATCAACTTCATCACCCATAGTGTGATACTTACTGAGGATTTTTTCCAACTGCTTTTTAGCATTGCCAAACATCTTTTTAAAGAACCCTGGTTCTTCTTTGATTTCATCAATATCAAACTGCTCCATAATTTTGGCAAGTGCCGTAAGCATCTGACCGGAGTCATTAATCTGTGTCATGCTCATGCTGTTGAGTACAACGTCTGATGCCTTTGAGATTTCATCGGCAGCATCTGCACCGAATGAAACAATAGTGGTCAAATCATCAATAACAATCTGGCTTGCAAGTTTGTCAACTTCTTCAGAACCGACAAGCTGATTATTCATCTGCTGTCTGTCAGCTACAATGTCATACTGCTGTACAACTTCAACTTCCGGCTGTACCGGTGCTGGTGTTGGTACTATTGCAGTAGTTTCGTTTGATTGTGGTTTTGCTCTTGAAAGGTCTATACCCATTTCAAACACCTCTTCCAAATAATTTTTTACGCTTATGTGATAAATCAGGCACACTCATATCATAGCGATATTCGCCCATCTGATGTTCACTTATTATTGACCGGCTGTAATAATTTTCAACATTATTGTAGCCGGTTGGTATCATGAATAGCACATCAAAGCCCGCCATACTAAGAAATTCCATAACAATAGCCTGTTCTGTAGTTATGGCATTATCTCCTGTATTTATATAAATAATTTTCGGGTTCTTTTTTGTAAAATCAAAATTCTGCAATTTCCTTACAATTTCCTTGTCAAGATTAAGAATTGTGGAAATTATTTTGTATTCCATGCCGTTTTCAAAAGTTCCGTTTATGATACGGCTTTCAATTAGCATCTGTAATTTATCAAGTATATGATTTTGCATTTCTTCCCTTAAAACCTTATACTGATAATCGGGACTGTTTTTTATGGCTGTACGTTGCAGAGTATTGTTTTTCCAGAATGACACAGCACTTTGTGTGGAATTTTCCGGCTGATTATACGCTGAACTGCGTACATTTGCGGAATATGGATTTGCATTGCCAAGAGAATAGGGGTTCATAGCTCCAAGTGAACGTGTACCTATGTTTCCTCTTGAATAGGGGTTAGCATTTGTCCGCGAATGCGGATTAGCTGATGTATTGACACGACCATTTATTATAATAGTGTCTTCGGTATTAAGTTTTCTGATATACTGCCAGTATGCCTTTTCGTTGCCGTCCTTTACACCGGAAATCTTCGCAAAGAATACCGGTATAATAACCTCTCCGGTATCTGTTGAAAAATTAGGTCTGTATTTGAGTTCCTCATTCCATAGCAGTTCGATTTCCTCAAACATTGTATCAAGGACTATTGAAGAAGCTTTTGCATACTGGTGATTTCTGTAAATTCCGGTGTCCTGATACATTAATGTATCAAGTTCACGTTCCGCATGATATGCGACTGTACCGGCACGCATTGAAACACCCTCCGGAAAAACGTCAATATCAAGCGAACTTTCATGTGTAAATTCCAATAAATTCACATTATTTATAGTGTATGTTTCTTTCAGTGCCGGATTGAGTATAACAACATCAACAGGAAGTGCTGAAAGTACCTCCAGAAAAGCAGACTGCATTTCATCTACACGGCTGTTGAAAAGTAAAAAACATGGTATATTATCTTTTTTCCAGTTAGAAAAAAGCTGTTTCTGCCACCTTTTCAGCCAGCAAAGAACATAAACACATATATTAACGAATTTATTTACAGAACAATTACCCGAATATTTCGCCATTATTTGTGAAAATTCATAGCGTGCTGTCTGCTGTAATGCCGTATCAGAAATATTTATATTCCTTGCAAGTTCCGTTACAGCCATTACCGGTGTAGTATAATTACTTCGTTTTATAGCGGAAATCTCTTCATAAGTAGGTTCTGTTATCTTTTTGTTGACGATAACAAGACTACGTTTTTGAGTATTCATGTTATTTCTGAAAGAAATCAGTTCATTCACATAGTCCGCACGATTATAAACACCGTTTATCTGATAAAATATATTGCATATTCCATCAATATCTGCCCTGTTTTTCACAGGTATAAGAACATCATTAAGTCCATCGCCGTTAGCCCAGCTATTTGTGATGATATTATATGCTGACTTGTCACCGCATACGCTTATGGCGTTGATTTTTTCAGCTACAGACTGTTGTAATTTTTTTATTGAAAAATCCGACGGAAAAGCCGTTCCGTTATCCGCCCATAATTCCGAAAGTCTTGAATCAGGGTCAAATCCGCTGTACTGAGCATTTCCGGCTGTCTGTACAAGTACAATGTCACAGCCTGCTCCTGAAAGCATGGACAATAACATCAGTTCATAGTGACTGCCTATGCCGTTACAGAATATTTTAGGTATATTGTCCTCACCTAAACGGCTCATCAGGCTCTCAAATCTATAGTAAAGCCAGCACATGAATTTTATATATGCATTTTTTAAAATATTCTGATTTTTTCCCTTTGATGCAAGTTCTGAAAGCACATCATACATTGAAGTGCTTATTTCATTACGCTGAATAGCGTTCATTCTGGGAAGCCATTTCTGAAGACTTGTCATTATGAACTGTTTATCCATTGCAAAAGCCTCACCCATTATTTCATAATAATATGAAAGCTGGTTCTGGTCAACATTAGGTATTCTTCCGTCAATGATAACGCCATTTTTCCGTGCTGAATCGTAATATCTGCACAGAAAAGACCATATTTCCTCACTGTATGAGTTTATTCTGTAAAAAAATACATTATTTCCGTTTCTCTGATTCAAATTTAAAAAATAATCATCAAGAGAACTTATTTTTATATGCTGAAACATTTTCGTGTCACCTCTTGATTTTATTTTCAGCAAAACCGAAGAATGAACCAACGATTCCGCCAATTATATGCGTCAGTTCTGAAATATCATTATCTTTAAATATACCACTATATACTTGCTGTCCTATATATATTACGGCAACAAGTATAAATGTAAGTGGTATTTTTCCATTCTGAAAACCTGTAATAGATGAAAGCAGTATGAATGCAAAAACCACACCGCTTGCTCCTAAAAGTTGGATATTCGGAAAAAATATGAAATTTATAAGCCCTGTGACAAGTGCTGTAACAGCAATAATCATAACCATATCAGCCTTGCCGTATTTTTCCTCAAGAAGAGGACCTAAAAGCAGAATATATGTTATATTTCCCATGAAATGTTCCCATGAGGCATGACCGAATATATGACCAAAAAATCTGATATATGTCATGGGATTCACCATTGAAGAACGGTAAACGCTGAAAACAAGGTTATTGCTTGCTCCGTGTGTAAGTACGTTAAGGAGCAGAGACACAAGGCATATCATAGTAAAGCCAAGTATCACTGGTGAATTGAATGATATTCTCAAACTGGATTTATTTGAATTATTTTTACTCATTTATATTTTCTCCGCATTCAGAAAATTGTACTCAAATTAATTAAATTATAACATAATTATGCAGTATTTGTCAAGTATATTTGAAAATATTACCTGAAAAGCTGTGAAAACATATCTTTTATTACTTCATTGTCTCCAGTATCAGCCCCCGACAAATCCATTATATACGAAAACGGCTTTACGGATTTATTCATTTTTCCGGATATATCATGAAGATTGCATACCTGATTTTTCGGGGCATCTTTTCCGCATAGTATAATCATACCATCTATACTGTCTTTATCTTCAATCTCACTGACAGAAAACAGATATTTATAGACAAGTTCAGCAAGAAGTTCATTTTCAACGGTCTGCATAGAGCTGAATTTTGCGTCCATTATTATATATCTTGATGAGCCGTCACGACTTATTTTAAGAAGATAATCAGGTGTATAGATATTTCCCTTGTTACCGCCTGCCATGCTCATACTCCTGTTGCGGTAAAGCATAATGTCATTAGGTCGTGGATAGGATATATCCCCATATATTACCGGCTGAAAATAAAGTGTTATTTCGCTTCCGTCATTGCCCGTGAAAAAAAATGTATTGTTACAATAAGTATTCTGAAGAGAATTTGTTGTTTTATATTCAAATCTTTCAGTCTTATACTCAACAAAAGTGCAGTTCATTTCCTCACGGATAGTGACCAGCATTTTTATAAGACAATAATATTCATAAATTATGCTTGTTGTTCTTCTTGTTGAAATGAAACCCTGCAACAACTGACTTTTTGCGGTGCTGTATCCCTCATCCTGATACCATTCATATATCTTCTGATATACGGCTCTGTAAGGAACTACCAGTCGGAAAGTATCAGTATATTCCGGCAGAAAATCCATATAAATATCATTTACGCCTAACATTTTTCTATACCTGAAAAGCAGTATCTGCAAACGCTCCTTGCATTCCTCTACTGACATTGTATGCATACGATATATATATTTTGTCGACTCAATATAATTTCCGTTTCTGTATACATTATCTTCATTCTCATCATATTTCATATTCTCAAGTGCCGCAATAAGAGTGGACAAAAACCCCGTTATTACGCGGTTTTCATAGACATCACTTGTATAGACCGTACTTGAAATAAGAGTATTTTCCGGCTGAAAATGTCTTTTTCCGTAAGATATTCCTGTATTGAAATCCACTTCATATAGTTCTTCGGGGTGGAAAGCTATATATTGTATCGTCTTTGGAGTCATGGAATCAAGCTTGTAAAATTTTCCAACCACCTCTCCGGAAGTTGCTCTTGTTTTCGGAGAGTGCTGAAAATATGACGAAAAATGCTCATATATTTCTATGACATCTTCTATGAATTTCAGTTTTGATTCAGCTTTTATATTGTCGTTATTGTCATTATTTTCAAGACTTACATAATTTTCATACAGATAATCATTTCCTTTATCATATATGTAGTCAAGCATATTTGTTATGTTCTGATATTGTGTATCTTCAGTTACCATTATCGAAATGCTATCTGAAACATAATATGTACCGGAAATCTTTACTTTTATCTGAACAATGCCGAAACAGTACATAAAAATCTTTTTGTAGTTTTTATTCTTTTCAGCGTTTTTATCAAATATAAACTGATATTCATTCTGATATTTATTTTTTTGAGATTTATTTAAAGATGTAATGCGATTTATTGTCTGTTTTTCGTCGTTTATATAAAACTCTGAAACAAAGCCGTCACTTCCCCTGAGAGAAAATGCGTTATATTCAAAATCATAGTATACAAATATTTTTTTCCCCATAGCAGACGCATTTTCATCTTCCTCCTTATAGAGTGGTATCCTTACAGATTCATTATTTTTCTGTGCTTTCAATAATAACTCCATATATACACTCCATGTCATGAAAGATATTGACAGTATCCCATATTTCTTTCGGCATTTTTTATCATTTCATCAACTGCATTTTTTGTCATGTTAAGATGATTTTCAGTGCATATACTGATAAGTTCATCAAAGAATTTTTTATATAAACTCAGACGGCAGTTTATTTTCGGGAGCAGTTTCTGCATAACTGCATAGTCAACGGCTATATATTCAGGCGTGATACCACCAACACCTTTCATCAATTCACGGGCTGAGGATATATAATTAAGCATACTAAGTCTTATTCGCGGACTTACTGTCATACCATAACTATGGAAAAGCTTTGATATTTTGTCAAGGAGTGGCACGCAGGTAAGCGGTACATCAGAATGCGACGAAAACGTTTCAATAAGATTTTTCCATAAAATTTTTTCAACGGGACGTGGTACTTCCGCATTTATATCAGAATCGGGAAGCTTTATAATCCATGCACGGTCAATAAGTCGAGGAGAGAGAGTTTCTGTAGTCTGGTCATTGTTGATAGTTGCCACAAAACGCAGTGTTTCAGGAATATATATATCATTTTCAAGACCTATATTTATATATGCATTATTGTCTTCAGACCTGTCAGCTAACTGCATAAAGTCCGCCCAGTAGTATTCCATAGGACTTAAATTAGCCTCATCAAGCAATACAAGATACGGAAACTGTGATTTTTCCTTTTCTTCATTGAGTATCATAAGTGAATCATAAAGACGTCGGTTGCTCTTGTCGTATTTTTTAGTAAGCGGATTATAATAACCGATAAGGTCTTTTTTGGAAGACCAGCCCTTTTCTACTGAAACAGGCACAAAACGGTTGCAGTTTACCGCCGAAATGCCAAAATCGGTAAGACCCAAACTGTTTCCGATTATATTGCAAACAGATGTTTTGCCAGTGCCAGGGAGACCGGAAAATATAGTAAGAAATCCCTGTGTGATACATATATACATATTAAATATATCATTTGTACTGTAATTTCTGTATTTTTTCATATATCCGACAAGATATGTACAAAGTTGCTTTCTTTCCATATCTTTACATTCGCCAGCCTTATGCATGACATAATCAGCAACATGGCTGTAAATTTCATTTTCCTGTTTTCTGTGCCATTCGCTTGCGGATTCAAGCATGGTATTTGAAACATACGGGTCAAAAGCAATATTTACTTCGTTTGCCTGCTCCATAATAGTTGTCTTGATTTTTCTTTTTATTTCGGAATTTTTATGCTCAAGTATCGCATTATCTTCAAGCAAAGAAGCACGCTTGTTTTTAAGTTGTTTAACTTCCTCTGCAATTTCATTATAAGATTCAAGCATTGAATGCTTGTCTATAAGTTCCGATATTTGTTTTTCAAGTTCTTCAATTTCACCGTTTTTTTCGGCTATTTTGGTAGCCTTTACCTTTTCCACAGCAAGTTGTGCTTCAGACTGAGCAGTCTTTGTAGCCTTTGACTGCTTTTCAAGTTCTTTCTGAAGTTCTTTATACTCCGGACTTGATTTTACCATTTCAGAAAAGACTTCTTTCATTTCGCTGTCATTATTATATGAGCGGAGCAAAGTCTGTGCAATTTGTCTCTGTTCGTTTGTATAATTCTGAATATCTTTGAAAAGGTCATGTATTCTTGCAAGTCTTGAAATTTTCACTTCTTCAGGGAGACTTCCCGAAAGAAATGACGACCTGCCAAGCAACATAATAAATTCATCAGGCTTTTTCTTTATCATATTAACAAAATCCTTTGATGTTTCAGCAAACATATTTTTTATGAGGATTTCGTCAGAAATAATATCTTTCTTATATGTTGAGCCGTCGCTCAACACGGCAAACGGAATACAGACAGGGTCACAGCCAAATTCCTGTCTTTCACTCATTCCGAAACTAAGTTTGTCTTCCCTATGGCAGTTGAGGAGGTATCTTTCATCTGCTATTTTAGGCTGAATCATAGTTTTTCCGTCTCTCTTGTAAACCTTATACGGTCCTGAAATGTCAATAGTTCCGGCATTATCTGAAATTTTGTCTGTACGCTTTAAAAGAACAAGTTCATCTTTTGCGAAATCATCGCTTATTTCAATAGTGCCGTTTAAAAGTTCATTATCTGTAACAAGTTCATCTGTTTCAACTATCCTGAAAATTCTTAATTCACTTATTTTCTTGAAAAATTTAGTTGAGTTACGATTTTTGTCAAATTCATTCTGCAAATTTATTTTCAGGTTTACATCTTCATGTTTTTCGTTAGTATTAGGTCTTATATTTTCCTCAAGATTATCTTCACTGAAAGCAATTGCAAAAGTATACTGCAAGTCCAGCCCTTCAAGTACTTTCTGGCTTTGTGAGTTTATTGCCTTGACATATGAAAGATTTATAGTACCGTTAGGCGGGAAAGTTTCGGCTACCTGATGCAGTTCAATAAGTTTTTTATTTTTACCATTATCCTCAATTCTATACTGTGGTGCAAAATTATAATAAGTTTCGCGTTTTTCGATATAGCCTATATAATATGAAACACCCTTGTCTTTCGGCTTTTTCTTTGGCTGTACAGGTTCAGGTTTTTCAGGTATTATTTCCGGTATCTGCAAAAATGTTTCTTCCGGAATTTCGGGGACTTCTTCCGGTACGGTATTTATTTCAGGTACTTCCAATACAGGCTCATTTTCAGTATCAGGAATTTCAGTCATTTCATCATCATAATCTTCTTTGTCCGGAATATCTTCATTTCCTGCATCTTCAACATTATTGTTATAATCATCATCAAGTGTTTTCATAAACTGTTCAGATTTAATAAAATCTGACATTATTTTCTTTCCGAAAGAGCCATCATAACATTTTTTAAGTATAAGCACAGTATTCATGATACAGTTTTCATAATTATATGAATTAATAATATCTTCGTACTCAATATCTGTTGAAAAAAGCATACTTCCACTAAGATACTGATAAATTCCGTCCGCAAATTTACTGGCAGACGAACTTTTCAGGGCTTCAATTATTTTATCATTAAATTTCTTCTTATTCTCTGCTTTTCTTTTGTCAGGTCGGCTAAGTCCTTCAATAGCTTGGTCAATAATTTCTTCCGGCAACTTCATGTAAAACTGTACAACAAGTGATATTGTACTTTTATCTGACATTGAAGTGCTTCTGTTCATAGAATTTGCTCTTGGCGACATAAAAAATCACGTCCTTAATAAAATTTCAGGTGTCTGAAATACACACCTTAGAATAATTATATCACATTGAGCATGATTAGTCAAGAACAACAAAAACATTTCAAGATTTTTCTTTAAGATTATTTAAAATGTGATTTTTCACCTGTCAAATATAGAAAGACCGCCATTTCCGGCGGTCTTTGCTATTTATATAATTAAAGGAAGGGGAAAAAATTAGTTGTCTTTTTTGATTTCGTCAAGGGTGATTTCAGCGTTTTTTTCAATGCCATTTCTTACATATGTCACTTCTATAGTATCACCGGCAGAATGCATATTTTTCTGTGTATTGAGTTCCTCAGCAGTGGAAACTTCCACGCCATCAACGGCTGTTATTATATCTCCCGACTGCAAACCGGCTTTTTCGGAAGCACTGTTTTCTGATACATCTGTGATATATACACCAATTGGCATATTATACATACGGGATATATTTTCTGTCACGTCCTGACAGCTTATGCCAAGCTGTGGCTTGCCAGTAACATAGCCATATGTTATAAAGTCATCAATAATCTTTGCAGTTTCATTTGACGGAATGGCAAAACCTATGCCCTCTATGCTTGTTTCATTGTAACTTGCCGACATTTTGGAGGAATTTATTCCAATTACCTGACCATATTTATTAATCAATGGTCCGCCGGAGTTTCCGGAATTTATAGCCGTATCTGTCTGAATAAGATTCATAGCCTTGTCATTTATTGTTATGTTTCTGTTCAGTCCGGAAACAATACCGCTTGTTACGGTATTCATTAAATCAAAACCAAGAGGATTGCCAATAGCTATAACAGATTCACCAAGCATGAGGCTGTCACTGTCGCCAAATTCAGCGACTATAAGTCCGGAGGCATCTATTTTCAGTACAGCAAGGTCACAATCCGTATCATAGCCGATAACTTCCGCATCATAACTGTTATCGTCACTCATATGAACCGTGATATTTTCTGAAAGTCCTGCACCGTGTTCACTATCATATATAACATGGGCGTTTGTTACTATATAGCCGTCTTCCGTAATTACAACACCCGTACCCGTACCGATTGAAGTTGATGTTGCGGGCATTCCGAAACCATAATAGTAACCATTATTCATTGATGTAACTGTAAACTGTGATTCGACACCCACAACTGATGGTATAACTTTTTGTACAACTTCTTCAGTTGTGAGTGCAGTACCGGCATTTTCAGCGTTCTTTATGAGACTTACTGTTTCGACTGAAAGTGATGATTTTTTGTCGGAATTTGTTTCAGTAGTTTCTGCAACGGCTGAAACAGGATTTTCAGCTATTTCATGGTAAACAGCTATTGAGCCACCGGAAACCATTACCATAGCCATAAGAAAAGCGGTAACTTTTCCGAAAGTGTTTTTTCTGTTTTTCTGTGAGTTGTTGTCATTGTCGAGGTTTATGTTATTATATTCATTCATGATAAAATCACGTTCCTTTCAGGTGTTTGTTTGTGTTCTTTAGTATGATTGTATTATAAATCGGCACTGTGATATTAATTTGCTTTTTGTGTATTGTTTTTTGGAATTTTTTGTGTGGATTTTTTCACCTGTCTGATAAAAACGTGAAAATTATTGTCATTTTTTTCACATTTAAATTGACATTTATGGATAATTATATTATAATTGATATATAAATGCAAGGAGGTTTTTATGAATATATCAGTTGTTATCGTTTGTGCCGGAAATTCAACAAGAATGGGCGGTGTGAATAAAATATTAATGCCATTGGGTGAACGGCTTGTCATAGGTGTAACTATGCAGGCTTTTGAAAAATGTGAAAGCGTTTCTGAAATAATAATTGTCGCCCGTGAGAATGACATTCCGGCAATACGTGAAGAAGCCAAAAAAGCCGGTATTTCCAAACTGAAAATATGTACTACAGGCGGTGAAACACGTCAGAAAAGCGTCATAAACGGCATAAAATGTATTTCTGAAAATACTGAACTTATTGCCATTCACGACGGTGCAAGACCGCTTGTCAAGCCTGAACATATCGAAAAAACTATAAAAGATGCATCTGTTTTCGGTGGTGCAACACTGGGTGTTCCCGTTAAGGATACTATAAAAACGGTTGATGATGGTCTGATTACTGATACACCACCACGAAAATTCCTCTATATTACGCAGACCCCGCAAATCTTTAAACGTAATCTTTATTTTGAGGGGATTGACTTTGCACTTGAACACGATTTGGATTTCACGGACGATTGCCAGCTTGTTGAAGCTATCGGCGGAAAAGTCTGCATGACAACCGGCGACTACACAAATATTAAAATTACTACTCCGGAAGATATTAAAATTGCGGAGATACTTCTTGAAAGAGGTGATTGAATGTTCAGGATTGGTCATGGCTATGATGTTCATAAGCTCGTTGAAAACAGAAAACTTATTTTAGGTGGTGTGGAAATTCCGCATGATAATGGACTTTTAGGACATTCAGATGCAGATGTTATTGTACACGCCATTATGGATGCCATGTTAGGAGCGTTGGCTCTCGGTGATATAGGACATCTTTTTCCGGATACTGATGAACAATTCAAAGGTGCAGACAGTATGAAACTTATGTGCGAAGTCTGTCGCATAATCGACGAAAAAGGCTATACTGTTGGAAATATTGATGCTACTATTATTGCACAAGCCCCGAAACTTGCACCTTATATAAACTCTATGCGTGAAAATATTGCCAAAGTATGTTGTTGTGATATTTCACAGGTGAGTGTCAAGGCTACTACAGAAGAAAAACTCGGATTTACCGGTGAAAAACTCGGTATATCTGCACACGCTGTTGTACTTTTGGCTGAAAAAATTTAACATACGAAACGCAAAAAATTAACCGTATACAATGTGTATACGGTTTTTTATTTATTTTTTAGACAATAAATCAAATAACTGCTGTCCGGAGCGTTCAGATTTTTTCTTACTGGTTACTATCCAGAAACATATCAGCACCATCAAGAATGGCAGAGATATTGCAGGCACTGCAAGTAGTGGGTCTACCTGTGCCGCATCAGCCACTACTTTTGCATCATAATGATAGGTTGTCTCTATACGGTGCGACCGGAGCAACATTCTATGTGAATTTATACCATAAGGTGTACACGTCATCAAAGTTACATAGTCACCATCTGGAATTATTGCAAGCTTATCGACTTCTTCGGGCTTTACAATGAGAATTTCCTCAATTTCGTATGTAAGTACCTCACCAAGTACGTTTATTGTGAAAGTATCACCTACAACGAGCTTATCAAGGTCTGTGAAGAGCTTTGCGGACGGCAAGCCACGATGTGCCGATATTACTGCGTGTGTATTATTGCCACCTACCGGCAGTGATGAACCTGTGAGATGTCCGGCAGCTATATTCAGGACTTCTTCGCTTGTGCCGTGATAAATAGGCAACTCAACCTTAATAAACGGTATAGATATATAGCCCATTATTCCAGTACCGGAGATATTCAGTATATCATTATATCCCGATATTTCTTCATAATTTGTAAGCGGTGCATATAACTTTGCAAGTTTTTCGTTGTAGTCGTGTGCCTCCTGTAGCATTCTTTCAGTTTCGCCGGTGTCAAGAGAGGCTACTGTTTCGTTATAGCTTGTAATTGAATGAGTAGCCATATTTTTATTCCACCAGTCGCTGAATGTCGGATAAAGCATTATAGCAAGTCCCGCAAGCAAGATAACTATCAATATAATTGTTGAAACAACACCTGATTTTTTTCTCACCCGTGAGACCTCCTTTCCGGCAGATACTGCCGGCAGATTGCTCCACCGGCAGATTTGAATTATAAATTATTGTTTGCTATACTGTCAATTAGTTTTCGCTTTTGCCCATTCTCTTCTTTGTGATAAGGAATACACCTGCTACTGCTACCATAGCACCACCGCCGAGGTAGAATATTGTTGTACCGATACCACCGGTTGAAGGAAGTGAAGAACTGAATGAGTTTTCAACTGTATTAGCAGGAGCTGCATTTTCATCATTATTAAATGTAAGTACAGCAGCTGTTCCGCCAGTAACTTCTTTATGGTTTGCATCTACTTTGAATGCTGTGTTTTCATTACCACCAGTAGGCAATGCATAACCAGTTGGAGCTTTAACTTCTACAAGAGTGTAATTGCCTGCATCAAGACCTATGATATTGAATGTACCTTTCTCAGTATCAACAGTACTATCATTGGATACAAGATAATTCGTTACACCAGTCATAGATGGATTTTCTAAGCTATCACCTTCTGCTACTGTTGCATCCTGGTCAGCAACTACATAAGCCTTCTTAGTGGCGTTCCACTGTAATTTAACAACAGCATCGCCTTTTTTAAGCTGGAATACAGCACCTGGAAGCTTAGTATTATTATCAGTAGCATCAACCTTTGTATCATCTACTCCGTATGTAAATGCCCATACGTAATCTTCTGGAGTTTCTTTAGTTTCTTCAGGTTTGCCTTTTCCATCGCCCGAATTTTCAGGATTGCTGGAGTATTCAAGAGATACCTTGTTTTCGTTTGTATCAGCTGTACCATTCTCATCTGTACCCTCTTTAAATACTTCTGCATTTTCATTAAGGTGTGCACTGTAAAGTACTTCAATTGTAACTGCCTCTACACCCCATTTATCAGCACCTATCTGTGCCTTAATATCATTAGTTGTAACGTTAAATGTTCTAGTGTCATTAACATCTTTTGCATCTGTTGGTATAGTCCATAAAGTACTTGTATCATTAGATGTATCTTCATCAGTTGTATCAATAACAACATCACTACCAATTGTAATTTTGTCAATCTTTTCAAAAGTTACACCTTCAGAGAATGTATCCTTGAAATTAAGATAATAGTAATCATAAGCCTTAAGGTCAGCATCTGCCGGAATAGTAGCAGTAAGCTTGAACTGGAAAGTTTCATTTATAGCGTGGTCAGCAGATTCATTAAAGCCAATACCGTCATAACCATCTACAGTTGCGGCTTCATTATCCTCAATCTTCTTTTCAACTGAAGGACGGGATTTTTTAACAGTAATTTCTGCTGTTTCGCCACCTATAATCTGAACCATAATAGCAGATTTAGCATCATAAACTTCATTTCCATTACCATCTGAACCTTCAACAGTACCACTGCCATTCGCAAGGTTAGTTGTGTCTACAATGTAGTAGTAACCATCTGCTAATCCACCTTCTACTGTAGCTGTTCCATTAGAAGATGTCACTGTCGTAGCATTCGCATCATTTAATGTAAGCTCTGCAATGAAAGCCTTTATATTTGCTCTGTCAGTTCCTTCTCCCTCTGTTAAAATTTTATAAATAGCATCTGTAGGGTCAACAGCTCCTGATTTACCAGAAACACCATTACCCCATGTAAGACCTTCAAGTGTTGCACCTGAATCTTCTGTAGCTGCCTTATAAGTACCAGTAAAAATCTGATAAATCTTATATTCGTGTTCTACACCATAATGTTCACCTTCAGGTACAGTAATTGTAGTAGCTGTAGCTGCGGAAGCGGTCATAGCCATGGGAGCGATAGAGCAAGCTGAGAGAGTGAGGGCAGCGATCATAGCTGCAAATTTCTTAGTGTTTTTCATAATTTTTCTCCTTTAAATAAAATTTTTTGGAATTGGATTTAGTGGGGCTGGACTGATTCAACAGCCCCACAGCGTATGAATTATGTCTTTTTTTTGCGTCGTATTTTAAGAATAAACATCGATATGAACATTAATGACATGCCCATAATATAATACCGTCTTGTACCTACGCCACCAGTGGAGGGCATTGTTACGCCTTCTGATTCGTTCTTCTTGTTATAAACGGTGATTGTTGGTGGCTCATCCATATCAAGTATTACTCCGTTACCACAGTATGCAATAGGGATATACTTACTAGAACCGTCGTTTTGCTCAACTACATAATAGTAAAGTTTATTACCGTTGTCATCAGTTAAAGGTAAGTTTTTAAGTTCACCTTGCCATGTGTCGCCTTGTTTTGCCACCATAATTGTGCCTACTTGTTTAGCACCCTTTATATTCGGGTTAATTTTGTCACAAAGCGTTAAATCAATTTCAGGGGTTGGCTCAGGTTCCGGAGTGGGTTCGGGTGCAGGTGTATTTATCAAGTTATCAACATTAGTATTATTGACAAATAATGTAAAATCACCATAATCATTATTATTAAGATTCAATGTAATATCAGTATCAGAAGTTATATTTAAACTAATTGATAAACCATCATCAACCTCAGATACACTAACACCATCAGGTAAACCATACATGCCATATTCTTTATTGTCAATTACAATATTCTTCGCCTGCCATTTATAAACATTCCATTGTGCATTTATTTTAAATGTAACATTACCCGAATCAATATCAAAAGATTTGCTTAAATTTTTTGCCTCTATACTATGACCAGTTGTAGTAAAATTAATATGCTTTTTACTGATTACAGGTGTGGTTGGTTCTTCCGGTGGTGTATTTCCACTTCCAAATCCTTCTGGATTATCTGGCTGTTCAAGCTTTTCAGTTGACGAATATACGATAAATTTAATTTTCTCATCATCATCTGGTTCAACATCAAGCCACTTTTTATCCACTTTAAGAGTACCGGTAGGCTTAACAGAATTTTTTATGGTAACAACCTGTTGTTCATCTGGTGTAGCTGATTCCTTTACTCCGCCTATACCGTTATTTCCATCGTAAGTTACGATATAATTTGAAGTAACATTTCTGCCGGTTGTATCTGTTACCTTAAATTCTTTGAAATAGTAGAAAATTTCTCTTCCGTCTGGTTCATATGCTGGCAGGTCTTCAAGCAATGTATACCATTCACCAGTCTCTATATTGCGATTAAGTGATACTGTTCCAACACGTTCTGCACCTTCAGGTATCGGATTGTCTGACGGGGTAACAACAGGAGTAGTATTACCACCTGTAGTAGTAAATGTACCATCTGAATTTACATTTTCACTTAATATACTCGTACCGTCTGTTAGTTCAATGACGTATTTTACATTATTCACACCGTTCCAAGAACCTACCATAAAACATGCAGTTGAACTTCCTTTAAAATCCACTTCAGCAGGATTTATTACTATAATGTCATTCTTCATTTGATAACCAGCAGGTAAAGCCCCATTATTGTTAACTTCCAACTTACCATTAATCAATTTCAAATCAGAAGTTACATAATTAGCATTATACTGACTCTCTCCAAAACCTACATTAATAATTGATTCATCGCCTTCAGATACTTGAACTAATACTCGTTTAATTTTACTTACATCAGTAAGGTTAACAAAATTTACTGTACGGTTTATTGTTATAGCATTGCCATCAACAATATCAGGTATGCTATTATCACTACCAGATGTAGACGGGTCAGGTGCTTTAGAGGTCTTCCATATTTCCACCTGTACGTTTGCTATGTCATTTGATACATCTAATTGTGTTGTACCATTTGACTCGGACCATTTCTTTTCAAGCTTTATCGGTGGTGTAATAGAATTAATGTAAGTATTCTTAAACTCTATAACACCTTTTTTGACACCCTCATTAGGGTAGGTCGGATAGTAATTATCAATTTGTTCTTCTTTTATAAAGAAATAATATGGGTTGCCTTTGTCATCAGTCAACGGGTTCTGGTCTGAATCCTTTGACTTGTCATAATCCGTCTGAAGCATATGTCTTAAAGTATCTTCTGTCCATTCAGCTTCCCAATCGCCTGTCGCTGTAGGAAGAATATATCTTCTGTCACCGACTTTATCATCATCTGTAAACTCAGTAGCATTTTTGTCTGTCGATTTGTAAAGCTGAACATAAATTCCGGACGGGCGGGCATTTTTATGACCCTCATCGTCCCAAGTCTTGCTGACTTTAAGATTTTGTGGATTGTAGGTATTTACTACCTGAATAGAACCATTCGCTGTACCGTTTCCGACATAGTTTGCAATATATCCCTCTGGAACAGGTACTTCCTTTACAAAGTAATGATAAGGAAGTCCGTTATTGTCTCTTTCGGGTAATATGCTGTGGTCGGCGGTATTATCAGTAAATGAGTACTTCCAATAGTTGTCATCATTGAGAGTCTCTATCCAAGGCTCACCGTTTGCATTGTTTACAGGCTCGCCCTCTATGCCTTCAGGGAGTACGTATTCCATTTCGTCGCCTGTAAGTTGTTTACCGTTAACAGAAACATAACGTGACATATAGTCTTCTAAAATACCTTCACTTAAATTGTCAACTACATGAACATCATATGTTATTGTTTCACCAGCTTCTGGCAATTTTCTGAATGAAAGATTTATTAACAAATGAGCACCAGCATGTGCATCTTCATAAGTTACAAACGTATCTTTATTAAGAAAATCACTTATAGCTACACCATTTTCATAAATCCACGATTCATTACCTATATAGTTGGAAACATATTGTCCACCTATCGAAAAAGTTGGAGATGCATCATTTTCAACATCAATATCAAAACAATACTTTTTACTTGAATACTCTGAATATTCACTGTCTTTTTTATGATTATGCATATTTATTACAACATGAGCTTTTTTAGAATTTGTTTCTAATTGTTCAGTTGTCCTGTAAAGCTGAACTTTAACATCTGGTGTTACACCATCTTCAGGTATATTCATCCATATTTTTTCAACTTCAATAGCACGTGGAGCATTTGTGATTGTAATCTTCTGATTAGAAATTTTCTCTAAGCTGTCTTTGGTAACGTCTGGAGGATACCTAAAGTCTGTGGGTAAAGTACCACCTTCAAAGTAATGAACTGCAGAATTTGCGTCTAAATAATAACCGGAAGGAGCACTTACTTCTGTCAGTCTGTATATGGTGTTACCATTAGTACCATCTTCATTTCCTAAAAGAGGAAGCGAATATATACCCAAGGAGTTTGTTGCAAACTGTAGAGCTGTTTCTCCGGCTTTACCCCATTCTGCCTGCTCACGTTGAACCTTTTCACCATCTTCACCATCTAATTCAATCGGTTTCTTGCCTGTCATAGGACGCCAATCTTTGCCATCCCATTTTTCCAGTTTAAATACGGCACGAGCAAGCTTGACATCATAATGCCCTTCTTCAACCTTTTCGATTTGAATATATGGCTGAATTTCAGCTGTTGCAGAGGCTGATGATTCTTCAAATTTTACATTGCTATGTAAATGAGAAGCAATCTTATTAATATTATTTATTGAAGCAGTATTAATAATTGATGCAACATCTGATTTTGAACCCGATACAATATCTAACATATATGCGTATTGAATTCGTATATGCATTTCGTCAGGAACAGTAAATGTCATTGTATTTGTAGTTGTCATCAAACCTGGTGCATTATTTAAACCACTGTTAACAGGAACTGATTCTATTTTATAATCAAATTTATATTTATCTCCTGTTAACGGAACGATAGTTCCATCATCATTAACCTGATATAATTTCAAACTATCCATTAACAATTTAATATCTAATGGTTGATAGCTGGTTTCTGTACCATAGTTTATTATGTCAGTTATTTGTAAACTATTGCTGTATGGGTCTAAATCCTTTTTATATGGGTTAATATCCAGGCTGTAAGAAAATTCCTTTGATACTGCTTTTTTGAAATTACCATCTGGCTCAAATTTAGCATCTGATGACTTGCTTATATCCTCAAGCCTATCTACTACTTTTTGAGTCTGTTTAACAGATTTTTCTTTTTCACAGCTCACTTCATTTTCAAAAGATACACCCTCTACACCACAAAGTTTTTTGAGTTCTGCCTTAGGAATTGTAACCTGATATTCAATCTCTACTTTCTTTCCTTTATGGACATCATGAGGGATTGTAATCTTTACTTCTGTCGGGTCTTCATCAGTTTTTGGTGCAGTAACTTTAACATCAAGCTTACTTGTTTCTATATTTCCTCCATTGACTCTAACATTTGTAATGAATTTGTCTATATCAACATCAAGATGTGCAGGTATCTTATCAGTAATCAAAATATCTTCATCTTTACCATAATTCTGACTTTCATTGACTACAAGTTTCCACTTCAATGTAGCAATATCACTTGTAAATTCAGTCAGCATATGAGTAGTATTGCTTGATTCGCTGTTAGCTACAAGGTCGTATTTCTGAATAGCTGCCTTTTTAGTTATTTCGTAATCTTTCGATGTTTTGTTTTCCTTAAATTCTGAATCATTACGGAATGTAAGTTTATCATTAATAGGCACTAAGTCACTATTAATATAATTCATGCCTTCACCGGTAGTTGTGTATACAAGCTTGAGTTCAGAATACTTATTCCAGTAGTCCTTATTGGTAAATTCTATTGTAAAGCTTTTACCTTCTGCATCACGAGTAGCAGTATATTTTCCATCAGTATCAGTTAATTTAACTAATTCTCCGTCTGGTTCTTTGCCCCAGATTTCCATATCCTTTAACTGTTTGTCTGTAATATAGTGCTTAAGTTCAATTTCTTTACCATCTTCATCTTTAATCTCAATAGCCTTACCGTTTCTTATAAACAGACCTTCCATAGTATCTGTGTAAGTCTGATCTCCGAAAACGTTCTGCGAATATTTGAGAGATACTTCCCATGGTATTTCAATTAAATCTTCTTTAACTTCTGCACCATTAAGATAATTCTTTGTTAATTCTTCTCTTGGAGCAGTATTTACAGTTTTTTTCTTAGGTACATTATTGAATGTTGCTGTATTTTCTTCGACATTCTTGTCGGGGTCTTTAAGAGTTACATATTCAATGACATATTTTTTGTAATTTGTGTCTCCTGTAAACGTAAACTTATTATCATTAGGTTTGGCATCTGTAATTACCGTTTTGTTATTAACAACATCATCATAACCATATACCTTAAAGCTTATAGCTTCACTCATCATTTCGTCTGTTACAGTTTTGTCACCACTCCATTTAGAAACAGGAATACTATAAGGGTTATTAATAATAATCTGCCATGTTACTATATTTTTTTCGGGATTAAATACAGCTGTCTTAGAATCAATAGTCTGAAAATTATCAGGAACTTCCACTCTTACATCAGGAGTACCATTGCCATCAGAGTCACCAGCTTTATTTGTTATCCACTGTTTTGCATTATTCAATGTTACAGGTTCATTATAAATAATATAGTAATCTTTTCCGTCTACAGCAGGGAATTTGTATGTTTTATCATCAAGCTTTCCACCACTAATGGGTTTATTACCATCAGCATCTTCATAAAGCCTAACAGTATCATTGAATTTTTCATCTGTTACAGAATAGTCCTTTAAGTTTGCACCATACTGATTGCTTACATGAACAACCCATCTGATATAAGCTGTACCATCTGAATTAACTACTAAATTACCATACTTGCTAAGACCTTGATTATGTTCAGGAACTGGAAAATTAGTAGTACTTTTATCAATAGTTACCTCGTATTCTTTTAAAGTAACATCATTTACAATTGTCTCGCCTTTTTTGTCACTTACATTGGTTTTATATGTCAATGTAATAGTTTGATCTTTAATACTTTTATTAAAAGTAAGAGTATCACCATTAAGTGTACCATAATTAGAGAATGTATTACTCTCCAATTCTTTAAATGCTTCGTCAACAACTGTAAAACCGTTAAGGTCACGACCATATGGGTTATTTATTTTAATAGTCCATTCTACTTCAGAACCATTATACTTACCTACAGTCTTTTCAACAGTTTGCTGTTTAGGCACATTAACAGTTTTTTCAGCCTTAATCTTGACATGATTCGGATTTTCCAAATTCGCAGTATTTTTTACATTGTTTCCATGTTCTTGGGAAGCATCTGTATAATACGTAATTGTATATGATTTTTCATTAGCACCCTCACCAAATGTATAAGTACCATTAGCATCAAAGCTACCCTTACCATCAGGATTGATTGAGCAGCCTGTCACTGATAAATTATCAGATACTGTATAGCCACCTAAATTTATTCCACCAGGATTAGTAACAGTTACAGTCCATCTGATTTTATCTTTTTCGGCATCATATACACCATCTTTGGAGATATTTGCTTTAATGGTTTGATTAATACTTGCATTAGCATTTGCAGTTAACTTTTTGTCACTTACTACTACTGCATTATTTGAATAAATAGTATTTTTTTCCGGATTACCTATTACATCAGGAAGTTTATCTTCTTTAACTCTTACAGGACATATCCACTCATACGATTCACCTTGTTTCAAGGCTGGCAAATCGCTGATTACTGCCTGATTGCCATTGACGCTAACTGTTTTAGTAATTTCTTCACCGCTGGGCTGTTTTATTACAGTAACTTCGTTTGCAAAATCAAATGTCATATCGTCATTACTTGACAAAGTATCGGTTATAGTAACCTTGTCGTTTGTACCATTAGTAGAGTTGACAACGATTTTATATTGAGCCTTATATGTACCATCTTCCATATAAACTTGTTTGTCGTCTGATTGTTTTAATACTGATTTTGATACACCAATATCAGGCTTATGATTATAATTATACACAGGAATTTCCACGTCAACTCCGCCAATATTTACTTTTTCGTTATCTTCATTATTCTCATTTTTTGACAGATTAGCTTTAAAATTAAAAGTACCACTTATGTCACTCTTTTGAGTTTTAGCATCACTAATGAAATCTTCATAAAAAGTAATAGTAACATTGCCACTACCATCAATAACAAATGTACCTGCCTCTCGGCTACCACTATATACTACACCGTTTGTATTATACAGCTTAGACATATCCCATTTATCTGGCTTAAAGCCCATGTTAAATTTAAACGAATCGTATTCTCCATCAGCTTTACCAAAATCGTTAACAACAAATGCCCCATCAATTTTATATGTCATATTAAACTGTACAGCATATACATCATTACCATTGTTATCTGATGTTTTACCTGTAACTGTAGCCTTAGGATTTATAGTAATAGGAAGACCATCTTCCGGCACCTTTACAATACCATCACTAACCGACCTTGAAGCAGCATATGTTTCTGTTTCATCAGACAGTATAGATATCGAATCGTTATATAAAACTATTTCGTCGTTATATTCGTCCGCTTCTTCATCTTCCGATTCCAAAGAAACTATTTCGGCAGTAACACTCAGGTCACTGTCAATAATCGGAACATCAGGTTCTTCCTGATTTTCTTCATCGTTTTCAGTGCTCAATAACTGTAAATAGTTACCGGATTCACTACAAGCCAGTGAATAGCAGTCATCAGAATGAACGTGTTCTTCCGATTCGTTGTTACATGAAATTTTATAACATTCATCAGAATGAATGTGTTGTTCAACTTTAATATCCTCTTCCGTCATACTGATAGCCGGCATAATAAGTCCTGCCGATACTCCAAACGAAACCAACATGGACAGAGCCAACACTGCCGCAAGATATTTCTTGTGCTTCTGGTGAACAGTTATGTATTTTTTAATTATTGACTGAAATCTCTTCAATGAAGCTCCCTCCCCTGAAATTTAATTCATACATTTAAAAATGTTATACCGTACCAATATATTTAAACGGCCAGAGTTTCAATACTACTCTGCCAATAACATACTCATCGGCGATACAGCCAACAGTAGTTGAACGACTGTCAATAGACACTGACCTGTGGTCACCCATTACGAAAATTCTGTTATCCGGCACCTGATAAGGTAAAGATATATCACAAGTACCTAAAGCCTTTTCGTATACATAGGGTTCATCAAGGACTTCACCATTGACGTAAACTGTGCCGTCCTCTTTAATATCTATAACATCTCCGGCAGTCCCTATAACTCTCTTCAGCAGAATTTTATTGTTATAATAGAATGCCACAATGTCACCTGATTTAAAGTCACTTCTTTTAGAGCAGACAACAAGTTCATCATTCTGCATAGTAGGTGTCATACTCGAACCCGTTACTCTCAGGATAGGCAACAGGAGCATTGCAACAAGTACCGCTATCGCTGCTACAACAATCAGCGATGATATTGTACTTCTTAATATTCTTGCAAAATCCTTGCGATATTTTATTTGCCTCAGTTCCGAATCAAACTGTTCCGCTGTCGGCAGATTTTCCAATGAAATATCCAGTGAACGCCTGCTCATATATCGGACTCCTTTATATTTTCTTCGGGACATACCGCATTAAATATTTTTTCAAGAATTTCGCGGTTAGATTCAGAATTTTCAATCTGTTTTTTAAGATTTTTATTTTCCTCCTGAAGTTCATCCAGTTCCTTACGCATATAAAACAGTAAATCTAAAAGCTCCAGACGTTTAAGCTTATGTAGTTCCTTATCAGTCATTCACACAAACTCCTTTTTTCAGGAAAAATTAATCATCTGATTTTCTTCTTGTTCTTATAACAAGACCTGCTGACAAACATAGCACACCACCTATTGAAAGTGGTACTACAGGCCACCATAACTGACCAGTCTGCGGAAGTTTTGTGCTGCTACCGCTGTTGTTTGATTTTCCGCCGGAGTTTCCTCCACTACCACTGTTGCTACCGTTACCACTGCTGACATTTGTAGTAGTAGTAGTAGTAGTTTCATTAGCAACACTTGTACTGCTTACATCTTCAGTAGATGCAGTTGTGGTACTTGTATCTTCCTGACGGGTAGTCGTATTATTAGTTTCTGTAACCGCACCGCTTTCTACTGCATTAGTTGTTGTGGTAGTAGTACGAGTATTTACCGCACTTGCATTCGAAACATTCGTTAATGCAGTTGTTCTTGTTCGAGACACCTTATTATTATCAGACGAAACGGTAGTAGCTGTTGTTGTAGAAACGCCAGTATTGATTTGTCCCACTGAAATCGCAGTAGTTGTAGTAGTCGTTACAGTCTCAATCGGAACAGTTGTAGTGGTGAAAGGCACATCGTTATATGAATTTTGAATACGATAGTTAGTATCATATTCAATATTTACTTCATAATTTTCCGGTGGGTTCTTTTCCATAACTATCCAGTTTGACATATCGCCACTTTCGGTCCATCTATAACGCCATCTGTTTGCCTCATTGAGTGTAACAGTCTGATAATATTCTTCGTTTTTGTAGATGTCAACTATTACATGGTCAGGACGCATATCTAAGTGTTCTTCATCGCCGACCCATTCTTTATATACAACATGAGCACGGACTTCTCCGTTTGCCACCTCATATTCACTAAATTTAGGGTAAGCATTATATGCCAGATTAGAATCGTCTTCCTTTAATTCAACAAGAGTTGTAGCAGGTTGATAATAGTGAGTTCCTATCTTCAGGAGTGTTCCGCTTAAAAGATATAGTCCGGAATCAAGACCCGAAAACTGAACTTCACCACGTTCATTAGTAACGCCAGCCTGTAACGGTTGTATTCCGCTTGCTATAGCATAACTCTGAAAAGTCTGTGCAGCCTGCTGAATACGTTCAGGTGTCAGACGGCTCATATTTACCTGAATGCCTGAAAAATCACCGGTCTGAACAAAATTATTTTTGCTGGCTGTTCGCCGACCTACTTTGTAGATTTTCCAATTCATTCCGACAAGTATTGTATCATCACTAACACATACCAACGTAAGCGACCTCTCATTACTATCAGCCGATACATTTCTTGGAATCATCAAAGAAAGAACCGATAAAACAGTAATCATACATACAACAATGCTAAATAACTTGGATTTTTTTAAAATCATAAAATTTCATCTGCCTTTCTTTAATTCTTTATTGGATTCTCCATACCTATATAGGTAGAAGATTCCCGCTTCAAACCAGTGATACAGACACACAGGATACAGTTTTTGTTCACTTTGTTTACTTAGAAGTGGGAGTTTTTTACAAATTTTCAGATAAATTATGAAAAATATAATCAAATTTTACAAATCCATGCTAAATAAAAAACTAATATTTTTTAATATTATTTACACTATTTTCTTTATCTTTATGATATCATATTTGTTGCTTAATTTCCATATTAATTTCAAGATAAAATCTGGTAAAAATCAGTGATTACATCGGTCAATACATATGCCTTTTCGAACATCTTATTTAAACACGCACTATTTTCAATGGCATTATGATGGAACCCCAATTTTTAAAATCTGTCAATGTTTTATAATAAAATTCATCGTTTTCTGCTAATATTATTTACATCTTTTTCTTTATCTTTATAATATCATATTTGTGGCTTAATTTCTACCCTAATTTCTAGACAAAATCCAGTAAAAATCAGTGATTATATCGGTCAATGCATATGTATTGACCGATATTTTCTTAATACATACGCACTATTCTTATCAACGATTATCATTATATCATAATTTCTCAAACTTGTCAATGTTTTATAGTAAAATTCATCATTTTTTACAATTACTCACGATACAGTTTATGCAATTCGATAAAAACAAATACATAAATGTCATAAAAAGCCTTTAATGCTAATATCTTTTAAAAAAAGTTTAGGCAATATTGTTAAATCAATAAACTGTTACTGTCAAAATATGTGATTTTTTGACAATTATATAAGTAAAAAATATGAACTTATTTATTCACTTTAACTGTGATAGTATCATTTTTTTCATACTACATAAATCGAACACATCTATAATGTTATCATTATTAATATCACCGGCTTTCCAGTCTTTAAGAATATCTTTGCCGATAATATAATTCTGTATTGAAACAACATCTGCAATATTGAACACTCCATCAGTGTTAACGTCTCCGGAAATCGTTTCACTGCCTTTATTTTCGGGCACAATCCAGCCACCGTCGTCAACTATAAGACATAACATTTTAATGGTATCACCAAAATAAACGTCTTCACCATAATTCACAACTGTTTCACGTACAGCATCGTGCCATTCTGTATTGTCACCACAAGCACCGGCAATCATGAAAGGTGCTGTAAAACATAAATCATCATAATCTTCAATTGGTGTGCCGTCCAGCTTATATCCAGCTTTTATTTCGGAGGGGTCACCTTTTGTGGTTTCCGAAATGAAAGAAGTTATAGCATCAGCGAATTTTTTAGCGTCCTGATTACCATTTATAAGATAATCCATGCTTATACGCCACGGAGTACGGCAACTATTATAATAGTAGTAGCCGTCGTATTCGCTTTCAAGAAATTCAGGCGACGACGGAATAAATTTACCCGTTTCAGAATCCTTGATAATGAAATCCGGTAAAATTCCCGTTCCGTACTCATCAACTATACTATTAATAATAGCATACGTGCTGTCATAAACATTCAGCCAACGTTCATCACCCGTCACCTCAGCGAAAACCGGCATATACTGCATAATAAAATCGGAGGCTCTTGTTGCTGAATAATCAGGATCACCGTTTGCAGTCCAATATGCCCAGTCACCTAACTGTAAAATCCAGTCTTCTTTATTGACTTCATACTTCATAATGTCGTTTATTATATCAATTGCCGACTGCTTATAATTTATATCACCATTACTTCCCCATACGCTGTCCGCCATGAGCAATGCATAGGCTATATCCATATCGCCGTCTGTGGCAGAGTCCGTACCAGACGAATTGACAATAGCCGAACCGTTGTCTTGTTGTTGCCACGCCATAAGATTAGGAGCTGTTTCGCTAAGGTGTGCCTTATAATAGGCATACATACCATCAAAAATTTCTTTTGCATCGTTATCATATTCCGCCATAGATGCAGTAATCAGCATACCATAGCCATGTGCCTCCGAAACAGTAACTTCAACCCATTTATTATTGTCGGAATATGGTGTATCGCTGTACCATACATAATATTGTGTATCGTCCGTAACATATTTATCCTGAACGATATATTTTTCTTTCCAGTAATCATAAAAATCAATCGTTTCATTTGTAAGTTTTTCCGCATTGACATATGTGCAGTCTACCATTGAAATACTTGCCAGTGCGCAAACAAATACAAGTATTTTTTTCAGGCAATTCATAATCAAAACCTCCTGTTAATATTTTTTAGTGAATTTTTACCAAAAACATTATATCATATTGGTTGGTTTTTGTCAAGATATTTTTCAAAAAATTATTGACTTTTCAGAAAATATGTGTTATTATGTAAACATAAGTGATTTTATATTTGTGGGGCATTAACGCAGTTGGGAGCGTGTCACACTGGCAGTGTGGAAGTCAGGGGTTCAAGTCCCCTATGCTCCACCAATAAAAAGCATAGAAAAACAGGCATATTTCTTTATTTGAGAATATGCCTGTTTTTTTCTATGTTTATAAAATTTCATTGCCATATTTCTGTCGGGTAAAGTGAAGTGCATGGGGTTAGATCATGTTTGACATGTTTCAGACGAATATAAAATTGGATATGGCTTGGTTTTATCTTTGTAGTATAAATGACCATATTCATCTGACGAATAATACTTATTGTTTTCAGATACGATTATTTTTAAATTTGGTAAACAATAATCAAAAACATTATCTCCTATAAATGTCACAGATTCCGGAATTTTTATCATTGTTAATGTTATACAATTACAAAAAGCTTTTTTTTCTATAATTTGTGTTTTCTCTGGTATAATATATGAACCCTCAAAGCCTATTGGACATTTTTTTAGAATCTCTTTATTTTTATCGAACAAAATCCCATTTATATCTGAATAATATTCATTGTCTTTATCTACAATTATTCTTGATAAATTTAGACAGCCCCAAAAAGCATCTTCTTCTATCTTCAATACATTTTTTTGAATTTTTACTGATGTTAAAGCACAATTCAAAAAAGCATTATTTTTTATAGTTTCCACACCATCAGGTATTTCATATAAATTGCCTAAACCCATTGGATATTTTATTAATGTTTTTCCATCTTTATCATAAAGAACGCCATCTATATCTGAATAATTTTCATTATTTTTAGATAAATTAATTTTTTGTAACTTCAACATATAACATGCCATATCAAATAGATATCTTAAACAATCGTTATTATCTGAAATATCAATTTCTGTTACATTGGATAATGGGGCAAAATAAAGAGAATTGGGATAGAAATACCTGCCTCCTTCCCCAATGTTTTTTAATATATCATATTCCAAAACCATTTTAATCACTCCTGATATTTTATTAATTGCTATTATAACATAATATTTCCTGTAAGTCAAGAATTATTCTGTTGACTTTAAATTTTTTTCATGTTATAATACAAAAAATAAATGGAGGTCATAATATGTCAATAAAAATCTTAAATGAAATAGATGTTTCAGAATATGAATGGTGCAATTCTGCCATTATGTTCAGGGTATGGAACGGAATGGCAACTATCACACACAAGTTCGGCAAGGAAGATGAGGATTACGGTTATAATGCTCATCTGCTTATAAACGATAAACCGATATTACAAGAATATCTGCCTATTTGCCCTACCTGTACCGGATTACTTGCCACAGGTTACGGAATAGAAAATATAGACTGTCCGGAACTTAAAGCCGTCCGAAAGTGCCTGAACAGTAACTATATTGATATAAAGCATTCCGCTGAAATGCTGAAACCTCTTTTAAATCTTCTTAAGGACGGCTATTATCTGCTTGCGGACGTTCCTCATTACCCCACAGACAGTAATGATACTTTCTTCTGGTCTGTACCAAATGAAATGACATACAATGATGCATTTTGTGATGAGTATTATAACTACGATTTCACCCGTCAGATTGTGAGTTTTCCGCAATATCTCTACCCTACACAGTCGGCAGATATGTGCAATGAAAAACGTGTAAATGAATATGTTGAAATATTTAAAAATAGTCCAAATCCACCACGTGCTTTAGCATATCATGAATACGGCTTTATAAGTGCATTGCTTGACGGTCATCATAAAGCTACGGCCTCCGCAATTCTCGGACAGCAAATAAACTGCCTTACTATAATCAGCATAAGCGGTTGTACTTTCGGAAAGGGTGTAAAGTATGTCAATAATGGCATAGAAATTGATAATGTCCAATTCAGTGGTATTAATGTTCCTGTACCGGCAGGAAGTCGTTATGGTGAATATTTCCCGCATCACAAAAAAAGTACTGAAGATGTAAAAATTACAAAATATAACCTCACAGGACGTAGTTTTCCGGAGGCTGAAAAAAATGCCTCACTGCTTTATCCCGATATAAAGGAAGTTGCTGATATATATTCAGCAAAACTTGAAAAGGCTGAATTTACAGAGGAAATACTCAATAACTTTATAGAAAAAGCAGAGTATGATAAACTGGAATATTCGCTTGCTTATTTAATGGTCACCGACAGGGAAAGAGCTTATAATCTTGCCGCAAAGATAGTAAAATACTTTCCGCTTGAAAAGGCTTGGAAAACGCTTTTACAGTTTAAGGACGAAAAAACAGAACAAATTTTCATTGATTATATTGTAAGTCATGATAAAGGAAGTCTGTGTTGGGATATAGTCACTTCATATTGGGATTAGTATGCCTTGCCCATAACTTCTTTATCCAGCCTAAGACTATTCCCACAAGCAACGCTGCTATAACCGTACCTGCTCCGACACTGCCTAATGTATGAAGAACTATCAAACAGGTTACAAGTGATATAATAACCATGGTCACATCAAATGCAACCTTAACTTTTGAAAATTCTGTTTTCAGTGTATCGGCTACAGCCTGCATGACACCCTCACCGGCAAGTGGCATTATGTCCGCCGGAAGATACATAAATATTCCTATTGCAACAAGCACAACACTTATTAAAATCATGCATATTCTTATAAAATAATTATCCGTTGACGGAAGATAGTCGGCAAGTGAGTTACAGAAAGTTGTAAAGTACCCGAAAACTATTCCCACCGGCAACTGCAACAGAGATTTTAATTTAAAGTTTTTTCTTAAAATAAGTATTTGTATTAATATAAGTACACAGTGAAATAATATAGTCGCCTTGCCCATTTCGATACTCCAGCAGACAGTAAGTGTATATGGTATTGAACTTACAGGAGATACACCTAAATCGGACTTAACGGATAATGCTATACCTATTGTCATTATGAATAATCCGACAAAATAACACACAAGACGGTTAGTAAGAGTACGTTTATTTTCCATGATAATCAGTCCTTTCCGTCAAGATTATGGCATATTTTCGTGAGAAGATTTTTAATTTCCTCAATCTCACCAGAGCTTATGCCCTCTATTGCCTGTTCGTCCGCCTGACTGAAAATATCATGCATTTTTTCACAGATTTCTTTTCCGTTTTCCGTGAGATACACAAACCATGACCGACGGTTACCGTTTTTCTGTCGGCGTTCGATTAATCCTTTCTGCTCCATTCTCAAAAGAATACTGCCAAGTGTTGCCGGTTCTATCTCACAGTAACCGGCTATTGTTTTCTGGTCACTGCCCTCATGTTCATAGAGATAGTCAAGAATTTTCGGCTGTCCGGACGTGAGACCGATTTTTTGTGCCTCTGAATAAATTTTCCTTTGCATGACGGAATGTGATTTCATTAATAAATAGTGCAGACTTTCCATAAAATGCCTCCTAAATAATAAGAATTGTTATAATAATCATTCTTATTATAATACTTATTAATGTATTTGTCAAGAGTTATTTTACAGAAATTTTCCAGTAATAACGGCGGTTCGATTCAGGAAAATCATCAAGGATATAATGTTCAGGGTCATAGAAAGTCCCGTCATAGTAAAGTGACCAGTGCCAACAACGTGGAGTTTCCAGACTTAACAGGCATAACTTCGGCAAATCTTCCTTATTCTGCGCTGAACATCTTATATCAGAAATTTCAAAACCGAAATTTCTTAAAGTCTGTTTCATTTCCTTGAGTGTAGTTTCCTTTTCATTATCAAGATATTCAATAATTTCATTTACAGTTTTTCCAAGTATCATGGCAAGTACAGCCTGTCCACACTGTAAGTCTGTGGGTTCGTGTATGTAGTTTATATTCATTTTCAAAACCTCCTTAAAATAAAAATATAATAGCATATATCAGTGCAGAAGTCAACATATTATTGTACAACATGACAATTATATAATTTTTTTGTCGTTTATGCTTGACAATGTGAAATTTATGTGATAAAATGATAAAAAACATTTTTTTACAGGAGGAGTTTATATATGGCATTTTGTTCAAAGTGTGGAAAAGAAATTCCAGATGGTGCAGTGTGTGATTGTCAAAGTGATAATAGTGTTTATCCGTCACCAGTGGTGGAAAATATCAAAAGTAAAAGTGCTGTAAATAAGGGATTTATAGTGATAGGTGCAGGATTGCTGGCGGTAATTGTTATAATTGCACTTATTGTTTCATCGCTCAGTGGTGGCTACAAAAAACCTTTGAAAAATTACATCAAGGCTATAAATAAGTGCGATACAGCAAAAATGCTTTCTGTTACAGTTCCTAAAAGCAAAATGAAAGAACTTAAAAAAGAAATGAAAGACAGCATTATTGACTATGATGCTTTCCTTGACAAAATGGACGATACGTTAGAAGATGCAATGGAAGAACTTGAAGACGATTATGGAAAGAATGTTAAGCTTTCTGCAAAAATCGTTGATAAGAAAAAGGTAAAAGGCAATGACCTTGACGAAATCAAGGAAGATTATGAAGATGAATATGATGCTGAAATAAAAAAGGCTTATAAAGTTAAAGTTGAAATGACTATCAAAGGTAAAGATGACAAGGACACAAAAGACGTTTCCATTTATGTCGTAAAAGTAAAGGGCGACGACTGGAAACTATATGACTATGACAATGAAATGACCATTGGTAACTCTTTTGCTATGTCACTTTTCTGAAAATAAAAATGCTGTCCGTAAAAAGACAGCATTTTGTTATTTTTCTGCACAATCGGAACATTTCCCATAGAAAACAGTCTGTGATGGGTCAACTTGAAAACCATGATGCTCAAATATATGACGGTCTATACCGGAAAGACGTTCGCAGTTAAGATGAATAAGTTTTCCGCATATGGTACATTTCAGGTGGAAATGCTCATGACAATCGCTGTCATTTTCTATGTATTGATAACAAGCACCTGTTTTGCCGTCAAAATTATACCGCCTTACCGTGCCGGAGTCAATCAGCTTGTCAAGCTGTCTGTATATTGTGGCTGTTCCTACCGGTGTACCTTCTGCCGTAAGGAAAGCACTTATTTCCTGTACATTTGTATGTTTTTCTTTATTCCTCACAAGATAATCAAGAATTTTTTCTTTCTGTCTTGTTTTATATCCGGAATCATTTTTCATATCTGCCTCCGAAACTCATTATATTTTAATTTTAACATATTATTGCGGATTTGTCAATAGTCATAATAGGTTAAAAGATATTTATATTTATATGTCAATATCAACAAATAAGCCGGTTTTGCCATAAAAATCTATTGACATTTCGGGCTGTATTATGTATAATATTATAAGCAGATAGAATTAACAGACGGAGTACTTGAGTATTTCCGGAAAAGGAGTTATTAAAAATGGCAAAGAAAAAAGTTCTCAATGTCGGAAAGATTATGGTGCTTTCCGGTGCAGTAATAATACTGATACTTGTTGCGTTGTGGTGTGGAAGTCTGCTGAAACTTACCCACGAACAGAAAAATTTTGACCCTAATGCAGTTACTACACAGTCCACAATATCCGTGAATGTAATAGTACCACCTACTACAACTACTGTTACCGTAGCTACTGAACCCCCACAAGCAACAACCATTACAGAACCCCCTACAGATGAAAATGTTACATCTGAACTTACAGTAAAAGGCAACGGAGAATTTCAGGAGTATATTATAAAGCTTGCTAATCCGGCACTTGACATTCATTCTGAACCGTCATACAGTAGTATGATTACAGGAAGTATAACCGACAGGGGAAGTTATACAATCACTAAAGAAACTATTGACGACGACGGCAATAAATGGGGTCTTGTTGATATTGAAACGTCTTTCGGCTGGATAAACCTCATGGACGCAAGAAAAGCTGACCCGAATGATGTGGGCAGTGCAACGGAAAGTACTACCGAAAACAACAGTAATACTGATGATACTTTACATAACAATAACAGCTATGGCGGTGACGGAAATCTTACCGGCGTTGATGCCGACGGCGATGGTTGGGACGATGGCTGGAATCCGGACGCATGGTGCATAATCTGTGGTTATGACTCATACTGGAATAATGAAGATAGTTGTTATTACTGCTCACAGGGACACGCATGGAATTATTAATTTAATGTTTAAAGCTGATAACTTCTGCAATTATGTAGTAGTTATCAGCTTTTTATGATATTTTTTGGATTTGGCGTGTTATATTACAACAACAAAATCTTCAAATATATCTGTATATGAAATATTACCTTATAAAAATGGACGTTCCTAAGAACGTCCATTTTGTTGGAGCTGATGATCGGACTTGAACCGACGACCTACGCCTTACCAAAGTGTATACAAGCATTCTGATAATGTATATTAGCCCTTTTCCCTATACTTAATAGATGATTTATTTTCATTTTTTGAAATAATAAGAACTAAATAAAGTACAAAAACTATTGTACATTGACTTTAACTTCCTTTCATGATATAATTATAGTATACTCCGGATATATCAATAAAAATTCAAAAGTGTAGCCGATAGTTCAATAAATCCGGAGTACAGATTTTTAAGAACTTTTTAAATGCTATTATAATATCATTTTAAGGGTATTTAAATATGGATTGTGGAGTTAAGAAATGGATAAAAATATAATTCTTAAATCTGATAATAATATAGTTATTGAGCTTGTTGACAATTTCGGGTTGGAAACTGCATACAAGTTTATTGAAATATTCGGCGGAAGTCAAATATACATTCCAAAAATTGACAATATTTCAAGAGAATACAGAGACAGTGAAATATATAAAGACTATATAGACGGATTAAGTTACAAAAAATTAGTAATCAAATATAAACTCAGTGAAAAGACAATAAGAGTTATTGTAAACTCCGAGACAGAAAAAAGAAAGTCAATCAAAAGATGAACGGAAACACGGAGCAGGTACAGAATTAAGGACGGTGAATATTATGAATATTGAAAAAATTCAGAATGATATTAAAAACAGCAGTTTCTTTCATATGAACGGCACAATATTAAGGACGTTGAATGTCATTGAAAACAGCCGATGCGGATTGTCAAGCCTTGAATTTGTTTTCAGACAGACAACCGACCACAATTTATTTATTGAAAGTATTCGCTACTTATACGAAAGCGGATATATAAGGCTTACAGACTGTAACAGCGGAAATCCTGTTGACCTGAAAGAAGATAAATTCAGAAATACTGAAACAGCACTTACAGCAAAGGGGATTCAGGTATTAAGAGGAATTATTGAAGATAACTGCATAGACGTGTGACAGGGGGAACGATATGGGAAAGCATACAAGAAAACATTATGCCATTGACAAATTACCGCCTGAAATCAAGGGAACTGTTGACGAAATGATTAAAGCTGATTTTACATACCGTGAAATAGTAGAGTATATCAAAGAATCCGGAAACAGTGTGTCAATTTCAGCAGTGCAGAGATACGCCGCCAATTTAATGCAGTCAATACAGAGTATCAGAATGACACAGGCAAATTTCAGGGCAATCATGGACGAAACGGAAAACTATAACCACATTGATTTTACAGAACCGCTTACACGTTTGCTATGCGGTCAGCTTCTTGAACAGATTAACAACCTTTCGGGCGAACAGTTACAGGAAATCGGAATAGATGCTATCATAAAAAATACTATTGCTTTAACAAGAGCCGTCGCATACAAAAGAAATATTGAAATAAAAAATAAATCCATACTTGAAAACGGTCAAGATGAATTTATGTCAACACTATTTGAAATAATGTCAGAAGATAATCCGAAACTTTACAGAGAACTAAAAAAATTCATAAAAAACCAGCAGAAAGAGTTAAACTGCAAGCCGTCTGAATAATTTCAGACGGTCTTTTTTATTGCCTGAATGCCTTTAGAATTTTTCTGAAAACCTGCTTTTATTGTCAATAAGCGTATTGTCCCACAGAATCCCACTTTTATTTTAGCAGATATTTTCCCACCAAAATAACCGGACGGAGCAGGGCGACAATCAAAATGTTTATTTAAATTCACCTGCTCCGTGTTTGTTGGGCGTGCATCACAAAGCAAGCACGGCAGTCAGAGCGAGAGCCAAGCAAGGCACTAACACACTTTTATGTAACTATCAGTAAGAAAAATTCTAACTTTGGAATTGCTCCGGAATGATTTTTTATTTCTGAAAAGTGTATATCACAAAAGTGCTAAACGCAAAAAAGCGTATATCAAGTATCTTAAAAATTGAAAGTGGGAAAAAATCCGCCCGACGATATGCAGAACGGAAACAGAAATACTCTTGCTTATCCTGCTCCGGAGAGAGTTTTTTATTTTTTGTTTCTAAAAATAGTGAACTTTTGTTACTTTTGCTTTTTAAGCCTTTGAATTTGCCTGTTTCAAGGCATTTTTTGCGGTTCAATAGTGATTGTAACTATTGTGAACTGCATTGAACTGTAGTGAACTTTTGCAAAAAATATCCGCCCGACGATATGCCGGACGGATTTCTTTTATTTGTTATGCTGTCTTGTTTTTTTCTGTGAGTTCGGCAATAAGCGTGATAACTTTTGCCTTATCGGCTAATGTCATACTTTGAAAAGCATTGAGAACCTGTTCTGCCGTCTCATCAATAGTATTATTTCTTAATATTGCAGTATTTATGTTGGAGCTATTCTCAACATTTCCGTTTACTATGTTACTTCCAGTTATTGCAGTGTTATTATTTGTTTGTACTTTGAGATTGTTGGTGCGTCCTAAAAGATAATCAACAGAAACATCAAGATAATCTGCTATTTTTCCCATAATCTCAACAGAGGGCGTATAATCACGTTTTTCCAAATCATATATAAAACCTTTGCGAATAACACAATCTTCAAGTAATTTAGAAACAGGGACTTTTTTTGTTTTGCATTCGTCTTTGATGTTTTGTGCGATTTGTGCATTATTCATAACTACACCTCCTAAACGTTGTGTAAATACACGAATTTACGAAAATTTGCTTGAATTAACTTGACTTTTCGTAAATAAGCGTATATACTGTAATTGTAACCGGCAAGGCTACATCTTTATTTTAGTATACCATAAGGCACGCTAAAAGTCAAGCATCTTGAAAATAAAATAGAAAGAGGTGAATAAAAATGTCAATTGGTAAAGCCATTAAATCTGAAAGACAGAAGCACAACATGACACAGGCAGAATTATCGGATGCGATAGCCGTCAATCGTGTAACGCTTGCAAGATATGAGAACGGAACAAAAAAGCCGTCACTTGATACGCTGATTGCCTTAGCGGACGTTCTGGATTGTTCGCTTGATGGACTTTTAGGCAGATACCAATATATCAGAAAGGACTGACAGCGGGAACACAAAGAAACCACTAAACGTTTGAGAACTGAAATTTTTTAAAAATAATGTACAAATAAAGGACAATTTTCTTTTTTCGGTAGCAGAACGGTAAGTGTGAGAGTGACACAAGCTGAAACAAAATATTGTACCAAAATAGCAATAAAACAACAAAAAGTTGTATATTTACAACACTAACTGAAAGGAGTGATTAAAGTGAAATTCAAAGACGAATACCACGAAATTTTATTCTGGATAATCATGCAGAAAATGAACTGTAATGATGTGTACAGTCAGTCTGTTGCTTATTTGATTGCCCTTGACGATGTATGCAGAAATCACATTGAAGAAATATTCGACTTCAAGGAAAACCTTATCAGGCGTGAAAGTCTTCACAAAGGCTGGCAGACTGGAACAAGCAAGAAAACAACCCGTTTAACATTCAATCTTTGGAATGGTTGTTGCACTGATGGCGAAATCTATACGGACAAAAATGGCGACAAGAACTATTTACCGAGCGGACGTTATTCAGTATCAGACATTTTCTGTTGTTCCTATGCTCCGTACTACTGGGAAGCCGTGAAAATCCGTTATCCAGAGTACGCCGACACAGACGAATGGGAATAAAAAAAGAATGGTGGTGAGAATATGACGGAGCAGGAAGAAGATTTTATGAAATATCTGCTTGACAATCCACAAGAGTATTTTTGTGATGACGTTGCAAGAGAGTTTCTTTATGATTATTTTGAAGAAGATAAAGACTGCATTTTTGATGAGTACCATTGTAAAGAGTGTAGCTATTATCCGGATTGTCGTTATAATGAAGATTGTGCAGAAGCAGAATGGGAGTTACAGCAACAGTTCATGAACATTGAAGCAAATCAGCAAAAAAAATATATTAACAGCAGGCATATTTAAATATGTGTCTGCTGTTTATTTTAGGAGGAAAAAAGAAATTGAACGAAATAAAAGAAAAAATCAAGACTTTTCTGCCTGAATACGTGCAGGAAATTACAAAGAAATCAAGCGGAAAAAATCAGTATATATGCCCGTTCTGCAACAGCGGTACAGGTAACAACCATTCCGGAGCGTTTACAGTTTATCCGGATAGTAACACATATTTCTGTTTTGCCTGTCAGCAGTCCGGTGATATTTTCAGCCTGTACGGAGCAATGAACAATATCAGCGATTTCAAGAACGTTCTGAATGAACTGTCACGCAAATACGGCATAGCTACAGTAACCGAAAGCAAGGACTATACAAAATTCTTTGCATTTGCAGAAAGTAACCTTTACAAAACAGATTATCTCACAAAACGTGGAATTTCCATGGAAATGCAAAGAAATTTCCGTTGTGGTTACGTACCGGAATACAAGTATCAGGAAGACAAATCAACGCCGGCTGTGATAATTCCGACATCTGACACGTCTTTCATGTGGAGAAGTACCACCGAAAACATCAAGCAGAAACGTGGAATTACACGTCTCCTGAATGCCGTTGCACTGAAAGACAGATATTGTTTTGTTGTTGAGGGGGAAATTGACTGCATGAGCGTTGTGGAATGCGGTTTTTCGTGTATCGGTTTAGGGTCAACAAGCAATATCAGAAAAATATTTGATTATGACACGTCAAAGACCGTTTTAATAATCGCTATGGACAATGACGGAGCAGGTCAGAAAGCTACAAACGAACTTGAAAAACTCTGCATCACACACAGAACGGCTTTTATTACAGCTAATCCGGATGTGTGGAGCGGTTGCAAGGACGCTAACGAATTACTTATAAGCGACCGCAAAAGGCTTACAGAGAACTTAAAGAGCCTTGTTGCACGTGCGGAAAATTTTGACCGTGCAGAATTTCTGAATAAAATTTCAAGAGCAGATGAGACGGAAAAATGGGGTATTCCGGAAAGTTTCGACAGCCTGAAAAAGCCTGTTCCGTTCCCGATGCAGAGCTTACCGCCGTTACTCCGTGATTATCTGCAAGCAGTATCAGATTATGTACAAGTTGTGCCGGAAATGTCAGTATTGCCGTTGCTGTCGGTACTTGCTTTATGCGTACAGGGAAAAGCACTGATAAAACACGCCGGAAACAGCCACACAGAGCCATTGAACCTCTATACAATCACGATAGCCGCACCGGGTGAAAGAAAATCCGGAAGCCTTAAAGAATTTATGCGACCTGTAGAAGAATTTCAGGAAAAATATAATAAAATACACGCTCCGGAAGTCGAGGAATACAAGACGGAGCGTGCATATTTGGAGAATAAAAGAGCAAAGGCACTGAAAGCAGATTTGCAGGCGGCAAAAACCTATACAAAACAGCTTGCAAGCCTTGAAAAAAAGTATGAATTAGTATTGAATGCCAGTGATGCAACGCCAGAAGCACTTGCAATGGAAATATACAGGCAGGGCGGCAAGATTGGCATCATAGACGACGAGGGCAGTGTATTTGATGTTTTAAGTGGTATTTATTCAAACGGTCAGGCGAATATTAACATCTTTCTGAAAGCCTATGACGGTGCAAATTACACCATTCTGAGACGTACCAAAGAAAATATTGAATTGAAAAAACCATTGCTTACTATGGGACTAATGGTACAGCCGGAACACTTTACAGATGCTATGAACAACAGGCAGTTTGTAGGACGTGGATTTATTCACCGCTTTTTGTTTTCGTTTCCTGAAAGCAGAGCAGGATATTTGAAAATGAGCAGTCCAGATGTACCGCCAAAGCTTCAGAAGCAGTACAGCGACTTAATAAACCGTCTGCTTCGTTTGCCGTCAACGCCTGATATACCTGTTATAGTGTGCGACAAAGAAGCAGAATTGTTATTTTCTGATTATCACGACCACTTGCAAAAGGAAATCAGGGACGGTGGAACGTTCGAGAACCTGAAAGAATGGGCATCAAAACAATTCGGCAGAGTATTGAGAATAGCCGGTATCTTTCATTTATGCGAACACGAACCGGCAGAACGTCTTACAGGTCAGACCGCCATTAATTCAATAGCAATAGCGACATGGGCGGAAAATCATGCTTTGAATGCGTTGTCTGGCACTGCATCAGAGCCGACAGAAATAAGAAACGCTAAATACATACTGAAAAAATTAAAAAAAGCTGAAAAAGATATGCTGTCAAAACACGAATTACTTGTTTTATGTCGTCCGCTTTTAACAGCAGATTGTATTGAACCGCTAAACCTTTTAGAAGATATGAATTATATAAAGCGTGAAAAAGTTTTCCGTGCCAATGGTGGAAATCCAAAAGAAACTATTAAAATCAATCCGCTGATATTTTAGCCAATTGTTCACAACAGTTCAATGCAGTTCACAACGGTTACAACAACTATTGAACTGCAAAAGCTGCCTTAAAACAGGCAAATTCAACATTAAAATAAGCAAAAGTAACAAAAGTTCATAATTTTCAGAAAAAAAATTCTGGAGCAGGTAGAAAAAACGCCGTCCGGTTTAGGTAGGTGGGCGGCATTTTTCAGGAATATGGTATAGCTTAATTCCACTTATGATTATACCATATTCCCACAAAAAAATCAAGGGGGGAATTTTTAAATAATGGCAAGCATAAGAAAACAAAAAAACGGTTATTTATTCCGTGTGTCGTGCGGATATGATACTAACAGAAAGCAAATTGTAAAATCAATGACATGGAAACCCGATAAAGATATGACAGCCAAACAAGCGGAAAAAGAAGCAGTCAGACAAGCGGCAATCTTTGAAAACCAGTGCAAGAACGGCATGACAGGCAATCACCGTAATATAAAGCTGTCTGAATTTTGCATTATGTATCTCGATATTAAAAAGGACGTTCTCGCTCCACGAACATGGCACGATTACAGCAGAGCTATTGATAATCTGATAGTCCCTTTACTCGGTCACATGAAAATGTCGGACATAAAGCCGTCACACATACAGCAGTTTATTCACTACTTACAAGGCAATGTTAAACTCAAAAAAGATGGTTCGTTAGACACTGAAAGTCCTAAACTCTCAAATTCAACAATTAAACGAAAACTTACTATTTTACAATCAATATTCAGACAGGCAGTTAAACTTGATATTATTTCAAACAATCCGGCAAATGCTGAAAAACTTACTATTCCAAAAACAATAACACCAAAAATTGAGATATTCAGCAAGCAGGAAGCAGCGGAAATGCTGTCATGTTTAGAAAGTGAACCGTTACAGTTTCAAGTGCTGATACAACTTGCAATAATGACTGGTTGCCGATGCGGTGAACTTGTCGGACTAAAATTCAGCGACATTGACTATCAGACAAACAAAATCACTGTTGAACGTTCTGCCTATAAGGTATCAGGACAACCGACGGAAATTAAACCGCCGAAAGATTATGAAGTCAGAACCATAACGATAAATAGCTACTGTATTGAACTTATTAGGCTTTTAAAAGCCGAAAAAGAACAACAGGCTATTGAGCAGGCGGAAACATGGCATAATGAAGATTGGTTATTTACTCAGCACAACGGCGAAATTATGAACCCTCAGACACCTACAAAGCAATTCAGCAAGTTCTTGAAAAAGCATGGACTGAAACACCGCAAATTTCATAGCTTACGTCATACTTCCGCAACCCTGCTCCTATATGGTGGTGTTAATCTCAAACAGGTTCAGGAACGTCTCGGACATGGTGACATATCAACAACAAACAAGTATTTACACTGTATAGCAGAAGCCGATGAGGAAGCAGCTAACGTTTTACAGAATATGCTTATCACGAAAAGGCACGTTGAAGCAGTGGAAAAAATCAAGGAAAAAACCGGCTGAAAGCAACGAATTACAGCAGAATTTTATGTTTTTCTGAAAACAATGTATAAATAAAGGATAATTTAATATAAATCAAAAAAACAGGCACTTTCTACAAGAAAGAAAATGCCTGTTTTTCGTTCTTTTCGTTGGAGCTGATGATCGGACTTGAACCGACGACCTACGCCTTACCAAGGCGTTGCGCTACCGACTGTGCCACATCAGCAATCAACATATATTATTATACACTGCTTTTCAGAAAATGTCAATAGTTTTAAATTATTTTTTTGTTTTAACTATTAAAAAGCCTTGACAATCTTTGCAGTGTATGTTATTATAATACCATAAACTGTGAACGGATAAAACCTGTTGAAATACTTGTGCAGAGAGACTTCGGACGGTGCGAGAAGTAGAAGTATAACAGGAAATTACATTCGGGAGTTTCTGCATTGAAACTAAGTAGGTGCGGACGTTCAGACGCGTTATAGTCTTTCGAGGTCAGAATATTTATATTCTGATAAACTGAGGTGGTACCACGAATTAATTCGTCCTCAGACGGTTTTCATGCCGTCTGAGGATTTTTTATTTAAGGTAGTGAATTTATGAAAAATCATGTCAATTTTAAAAAAGTAATGCATACTCTTTCTTTCGCGTCTACATTGTTAACTATAATCTTATTCGCTTTAAATAACTTTATTAATTCCGGAATTTTATTAGCATTAGCAGTAACTTCTATGACTTCTGCCTATCATTTTGATATAAGACTTATTATAGGTTATATTATTCCCTTATTCAAAGGAAAAATAAATGTTGACAGCAGATATTTTAAAGTATCAGAAACTGAAAAAAATATTTATAAGAAACTAAATGTAAAAAAATGGAAATCAAGAGTTCCTACCTATAACCCCGACGAATTTGATATAAAGAAAAATTCAATTCAGCAACTTATAATAAATTGCTGTAATTCTGAAATTGTACATACTGCAAATATTTTTGTAAGCTATATACCAATATTATTCAGTATCTGGTTTAATTCACTGTTCGTATTTATTATAACGTCAGTTCTAGCAAGTATTTATGATTTGCAGTTTGTCATATTACAGCGATATAACAGACCAAGATTGATAAAATCTGCATATAAGAAAGAGGAAAACTTATGAAGATACTTGTAACAGGTGGTACTGTTTTTGTAAGCCGTTATACTGCGGAGTATTTCGTGAAAAAGGGGCATGATGTTTATGTACTCAACAGAAATACAAAACCACAGCCCAAAAATGTAACTCTTATAAACTGTGACAGGCATAATATAGGTGAAAAGCTGAAAAATATTTATTTCGATGCAGTTATTGATGTGACCGCATACAACGAAACTGATATAAAAGATATTTTAAATTCTCTTGGCGATTTCGGCAATTATATAATGATAAGTTCAAGTGCCGTATATCCTGAAACGAATCTACAGCCATTTACAGAAAATCAGGAATATGGATTTAATATTCACTGGGAAGATTACGGCATAAATAAAATAAACGCTGAAAAGTATCTTCTTGAAAAACTTCCTCATGCTTATATTATTCGTCCGCCTTATCTTTACGGCAAAATGAATAATCTTTACAGAGAAGCATTTGTATTTGAATGTGCTGAAAAAAATATGCCGTTTTTTGTACCTGAAAACAAGAAAATGAAATTGCAGTTTTTTGATATTGAGGATTTATGCTTATTTATTGAAAAAATCATTGAAAGTAAACCTCAAAATCATATTTTTAATGCAGGCAATCCCGAAACCGTAACCATAGAAGAATGGGTTAAAATCTGTTACGGAATACTCGGCAAAGTTCCCGATATAAGATGTGTAAAGCCTGAAATAAATCAGCGTATGTACTTCCCATTCAGGAATTATGAATATATACTTGATGTTACAAAGCAGATGGAATTGATACCCGATGTCAAACCTCTTGAAATAGGCTTAAAACAGTCTTATGAGTGGTACATAAATAACCGTGAGCTGATAGTCCGCAAGGATTATTTACAGTATATAAAAGATAATTTAATATAAAGGAGAAAAATTATGACGACTTTTGAAGAACTTAAAAGACGTGGTTTGCTTGCACAGCTAACCGACGAAAAAGAAATTGAAGAACTCATCAACAAGGGCGAAGCTACTTTTTATATCGGTTTTGACCCTACAGCCGATAGTCTGCACGTCGGTCACTTCATGGCATTGTGCCTTATGAAAAGACTTCAGATGGCTGGAAACAAACCTATTGTACTTCTGGGCGGAGGTACTGGCATGATTGGTGACCCCTCCGGAAAAACCGATATGCGTAAAATGCTTACACCTGAAACTATTCAGCATAATGTTGACTGCTTTCTGAAACAAATGAGCCGTTTTATTGACTTTTCAGACGGCAAGGCTATAGCTGTAAATAATGCTGACTGGCTTATGAACCTGAATTACGTTGAACTTCTCCGTGAAGTCGGTGCTTGTTTTAGTGTAAACCGTATGCTTACTGCCGAATGCTATAAGCAGAGAATGGAACGTGGACTTTCGTTCCTTGAATTTAACTACATGATTATGCAAAGTTACGATTTCTATAAACTTTTTCAGGAATACGGCTGTAATATGCAGTTTGGTGGTGATGACCAGTGGAGCAATATGCTTGGTGGTACTGAACTTATCAGGCGTAAACTTGGAAAAGACGCTTATGCTATGACAATAACCCTCCTCCTCAATAGTGAGGGTAAGAAAATGGGCAAGACCGAAAAAGGTGCTGTATGGCTTGACCCTGAAAAAACATCACCTTATGAATTTTTCCAGTACTGGCGTAATGTTGCAGACGCTGATGTTATCAAGTGCCTTAAAATGCTTACATTCGTACCGATTGAGGAAATAGAGGAAATGGAAAAAACTCTTGAGGGAGCAGGTTTCAACAAGGCTAAGGAACTCCTTGCCTATGAACTCACAAAACTTGTACACGGTGAGGAAGAAGCCGAAAAAGCAAAGTCTGCCTCTAAGGCACTTTTCGGCGGAAGTGGTTCAGACGAAAATATGCCCATTGCTGAAATTTCAGCCAGTGACCTCACAGACGGAAAAATAGGTCTGCTGAATCTTATTGTAAAAGCCGGTCTTGCACCGTCCGTATCAGAGGCAAGAAGACTTGTACAACAGGGCGGAATTACTGTCAATGATGAAAAAATAACAGACCCTAAGTCACAGATAGCTCCCGACGGCGTTATTATCCGCAAGGGAAAAAAGGCATTCAAGAAAATTGCCGTTATATAAACAAAAAAGAGGCTTTTTACAGCCTCTTTTTTATTATTCCTGTTCTTTTTTTATCTTGAAAATCACCCTCAGAAAACCGGAAAGAAATTTCGGACTGCGTATCACTACAATTTTCATTATGTATCCCCCCTTTGCTGATATACTTTTATTATATTCAGCAAACGGAGTTTTGTTCCTATCTTCCTATCTTCCTGACCTCACAATGAGTGCAAGACCTTTTTCAATAGTTATAACTGCCGTATCAGTTATTTCATTGCTCACTCCTATAGGAAAACTTTGTGTGAAAATATAATCTTCAACAGGATATTTAACGCCTGTCATTTTTTTTACATAAAGTTTTTCGGTCAATGAAAATACTGAAAAATACCAGTTTTTATATTTATGATATGTTTCAGTGCCTTTGCCTTGTAAAGTAATTATATTGTTTTCGTCATATATTGACATTTTACAGTTATTTTCATAGGCATATATAAGAGTTTGTATATTTGCGAATGTATGGTCAAAACGCCCTCCGGTTGCACCGTAAAGCCTTATATTGTCCGCACCTCTTTCAAGTGCAAGCTTTACTGCAAGCATGGTGTCTGTATCGTCTTTTTCAGGAACACTCCGGAAAACCTCATGACATGACGGAATTTCACCGGTATATGAATCAAAGTCACCAGTTATAATATCCGGGGATATGTTGAGTTTTTCAGCATGAATAATTCCCCTGTCGGCACATATAATCAAATCGGCTTTTGTATCAATAAAGCTGTAATCCTGAATTTCACTTCCGGCAAATATTATAGCTGTCATAATTCCCATTCCTTTAACTGTTTTGCCTCATCATACATAGTGCAGTAACTTTCATGACGGCTTATGGAAATTTTACCCTCATTGAGTGCCTCAATGACCTTACAACCCTTTTCGCACGTATGCGAACAGTCACGAAAACGGCAGTCTGTATACTCCTTAAATTCACGGAAACAGTCTGCTAACTCCTCTTTGCGTATTATGTCATAACTGTTTGTATCGAAAGTTGAAAATCCTGCCGTATCAGCAATATATCCGCCGTCCGCCAGCTTGTAAAGCTGTGCATGACGCGTTGTATGCTTGCCTCTGCCAAGCTTTTTACTGATTTCAGCAGTCGGGATATTAAGTGACGGGTCAACGGCATTCAAGAGCGTTGACTTGCCTGCTCCGGAATTTCCTGTCAATGCACTTATTTTTCCCCTGAAAAGTTCCTTTATATTCCGGACAGTTTCGGGATTATTGTAATAAACTTCAAAAACATCAATGCCGATATTCTGGTATATTTCTTTTATTCCGGAACTATCTCCTAAATCTGTTTTTGTTATTACAACAACCGGAGTTATCTCCTTATATTCTGCAATGGCAATAAATTTGTCAAGAAGCAGATAATTAGGAGACGGACTGCACGTTGAGACAATAAATATAAGCTGGTCTAAATTTGCAAGAGGAGGTCTTATTATACAGTTTTTTCTTTCAAGGACTTCAGAAATAACTCCGTCAGTTATTTCAACATTATCCCCTGTGTATAAACTTATACCTTTATTGCGGAAAACTCCCCTTGCCTTGCATTCATAAATGCCGTCAGGGGTCTCTACTGTGTAGAGACCCCCTAAGCATTTAGTTATAATTCCGCTTGTTATGGTCTTACCCATTAATTAATAAGCATAAGGGAAGTAGTTGCCATATACGTCAAAATAGCCGTATCCGTCGCCAGCATCGCGGTCAAATACACCCACTAATGATGGGTTAAATGAAGTAGTTACCTGTGGCTCTACATATTCTGTAGGAGCTTCTGTTACAGGCTCTACATAAGGAGGTTCTGTTTCAGGTTCAATATATTCTTGCGGAGCTTCCGTCGGTGCTTCTGTAGGAGCTTCTGTCGGTGCTTCAGTTGGTGCTGCACTATCAAGACCACCTACTGAAGTGAATGCTGCATTGATGTCTTCTGTCTGTACCTTTACTTCACCTGTAGCAAAGTTAAAGAAATAAGAACCAATCTGCGCTCTTACACCTGTATTCATGTTAGTGAGGACTACAACTACAGATACATTTTCACCTGAACCCTTTACGTTCTGGCTTACCTGACTCATTTCAGGAACAAGAAGTGTATTTGTAGACTCTGTAGAAGTTGAACCGTCTTCGTTTGTGATTACAAAGTCAATAACAAATCTACCATTAGCTTTTTCAGGGAAAGGAACTGTGAAAGGAATTTCACCATCTGGTGCTACACCGTTGCTGACATAGAAAATAATTTCTGTTCCCTCATCAACCTTTGCACCCTTGCTTATGCTCTGTTCAATAACCTTGCCTTCTTCTTCATATGATGCCTTAAGTTCAGTTACCGGCTTAAGACCAGCATATTCAGCGAGTGTAACTGCATCGTCTGCAATCTGTCCTACATAGTCGTCAACACTTACCTGTCCGGCATCAACACCCATACTTACATAAAGTACAATTGTTGCACCCTTGTGTACTTCTGTACCAACTTCCGGCTCTGTGCTTATTACATAACCTTTCTGGATTTCTGTGCTTGATGAATTTTTGATTTCACATTCAAGACCACGCTGTTTCAATTGGTCTCTTGCGAGTTCGGAGTTCATGTTAGTAACGTTAGGAACTTCAATGGTTTCCATACCCTTACTGATTTTAACTTTAAGAACGTCACCACGCTTAAATTCTGTTCCAGGGTCAACGCTCTGTTCAAAGATACATCCCTCATCAAGTTCGTTGTAGTCTGAACCTTCCATTTCAAACTGAATATTGTTTCCGTACTGACTGACAGCTGCATTGTAATCCATGCCATAGAAATCAGGCATTTTGAAGTCATTTGTCTGACCATCGCCCTTTATAAGTCCGCTAAGGAGAGTTGCAACAAAAATTACAGCAACGATAATTACAACAACGACTATTGCCGTAAGCACGGGAACAACCAGTGATGAACGTTCTTCAACATCATCATCGGGGTCATCGTCGTCAGGTTCTTCATATACCAGTTGTTTTTTTCCACGCTGTACCGGTGGTTCAGCGACTTTTGTTTTCTTCTTTCCTTTGCCCTTACCGTTTTCTTCGTTTTCAATTACATCATCATAATCCGGAACGGCAGAAACATATTCGTCGTCGTCTTCATATTCTTCGTCCTCTTCCTGATAATAGCCGAATGTCATATTAGGATTAACCTTGAAAGCGTCAATATCGCTAATCATTTCAGCGGTAGACTGGTATCTGTCTGCCGGGTCTTTTTCCATAGCACGCAATACTATTTCTTCCAGTCCGTCCGGAATATCTGGATTTAAAGCACGTGGGCGTTCCGGTATATCCTGCATATGCATAACTGCAATTGCAACCGGATTATCGCTGTCAAATGGTTTTTTACCGGTAAGCATTTCATACATCATTGCACCGACTGAATAAATATCACTCTTAGCGTCGGTAACGTCTCCGCTTGCCTGTTCAGGACTGATATAATGAACACTTCCTATAGCCTGGTCGGTAGCGGTCTTGCCCTCTTCACGAGCGAACTTAGCAATTCCGAAATCCATGACCTTTATTGTGCCGTCTGTGAACATCATAATATTCTGTGGCTTTATATCACGGTGAACAATTCCTTTATCGTGTGCGTGCTGTAAAGCCCTTAAAATCTGTATAACAAAATGTACAGTATCTTTCCATGTAAGGACTTTTTCTTCCTCAATATATTCTTTAAGAGTTATACCATCGATATATTCCATGACGATATACTGAATTTTTTCAGAAAATCCAACATCATAGATTTTAACAATATTAGGGTGTGAAAGAACTGCAATTGCCTTTGATTCGTTTCTGAACCTGCGGAGAAAATCTTCATTTTCCGCATATTCTTTTTTAAGAATTTTAATTGCAACGTCCTTTTGGTCCATCACGTCGATACCTTTATAGACTTCAGCCATACCGCCTACACCTATAAGTTCGGTGATTTCGTATCTTCCGTCGAGTTTTTTGCCAATGTACTTATCCATTTCCTCTTTTTTCCTCCTGTTTTACTCAGAAATTACCGCAACAGTCACGTTATCACGGCCGCCCTTTGTGAGAGCTAAATTAATAAGATTTTCTGTGACATCATCAAAATCGGAACTCATGATAACATCATATATTTCTTCGTCAGTGCAGTAGCCCGAAAGTCCGTCCGAGCATAACAGCAGGCTGATTTTATCTTCATAATCAAGTATGAAAGTATCTGCCTGTACTGTCTGTTCCACACCGACTGCCCTCACAAGCATATGTTTCTGTGGATGAGTTTCAAGCTCCTCCTCAGTAATTCTGCCCTGCTCGTACAGCAGTGACGCAACATTATGGTCTGTAGTTATCTGGAAAACGCCCTCGTTTTCCACTATTAAATATGCCCTGCTGTCACCGACATTTGCGATGAATGCCGACTTATCTGTAACAAAAGCTGCCACGCAGGTTGTTCCCATGCCAAAATTATTATAATTGAGTTTTGCTCTGGTATAAATCACGGAATTTGCAGCCGAAACCGACGATATAAGAAGTTTACGGATTTCCTCATCACTAAGAATTTCTTTGTAGCCGTCAGAAAAACGCTGAAAAAACTCCTCCATAGCGATAGTGCTTGCTTCCTTACCGGCATTTTCACCGCCCATGCCGTCACATACGACTGCAAGAACGTTATGACCGAAATATTCGCATCGCACTGCGTCCTGATTTTCGTCTCGTTTCAGACCAATATCCGTACCGGATTTGAACCTCAAAAATCCGCACCTCCATTCTTACTCTGTTCAACGGCATCACGTCTAAGCTGACCGCAAGCCGCCTCTATATCGCTACCGAGAGTACGCCTCACAGTAGCATTTATTCCCCTCCTGCCAAGTCGTTCCGCAAATGCAGACACACCAGCTTTAGCAGTCCGGTAATTTCTTTCCCTGACTTTGTTCACGGGAATAAGATTGACGTGGCAATTCATGCCCCTTAATAAATCCGCCAGTTTGTCCGCATCGCCGTCAGAGGAATTGACATTATCAATGACAGCATATTCAAAAGTAACACGCCGTCCGGTAGTTTTTATATAGTATCTGCACGCCTCAAGGAGTTTTTCAATACTGTATGTTTTGTTTATGGGCATAATTTCAGAACGCCCGTTATTATCTGCACAGTGCAATGAAACAGACAATGTGAGACCTGATTTCATTTCAGCAAGCTGATAGATACGTGGGACTATTCCGCACGTTGAGAGCGAAACATGACGCAGACTGAAATTATTTCCGTTCTTGTCGGAAATCAGCGACAAAAACTTTATCACATTATCGTAATTGTCAAGTGGTTCTCCGATACCCATAAGCACCACACCCGAAACTTTCATACCGGAATTTTTTTCAGTTTCATAAATCTGCATGAGTATTTCAGACGGCGAAAGATTACGGACAAAACCAGCAATAGCCGATGCACAAAACTTACAGCCCATTTTACAGCCCACCTGTGTGGACACACAAATACTGTAACCATAATTATATTGCATAAGGACAGTTTCAACAAAATTCTCGTCCGGAAGCCTATACAAATATTTTACAGTATTATCTATACAAGATGCAAGTCTTTTTTGCATAAATAGTCTTTTTATACAAAAAATTCCATTAAGGCGTTCTCTTAGTTGTGCAGAAATATCAGTCATTTTGTCAAAATCAAAGACTTTTTTTACATGAAGCCACTGAAAAATCTGTTTTGCACGGAATTTTTTTTCACCATATTCAGTTAAAATATTTTCAAGCTCAGCAAGACTTAAACTAAGAATATCAATTTTTTCCAAAATACTCACCTTACTTTTCTGAACTTTGAAATAAAAAATCCGTCACTCCCGAAATGACAAGGGAATATTGAAGCATTGCTCTCGAATTGTTTGCCGAGTGGTTCAGGGAGCATAAGCGGTTCAAGTTCACTGTGATTTGCAAGGAGCTTTTCAATAACTTGTTCATTTTCGGCTTTCCGGAGTGTACAAGTCGAATAAACCATTTCACCGCCGACCACCAGATAATTCAATGCATTTTCGGCAATATTGTACTGAATATCCGGCAGACCTGAAAAATCGTTTAAATTTTTATACTTTATTTCCGGCTTTCGCCGGACCGCACCTGAACACGAACACGGCACATCACAAAGAATTTTATTAAATTTCGGCAGTGCCGGATTGAACTTTGTAGCATCACCGGTATTGGCATATATATTTGTAAGTCCAAGACGTTCTGCACCGTCACGGATTAATTTAACACGATTTTCGTGGAGGTCAAAAGCCATTATTTTTCCCTTACCATGCATCATTTCAGCCATAGTAAACGCCTTTCCCCCAGGGGCTGAACATATATCAAGTACAAGGTCATTTTCCGTCGGGGCAAGCGACAGACAGCATAACTGTGATGCCAAATCCTGAACATGAAAAAAACCATTTCTGAATGCCTCAGTAGAGGCAACATCTCCGGAAAGTGAAAAACACTCCGGAATAATTTCATTTTTGATGGCTTTTATTTTTCCCAGTGCGGAAATAAATTCCTGTTCAGTGCATTTCAGCGGATTCATGCGGACTGTGACAGGCGGACTTTTTAAAGCATCAGAAAGAAGATTTTCAGCAAGTTCCTCACCGTAATCCTCAATAAGACTACTTACAAATTCCGGCGGTGCTGAATATTCAACGCTGTATCTTTCCAGCTTGTCGTCGGGCAGACTAACTTTTTTTCCCTGTCTTATGAAATTCCTTAATATAGCATTCACCATGCCGGAAGCACTTTTTTTACCGAATTTTCTGGCAAGTGAAACACTTTCATTTACTGTTGCACTGTCCGGAATACTTTCCATAAACAGTATCTGATAAATTCCGCACCTCAATATGTTTAGAATTACATCATCAAGTTTTTTCAGTGGTCTTGACGAAAATTTTTCTATTATATAATCAAGGTATATTTTTCTTTCGATAACGCCGTAATAAATTACAGAACATAATTTCTTATCGCGGTCATCAAGTCCGGAATTTTTCAGCCCGTTATTTAATTGTATATTGGAAAAACTTCCGCCGGAAAAAGTTTTGCATAATAATTTTACTGCTAAATATCTTGCATCTGACATATTAGCCACCATTAACCTAACTTTTCACCGGAATTGAGTTTCTTTCCACGCAGAAAATCAGCAGTTTTCATACGCTTGCTTCCCTCAAGCTGAATTTCACAGAACTTTATCAAACCGCCGTCACCGCACTTTACAGTAAAATCAGCCGTATTAACAATAGTGCCGTTTTCTGCATTGGAAGTACCTGTAACTATTTCAGATTTGAAAATTTTCAGGCGTTTTCCGCCAAGCATAGTAAATCCAGTAACACCACGAATGGTATTATGAATTTCCTGAACACTTTTTGAAAAATCCAAAGCACTCATTTCCTTGCGTATCATAGGGGAATAGCTTGAAAGTGCATCGTCTTGTTTTTCGGGGGAAAGAGTTCCGTTTTCTATTGCCTGAATAGTTTCAATAAGGACTTCACTTCCCATCTCCGCAAGCCGTGTATATAGTTCCTGATAATTTTCATTTTCGCCTATATCAGTGGATTTCTTGATAAGCATATCACCGGTATCAAGTCCCTCCGCCATAAGCATTGAAGTGACCCCTGTTGTCTTTTCGCCGTTGAGAATACACCAGTTAATCGGAGCTGAACCCCTGTATGCCGGCAGAAGTGAGGCATGAATATTTATACATTTATGCTTAGGGAGGTCAAGAATTTCTTTCGGAAGAATTTGTCCATATGCCGTGACGACTATCAAATCAGGGGAAATATTTTTCAGAATTTCCAGTGATTTTTCAGCGTCCTCACCTTTGCGGAGCGACAACGGCTGATATACTGGTATACCATACTCCATAGCCAAAGCCTTGACGGGTGTAGGTATCATCTTGTAACCACGTCCTTTAGGCTTATCGGGCTGTGTGAAAACTGCTGATACTTCATGCGGACTTTCCGCAAGAGTCCGCAGACATGGTACTGCAAAGTCCGGTGTACCCATAAATACAATCTTCATTGATAATTATTCCTCCCCCGGCACGAAAAATTCCTCTACTATTTCAGTGAAAACATGACCGTCCAGATGGTCATATTCATGGGCGGTACACTGTGCGCCAAGTTCCTTGAAATCACGTTCCCACCAGTTGCCGTTTCTGTCCTGTGCTTTAAGATGACAGTGCATAGGTCTTGTGACATATCCCCATACATTAGGACATGAAAGACAACCCTCTTCAACACGCTGTTTGCCCTTTCTCAAAGTAATTTCCGGATTAATTGCCTCAAAATCCCCCTCATCAAGATGCATAATAAATATACGTCTGCAAATTCCCACCTGCGGACCTGCAAGCCCTACACCCTGTGCCTTATTGAGAGTTTCATGCATATCATCAAGGAGCTGTGCAAGTTTTGCATCAAATTTTTCAACCGGTCTGCATACTTTGTGGAGTGCCTCATCTTTGTCTGTTAAAATTTTTCTTAGTGCCATTTGTCATAATCCTTTCTTATTTTTATAAGCCTGTATCGCCGTTCATATCGGCAAAAATCGAAATATTTTTCATTTCTTTCAGTTGTGCGGAATGTTTAAGTATATTGCTTATAAATGCCCTGATTTCAGCGGTATTCTTGCATTTCATGATAATACGCCAGCGGTATCTTCCGTTAATTTTTTCATATGAACATTTAACCGGCATGATTACTTTTACCGGAGTGTGTGGCTGAATTTTATCAAGTTCCTGTTTCATAAGCTGGAAAACCGCATTTGCACCATTTTGTACGGCTGTATTGTCCGTTCCCGAAAATCCGAATACGCATATATCGCATACCGGCGGAAAAATCATAGCCCGCCGAAGTGCTATTTCCTCTTCATAAAAACCCTCATAGTCCTGTAATGACGCAAGATTTATAATATAGTGTTCAGGAATGAAAGTCTGCAAGACAGCCCGTCCGGTAAGCTCACCGCGACCACTGCGACCGACTACCTGTGTTATCAGCGAAAAAGTCCTTTCATATGCACGGAAATCACCTGCATATAATGCTCCGTCAACCGAAAGTACACCCACAAGTGTGACATTAGGAAAATCCAGTCCTTTTCCTATCATTTGTGTACCTATCATTATATCATATTTTCCGTCACGGAAATCAGAAAAGCTTTTTTCATAGGAATATCTTGAAAAAGTCGTATCAGCGTCCATGCGGAGAATGCGTGCTTTCGGGAAATACATATTGAGTTCGTCTTCAAGTCGCTGTGTTCCAAAACCTGTACTTTTCAGTCTATGCGAGTTACATTTAGGACATCTTGTGATATGTTCACCTGAATATCCGCAATAATGACACATAAGCCTGTCATTTTTCTTGTGATAGGTCAACGGCACGGAACAGTTAGGACACTGCACGGGCTGTGAGCAGTCCACACATTTTATAAATGTATGATAACCACGACGATTCAATAATAAGATAGTCTGTTCACCATTGGCAAGATTTACATTTATTTCATTGACAAGCTTATGACTGAACTGGTTCACATTACCGCTAAGGCGTTCCTCACTCATGTCAACAATGCTTACTTCCGGAAGCGGTATATTCTGATAGCGTTTTTCAAGTTTTACAAGATGATAAATATTTTTTTCAGCAAGATAATAACTTTCAAGCGACGGCGTGGCAGATGCCAGCAAGAGCGTTGCACTATGATAAGCACATCTTCTCTTAGCGACATCATGTGTATCATAGCGCGGTGAAATTTCCGATTTATAGGTGCTTTCACCCTCTTCGTCCATTATTATCAGACCTATATTATCAAGCGGTGCAAAAACCGCACTTCTTGTACCTATCACAATATCCGCTTTTCCGTACTTTATACGCTTGTATTCGTCAAGCCTTTGACCCATAGTAAGTCCGCTGTGAATAACTGCTACACGTTCACCGAAAAGCGACCGGAAACGTTTAAGAATTTGTGGTGTAAGACTTATTTCAGGAATAAGCAGTAAAACTTGTCTTTTGATTTTAACAGTATAATCAATTAGCTTTTCAAAGACAGCGGTCTTACCGCTTCCGGTGACACCATGCAGCAGATAAACCGCCGGTTTACTGGTGTGTACCTGTTCCGAAATAGTATCAAAAACCACTTTTTGTTCGTCCGAAAGAACAGTATCATTCACATCTGCCCGACCGTCTGAAAAGTCCTCAACATGACGGAATACTTCCATTTCATAATATTCTGCTGTACCGTTCTTTACAAGATTTGAAATAACAACACCAGTAACTCCGCACATATAGGCGGTTTCCTTGACTGATGCCGTATTATTTTCATGCAGAAAATCAACGACAGTTTTCTGTTTCTTTGTAAGGGTGAATTTTTCCGGACTACTGATATAATCGCCAGTAAGACGTACCATTTTCATAGTAGCGTCCTGAACAGACTGCCGGAAAATATTATCTGAAATAACTGCATTACTTTCGCATAGTTCGTCAACGGTTTTTCTGCCGTTTTCAGAAATAAACTGATTAATGAAATTATTTATCTGAATATCATTATCAAGTAATCGCAATTTTTCAAATAATTCATTTGCCTTGTCGCTGATTGAATTATCACCGGTAAAATCCCTATTCAGACGGATTTTTTCTTGTGTGCGGACGTTCATTGCTGGAGGCAACATGACTTTTACAGCGTCATAATACGTACAGAATGTATAATCATGAAGATATATTGCAAGTTCAATCATTTCACCGGAAAGTACAGGCTTGTCATCAATGACCGAAATTATCTTTTTGAGACCGCCAATATTTCCGGAACGGGTTTTCATTATTACACCAGTGCGGTGTGTATTGCCTTTTCCGAACGGAACAAGCACACGACAACCGCATTTTACTTTAAAATTTTCTGGCACCGCATAACTGAAAAGCATATCAAACGAATAAGCCGTATTGCTTACAGCTATTTCAGCTATAAACGGCATTATTCACCTTGTGGCAATGTGCTTACTATCTTGCATTTTCCGCTTGCGATTTCCTCAACAGCAGTTTTTACAGGTTTTTCTTCAAGTGTAAGGTCATTTTTGCAGAGTTCTTCTGAAATTTCCCTTGCACGCTTTGCAACGGCAATAACAAGCGAATAGCAACTTTCATTCTTTGAAATAATCTGATTTACAGCTGGTCTAAGCATATTCAACACCTCATTCTATAATATCGTCTGAAAATTCTGATTTAAGCTTTTCTGCACTCATAACCGTGAAAAAATCGCTTACAGCATTTTCAAGAACATCATTAACAATAACATAATCATATTTTTTTCTTTGGGCAATTTCACCTGTTGCCTCTGCAATTCTCTTTTCGATAACGTCGTCAGTTTCCGTTCCTCTCTTTTTCAGCCTTCTGCGGAGTTCCTTTATTGACGGCGGAGCTATAAAAACTGAAACGGCATCAGGTCTTTTTGCCATTACTTTCAATGCACCTTGTACTTCAATTTCCAGAATAACATCAATGCCTTTTTCAAGATAATCATCAACTTCTGAAATAAGTGTACCATAATAATTATCACAGTACTGTGCATATTCAAGGAAAGCATTTTCATTGATTTTCTGTTCAAATTCCTCACGGGTTATAAAGTAGTAATTGACACCGTTTTTTTCTTTTTCACGGGGTTGTCTGGTGGTTGCAGAAATTGAACACCGATAATTTTCACATTTAAGGATTTCCTTAAGCATTGTGCCTTTTCCACAGCCGGACGGTGCGGAAAAAATTATAAGTCTTCCCTTATTCATGATATAACCTCCTTATTCGTTGAGACGCGTCGCAAGAGTTTCAGCAATAAGCGACGACAATATTATATGACCGCTTTCCATGACGATAACTGCCCTTGTTTTTCTGCCATGTGTGGCATCAATTGCCTTTCCGTCATCACGGGCTTCCTGAATCATACGTTTTATGGGAGCTGATTCCGGACTTACTATAGTTATGATTTTTTCAGCCGATATCATATTTCCATATCCTATATTTATGAATTTCATATGTCACCTACTCAATATTCTGTATCTGTTCACGGATTTTTTCAATTTCGGCTTTCATGTCAACGACAATGCGTGTTATGTTCAAATCCTGTGCCTTTGAACCTATCGTATTAACTTCACGATTCATTTCCTGAACGATAAAATCAAGTTTTCTGCCGACCGGCTCATCTGAACGGAACATATCCTTTAATTGTGATATATGACTGTGCAGACGGACTGTTTCCTCATCAACGGCTATTTTTTCAGCAAAAATCGCTGATTCTGTCAATATTCTCTGTTCATCAATTTCCTTTCCGTCAAGGACTTCAGAAATTTTCTGATACAGCCTGTTACGGTAGTTTTCAACCGTAATCGGAGAGAGTTCCTCAACCTGTGAGACCATTTTCAGAATTAAATCAGCCTTTGAGATTATATCTGATTCAAGCTTTTCACCCTCTGTCTGACGCATTTCAACAAATTTCTGTAATGCCTCTGATGCCACTTCCGAAACGTCTGCCCATATCTGCTCCTGATTGTCGGGGGCTTTCTGAACGACGAATATTTCAGGGAGTTTTATAAGCTTTGAAAGTACAAGGTCATCTTTCAGACCCAGTTCATCGGAAACACTCCGGAGAGCCTTTATATATCCCTCTGCAACCGCCTTGTTTATGGAAATTTCCGATTCTTTGGCTTCAATGTTATTGATAGTAACTGCAACTTCAACTTTTCCGCGTGAAACGGAAGTTTTCAGCAATGCCTTTAGTTTTTCGTCTATATAGCCATAAGCACGTGGGATTCTTGACGAATATTCATAATATCTGTGATTCACGGAGCGGATTTCAACAAGAATATCACGTCCACCCGCGATTTTCTGTGCTCTGCCATAACCTGTCATGCTTTTTGTCACCGGACTCGCCTGCCTTTACAATAATATGTATTATTATACCACTAATCACCATAAAATGCAAGCATTTTAAGAAAAAAATAAGAGGACACCGAAGTGTCCCCTTATATTTTATTTTTATTATCAACCGAATGATGTGACTACCTCTGTTGTTGTCGGGAAATCAGCCTGTGTGATAAGGTTGATACCGATACACTGAATAGCAAGAGCGTCCATAGCAGTTACACCACTTCCGTTGTCAACAACGTCAGCATTGAGTCTGCCCTGTTCTGAAAGCTTGTATTCATCAGGGTTAGAAAGTGTCTGCATGATAAGAACAGCGTCAGAAACGTTTACTTCATTGTCAACGTTAGCATCGCCCCAAAGAATATCCTTGTTGTCTGTTGAACCTGTTGTATCATCAGTTGAACCTGTTGTATCACCTGTTGAAGGCTGTGGGTCTTCTGTATTAAGAGGCTTAACATCAGGATAGAGAAGAGCCATAGAACCGTATGACATAAGAGCGTCACCGTGATGCCAGAATCTGTGTAACTTGTAATAGTATCCATCTGTTGACTTTGTAGCATCATATTCAGCCTTAGCAGCCTGATACATCGGGTCATTAGCATAGCTTTCACGGATAGATGAGAATGTAGCGCCATTTTCGAGCTTAGAACCGTCAGGCATTGTGCCGTGATAGTTAGCAGGAATGTAAACTTTTTCTTCAAAGATTCTCTTGAGGTTACCGTTGTGGTCTTCAAATGCGATACCGATTTCATCACGACCGAGATTCCACTGTGTGCTGAGGAGCTTGTTAGCAAGGTAGAGACCTTTTTCAGCAGTTGTTGTACCCTTGTCTTCCATAGCAAATGAAGCATCAACGCCCTCTGCCTTAGCGTAGTACATAAGTGTATTACAGAGTGAAGAAATACAACCAACGTCGCCCATGCCGTAACCTGTGATTTTACAGTGGAGTTTCTGGTTGCCGTTCGGGTCATACTTACCGTCCCATGTATCAGGAACAACACTATAGTCTGTATCAGAGTCACCCCAGTCAAGGCTTGAAGGCATAGCATAAGCCATTTCTATACCGTCGTCTGTTACATAATCAAACTTCATATTGTCTTCGAACCATGCAACCCATCTTTCGATAAGAGTCTTGAGAGCTTCTTCGAGTGAAAGACCGCCGTATGTGAGACCCTCTACAGCTTTGCTTTCGCCTTTAGTCTTTACATAGTAGTAAAGTTCTGTAAGTCTCTGCATAGGCCATACCTGGTTACCAGTCCAGTGGTTAGAACCTGGGTCAGCGTATACAGGGTGTGGAACGTAAACCATGTCATAGAAAGTCGGGTAGCCTTCCGGATACTTTTCATAACGTCCTCTGTAGGAGTTTGTACAACCACCAGCGAACGGACCTTCAACAGACTGTAACCAAAGGTACATTTCAATCTGTCTCTTGAATGATTCTCTGTAGTCCTCAACAGCTCCGGAAGCCTTCATGTTAGATGCCATAGTTGCATCATCAATAAGAGCGTAAGCAGCAAGTGGGTTCTGATAGAACTGATGTGAGTGAGAAGCACCAATCTGCCAAGCCCAGTCATAATTTCCGAGAGCACCGCCCCATGATGTATACCAAGCCATAAGGTAATGCTGTCCGCCTTCGTCGCCGAGCTTATGTGATGTACCACTTGCCTTAATATCCTGACAACCGATAGCATGATAATATTTATCAAACATATCGTTACGGCACTGGTCACCCATCTTACCGGCAAGAGCTGTAACTTCGTCATTGCCTGCTTCGAACTGGTTAGCAAAGTAAACAGCCTGAATAGCACGGTCTTCAGCGTCAGGAGCGTTTGTAAATGCGTACTGTGGAGCAACGTTGCCTACGCCGTTGAAGATACCCTTGATACCGTCCTGCTGATTACCATACTTGAGTTCTTCAAGACACGGATGCGGAACAGTTTCAAAACAGGATTCCTGTTCACCACGCTGGAAAGTATTGATAAATGTGAAATTACCCTTACCACCGCCGAAACCATACCAGTCGTCAACGTCTGCGAGCCAGTGCATGAGGTAGTAACCGTTATCGCTACCATATGCACCCTTATAAGCCTCGTAAAGCGGGTTTTCAGCGTCTACGCCAACATTGTTTGTAGGATATTCATTAGGAGTATCCTTTTCCTCAGCTGTATCAGCCTTAAGTCTCTGCTGATTCCAGATACTGCTATATCTGATATCACTTCTGCCTGAAGCCTGTGACCAACCAGGAATAATAGCCTCCATAGTTTTCCATGCTTTCTTGAGGTCGCCTGAAGTGCCTTCGATAGTCTTGTTGTTAACGAGTATATCGTGCATAGCTGCAACCCATGAAATGTAGGACATAGCTTCTGATGTTGTTTCGTGACCGTAGTCAGGAGCTTCAACACAGAGAGTTTCTACTGAATGGTAAGGAATACCGAATGAATCTCCGCCGTTGGTCTGCTTGCTGAGATAGCCGTTTTCCTGACCATTTGTGATAACGTCATCATAGAGTGATGCGAACATCTTAGCATATGATTCGTTAGCACCGCCTTCTGTAGCATACTCGTTAGCTGCTGAAGACATAGCAGGAATAACTGCTGTAGCTGACATTACGGCAGAAAGGATTCCGGCTGTTAAAGCCTTAGTCTTTTTGCTTATCATAGAATTTTTACCCCTCTCGTAAGATTTGATAAATAAAATAATGAAATTCCGCATGACGTTTTATAAAAACGGCATACAGTCCTCAAACTATTTTGGACTATCCGCTATAAACGGATTTCCTGTATTGAACAGGCTTAAATTCCGACTGTCCGTACCGTATATGTGATAATTATATCACAATGAAATATGCTTTGTCAAGAAAAACTACATAAGCCCCGAACCATCGTTTGAGGAATATAAGTTCATAGCTTATTTTCTTTCAAGTTTAATTATATTCCACATTTTACGTCCTGTCAACAGTTTATTGTATTTTAGTTTTTGTTAAATAAATTTTTGGCGTAATGCACACAATATTGGATATTTTTTTGTATACTTTGTCTACTCGCTGAAAGATTTAAAATTCCATAATATAAATAAAATATTAACAAGTTTTATTTTTTATGTTAATTT
>CAMWQI010000003.1 GCA_947176345.1 uncultured Ruminococcus sp.
CTTCAACGACGATACAAAGGAAAATGGTGGTATATTCTCACAGTCACAGGGCTGGTTAATTCTTGCTGAATCCATTCTGGGTCACGGTAACCGTGCATTTGAATATTTCATGGAAAGCTCACCGGCATCTATGAATGATAAGGCAGAAATACGCGTTTCAGAACCATACGTACACGGACAGTTTACAGAATCAAGAGCATCACGCTATGAGGGACGTTCACACGTTCACTGGCTTACCGGCACAGCATCTACTGTAATGGTAGGTTGCGTAGAAGGCATATGCGGTATGCATCCGGATATGAAAGGTCTTGAAATTTCCCCGTCAATTCCGGCTGAATGGAATGGCTTTAAGATTGAAAAAGTTTTCCGCGGAAATAAACTCAATATAACTATTGACAACTCAGCACACGTTGAAAGTGGTGTAAAAGAAGTTATCCTGAACGGAAACAAGCTTGACGGAAACTACATTCCGGCTAATGCACTGAAAGAAATCAATGATATAACTGTTCTACTTGGTTAAAAAAAGTCACACGCGAAATACAAAAAAATTCCGGAATTTTAAAAATTCCGGAATTATTTTTTTATTTGTTAAGTGCTTTTTCAAGCCATATATGTGCAGTATCAAGTGCCTCATATAGTCCGATACATTCCATGTTTCGTACACAGGCTTTTAACGGGTCAAGTGTCGGGTCAGTAGACATCTGAATAACCTTTATTTTGCCTGCCACTTCATTGTCATCTACTTTCTGTGTGGAAAGTATATTCATCATTATTACGTAATCATCAGACATATAGCCGTAATAAATAGTATTTTTGCATCTCACAAGCGGATAGCCTTTATAGGTGTAAAAATTTTCGTTCATTGGGTATCCTCCTTTATAGTAATCATATTATTTCCATGTTGTGATATAATCCTCTCCTGTTCCTATTCTCCTTATATTCTCAATAAGAGTATCAACATATGATTTTGTACAGGTATACTTGCTTTTTCCGTCAACGGCAATAAGTGCGGTAAGAGCAGTATTTTCATAGAAATCTATTTTTATAGTCTTTTTCATATATGAGTCTGTGTACTCAAGAGTGACAGCCGGTGCAGTATCAGGAATTTCAGCATCAAGTGCAAACTCTTCCGCTGATGCATCTATAAGGAAACCATAGAACTGTCTGTAGCGTTCACTGTCGAAAGTTTCACCGTTTCTTGTTACTTTGAAATATTCAGCCTTGTTGTTGTCGGCGGATTTGTCTTTAGGTTCAATGACAAATTCTTCTAACATATCAGCAGTCTTAATACTAAGGTCAGTAATATTCCATACATAAGAACCTATCATAATTCTTGACGTTATATCAATGGGCATTACAGTACTCCATCGTGCATCTTCAGTATCTACAATGTAGATAATATTTCCGTCCTCAAACATTGCATAGCAACACTTTTTATTATTGTCATCTATGAACGGTTCACTCATAAGTAGTACATAATTATTGCCGTCGTCACAGTCCATAGTCACACGACAGAAAGGCTCTTTGAGACCTGCTCCGGCAATGTCTGCCTCCTTACAGTGAATAGAATATATCCCCTCCGACATAAGACCAAACATTCCGTTAGTTATATCCTCTGAACGCTCAACAGTAAGATAAGCATCAGTAGGCTCAACCATTACGTGTGTGGCAGATGTACCACCAGTATATTTTCCGTCGTTGCTTTTCTTGTCGTATTCAAGCAGAATATCATAATCAATGTCTTCACGCTCTATGCGGAGACTGTTTATTATTGGATATTCTTCTTCTGCCGGCTCTTCCAAAATGACAATATCAACAAATTCATCAAGTGTCTTGCTGTAGTTTGCCACATATGAAGTATCAACTGTATATACAGTTTTTTCACCGTCAAGCATGACATAAGTTGCAGAATTTGCCGGTGCTTTATCTCCGACAAGAAATTTCTTTACCGTTCCGGTCTGGAATTTTACTTCAACTTCTGCCTGTGGTTTGTCAAGACCGAATTTAGAAAGATTTTCGCAGTTTTCGTCAACAATAGACCCTGTAACCATATGAACAGCATTATTGGCAAGAGTTCCGACTACAGCGGTATTCAGCGGAATATCCTCATAGCCGTCAAGCGTATACGTTGCCGCTGACTCATCTGTAGGTGCGGTGTTCATTACAACATGAAGTGTATCAGTAGTGTTTTTTACATTAACTTCCTTTACAAGTCCCTCTTCCTCATCGGATTTTTCGTCCCTGATAAGAATTATCCCCTCACCGTAAGTTTCTGACGATTCTTCCGACGTTGAAACGGAATCTTCATTATTATTTGTATTTTTTGGTTCTGTAAGCATAAGTGCGGTAAGTCCACCACCCAGAACGACCACAGCCACTCCGAGACCGATAATAGTTTTAACGGATTTATTCATTTGTTGCGTCTCCTTACGAATACAATTATTCCGGCAACGGCAACTATAGCCGGTATTGCATATATAGTGAATATCTTTATACCGTTCATCTGTGAGGCAGTTGGAGTTATAAGTGCCTGCTGGAGTGCCTTTTCAGGAATTACAGCAGAGGCTTCCTTACCTGTCATAGTGTTAATCATTCCCATGATTACATTTGCGTTATTAAAAGCATTTGTCTGTGTGAGCAGTGAATTGCTTATCATGAAAGAACTTCCCAGCACAAGCAGATGACTTGAATATCTGTCAAGACCTGCACTTGTTTCCTTTACAGAAATAATAGCAGCATCTCTTGTACCTGTCTGTGAATTATCCTGGTCATATGAAGTATCCATTGATTTAAGGACAGAAGTTGTTATATTATCATTATTCTTTGTGAGTATAGAAAGTTTTCTTGTTGCTGGTGCAACTATCGGCAGTGATTCATTAGGCAGACTGCCTACTGAGTTTGTATCGCTTATTTCAAGTTTTACATTAACATTCTGATTGAACCCTAAATAAGTCTCAATCCAGTTTGTGTCATCAAGTACAGCACTTTCATCAACCTGTATATTCCAGTCGGCAAGAAATTCTGTTATATTAGGCAAATCATTTACATAAAGATTTGGAATATAAAGCATATTACGCTGATAGTTTCCGCCGTTATAGAGGAAATCGCCTAATTTTCCGATAATATCCGCACTGAAATCCACAGCCGGCATAGGTATTACTACAAGGTCATATTCTTCCGTACTTAGTTCATCTGTAGCAATGTCAATTTCTGTACAGTCATAACCGTTCTTACTTAAAAATGACATAAAGTCTGATGATATTGTTTCATAGCCCTGTCCGGTAATCGAAACGCCGTTCATCATGGAAGCAAAAGCGGTCTTTATCGGGTTTGAGTCCGTAACGCTCAGAACAGCAGATGTAATTGTACTTTCACCGACGAAATTCATAGTAACGGCTGTATTTGTACTTGTATTAGCCGGAACTATCATCTGTATGATTTCTTCCTGACTAATAACTTTCACACGTCCGTTATCATTATTTCCGGAAAATACTATAATACTTCCCTCCGGAATGTCATTGTTATAGAACTTTCTGTATTTTGCGATAATATCAGGGTCTTTGTTCATGTCAACGTACTGTACTTTAATATTGCCCTGTCCTTGCTGTGCATACATTTCGTATTTTTCAAGTACAGACGGTATCATGTCATATGGTGTTTCGACGTTTATTCCGTAATATGCAAGATACATCTGCTTATAGTAATTTGCCATTGATGTAAAATCGCTCTTAGCGAATGTGACTGTAATTTCAACGTCCTGTTTAATATTCTTTATGGCTTCTATTGATTCCTCACTGATTTCATATCTGTTATCAGCGGTGAGGTCTATTTTCAGCGGTGAACGCTTTGCAAGCATACTGCATATAAGATTCAGGATAACAACAAGTACAATCACAAGTGCTATCACCGCAAATGACATAGATCCATACTTGAATTTTTTCATATTTTTTTTAGGTTTTTTTAGCTGTTCCGGTACTGAAGCCGTATCTGTTACAATTTCTTTTTTGCTCATCTGAAAATACCTTCCTTTCCGTAAATTATCCCCAACGTCTCTTGTCCAGAACTCTTACAGTGAAGAAATTGAACAGAAACGCAACACTAAGGAAAAATACTACACTCGGAAGACTGAAAATTCCCTGTGTGAACTCAATGTATCTTGAATAGAATGAAAGTGATGTAATTGCTTTGCTAATATGCTCATTCGATATATTGGCTGCAAATGAGTCAAAAAGATACAGCACGAAAAGTGCCAGCATACTTGCCACAGCAGATGCCATCTGATTTTCTGTAAGCGACGATATAAAAAGTCCCACTGCTATGAATGCCGAACCTAAAAACAACATGGCAAAATAATTACCTAAAAGAGTTGTCCATACCACGTCGCCTAAAACGGCAAGGAATATTGAATAAATAAATACAACGCTTTCCGCTATGATAAAAAGCGTAAGTGCTGCAAAATATTTACCTAAAACTATATCCCACAGACCGACGGGAGCAGTTAGCAAGCCTTGGTCTGTCTTGTTTTTCTTTTCCTCACTTAAAAGTCTCATTGTAAGTATAGGTATAAGGAAAAGTATTATCAGAAACATACTACTGAACATAGGTGATGTGTCCGTCCTGCCTGAACCTATTACACCGGCATAGAAGAAATATCCCGAAAGCAGATAGAATACTGAAAGAAATACATAAGCTACTCCCGATGTGAAAAAAGCACCTACTTCACGTCTGTAAATTGCACCCATTATTCATTACCTCCGTTTTCCTGTTGGTCGTCGGTGTCGCTGTCTGAACTGTCCTCAAATTTTATATTTATGCGTGGTCTTTCGGGTTCAATTTTAATATCATTTTCGCCCATAGTAATTTTAAGGAATATATCTTCAAGTGTAAGGTCAGAAAGTTGTAACATGAGTATATTCCAGCCTTTTTCACGGCAAAGTGCATTAAGCGAACGGCGTATATCAATTGATTCGTCTGCCTCAACGTCGTAATCGTAAATACCCTTTTCACGTTCCATATCAGCACGGACATATTTTATGCCTTTGAGTGATTTTATAGCCTTTACTATTTCGTCCTTGTCAGCGGAAGTCTTTGTTGTACCCTCAATACGCAAAGTCATTTTGTGTTCGTTGGTAAGCTGTCTTGCGATTTCGTCGGCTGTACCGTCGGCTGCGACCTCACCTTTATTGATAATAATTATCCTGTCGCATACCGCCTGAATTTCCGGCAGTATATGCGACGACAATATAACTGTATGTTTTTTGCCTAATTTTTTAATAAGAGTTCTGATTTCGATAATCTGATTAGGGTCAAGTCCAACAGTTGGCTCATCAAGAATAAGAACAGGCGGATTATTTATAAGTGCCTGTGCAAGACCCACTCTCTGCCTATAGCCCTTTGAGAGATTTTTTATTATACGGTCTTTTACGTGTGTTATCTTGCATAAGTCGCATACGTCCTTAAGATGTGCCTTGCGTGGTAGTTTGCACTTCTTAAGGTCATATACAAAATTAAGATAGCCCTCAATTGTCATATCGATGTAAAGTGGCGGAATTTCCGGCAGATAGCCAATAGATGACTTTGCTTTTTTAGGGTCTTCAAATATATCAACGCCGTTTACAAGTACCTGTCCAGACGTTGACGAAATGTAACCTGTAAGCATATTCATAGTGGTTGACTTTCCTGCACCGTTAGGTCCTAAAAAACCTAAAATTTCGCCCTGTTCTACTTTAAAGTTTATGTTTTTCACGGCTTGTTTGTCGCCGTACTTCTTGCTGAGATTTTTAACCTCAATCATTCAATTCCCTCCCTGAAACAGTTTCATTGATTTTTGCAGATATTATAATAATAGTATTTTTTTGTGATAGTGCCGTGAAAGTAAAGCGAATATTTATAAAATTTCACGTACAACGGCAATATCCTTTGAAATCTGTTCTTTGAGTTCATCAACAGATGAGAACTTCATTTCAGGACGGATAAATTTATGAAACTCAACTTTAATATTTCTGTTGTATAAGTCACCGGAAAAGTCAAGGACGTGAGTTTCTGCAAGAGGTGTACGTTTTCCGGCAATAGTGGGCTTTACTCCGATATTGGTTATGGATTTATATTTTATATTATTTATATATGTTGTTGTAAAATATACGCCGTATTTAAGTACAAGCTGTCCTTTGGAGTAATTCTGATTTATAGTCGGAAAATTTATCGTCCTGCCTATTTCATTTCCGTGAACGACAGTATTATAAATTCTGTATGGTTCGCCTAAAAAAATATTTGCCTTTTCGATTTCACCATTTACAAGGCAACGGCGGATTTCACCGGAAGATACAGTTATATCATTAATTTTTACCGGTTCAGCGGTCTGTACCGAAAAGCCATAACGCTCACCGAAACGCCTCAAATCCTCAACGTCACACGATGCATTTTTCCCGAACCTGAAATTATTTCCGCAACAGACTATTTCCGCATTCAATTTTTTCAAAAGAATATTTTCCGCAAACTCCTCACCAGAAAGTCCGCATATTTCATCAAAATTTTCTGAATAAATATTAAATGAAAATCCGAGATTTTCAAGCATTCTATATTTATCAAAATGAACATATATATAGCCGTTCTGACCGCTTGACTTCCGGAGTACCGCAACAGGATTGAACGTAAATACAGCCGGTTGCAGACCGTTTTTTTCCTGTTCAAGTGCGAGGTCAAGCACGGCACGGTGTCCGAGATGTACGCCGTCAAAAAGTCCGAGTGCCACAGCACGTTTTTTTGTTTCCATTGTATCACCTCATACAAGATTTTTCCCGATACGTAATATACCGTTTTCGTGTTCCGCAAGTGCCGTACCGATAAAAGCACCATCAAATCCATAGACAGAATATAAATCACAGTCGCTTTTTATGTTGTGTATTCTTGACAAATCAAGTTTAACGCCGTTTTTGTAAAGTTTTGTTTGATGTTCATTAAGCTGGAGTTTTGGCAAGGAATTAAATACTCTCTCAACCGGAAGTATAAGGCTTTCAAGATTATTTTCGTCACGTGCCTGCTGAACCTGTTCAAAAGTGTAGCAGTCGTCAAGAGTAAAACCACTTGCGGAAGTCCTTACAAGAGATGTCATAATACCGCCACAGCCTAATTTTTCGCCTATATCGTGAATAATAGTCCGGATATACGTTCCCTTACCGCACGATATAGAAATATTTCCCTCACGTGTTTTTTCGTCATAGCTGACAAGATTAATATTCTTCACTTCTATTTCACGTGGTTTTCTTTCAACTTCTATCCCCTGCCTTGCGAGGTCATAAAGTCTCTGACCATTCACCTGTACAGCCGAATACATAGGGGGTATCTGCATTATTTTTCCCATAAAATCAGGAAGTATTTTCTTTATATCATTTTCTGATACTGATTTGTCGGAAGTCGTTAAAATTTTTCCGGTTATGTCCTGCGTATCTGTTGTTTGCCCGAGACGGAATCTGGCAGAATAACTTTTTGAGTTATCCGGCATAATGTCACACGCTTTTGTAGCTGTGCCGACAAAAACCGGCAGAACACCCGTCGCCATAGGGTCAAGAGTACCGGCATGACCCAGACGTTTCATGCCGAGTATTCCTCTTAACTTTGCGACAACATCAAATGATGTGAAATCCTGTGGTTTGTTTATGCATAATATACCATTCATAATAGAGCATTCCTTACAGTCTCAACGAGCTGTTTCTTTATATCGTCAAGGTTTCCGGAAAGATTACAGCCAGCCGCTTTGGCATGACCGCCACCACCAAGAGTTTCACAGATTTCTGAAACATTTACCTTGTCTGCTGAACGAAACGAACATTTATAATCGTCCGCACGTTGACGAATGAAAATACCTACTTCAGCGGTTTCGTACTGAATTGTAAGAGGTGCAAATCCTTCAAGTTCCTCATCTTTTATGCCAAATTCCGACATCATTTCCCTTGTGACTGCAATTATATATAATTTTCCGTCAAGATATGTTTCAACAAGTTCATTCAACTTGCTTTCAAGTCTTACACGACCCATAGACTTGACATCAAACATATAGCGGTTTATCCTTGCAAAGTCAATACCACTGTATTCACGCATGATTTCACTGGCTACTTCATGGGTATGCGGATTTGTACACGCAAACTTGAAACAGCCTGAATCCGTCGAAATTCCGGTATAAAGACATTTTGCACAGTGTTCGGTTATTTTAATGCCCATGAATTTTGCAAGGTCATAGATAACCTCACAGGCGGCGGCAGCATCTGCTCTTAAAAGAGTTTTTTCGGCATAATTTCTGTTGGAAACATGGTGGTCAATGCATAACTGGACTTTATCACCATAAATTTCCTGATATTTTCCCATAAGTTTAGGGTCTGCAATATCAACGGCAATTATGGTCTGCGGTTCAAATTCCTCACCTGCTCCGGATTCTGTAAGAAAATCATATCTTTTCGGGAATACATCATGACATACAACCCTGCTACGAATGCCGAGCTGTCCAAGAATTTCTTTCATTGCAAATCCAGCACCTACACAGTCTCCGTCGGGGTTACGGTGAGTAATTATTACAGCATCTTTGCAGTTACGGAGGAAAGTTTCCGCCTCACTGAAACCTATATACATAAAAATACACCTCTTGTCTTTATTTATTTAATATCATTTGAGTAAATCGTTTAATTTTCTGCTTATTTCGGCACTTCTTTCAATGGAATTATCTGCTATGAAAGTAAGTTCCGGCGATTTACGCATTTTAAGGCGGTGGAAAAGTTCACGCTTTATAAATCCACTTGCACTTGTGAGACCTTTTACGGAGTCAAGTGCCTTTTCCACACCTGAATAGCTTGATACATATATCTTGCATACTGACATATCCCCCGACAAATCAGCCCTTACAATAGTAAGCATAGGGTCTATGCGTGGGTCTTTGAGTTCACGGAGAATAGCGGTCATTTCGCGTTTAATATCTTCTGCCATACGGCTGTTTTTAAAATTTGCCATTAATAATCCTTTCTGAAATCAGATTTTTACTGTAAAGCCTGTATTGTCCTTTTTCTTTTCGGACTTTTCAGACGGCTTTGCAGTTTTATATTTCTGTCCCTCCGGAGCGATAACAAAAAATCCCTTATTGAACATACTGTCACTGAAAGCATCTTCTTCTGAAATTTCTTTCTTTTCCGGAGATTTATTTTCCTTGTCAATATAGTATTCGTCAGGAAAATTCTTATATTCAGGTTCAAGCTCCTCCGAAGTAACAGGGCGCTTTATATCTGAAAAATTATTATTTTCCTCGTCGGAGTCTTCACTTGCACTGCATTCACCAAGCAGGATTTTTTTGACGGATTCAAAGAAATATCTGTCAACAAACCCGAAATCTTCCCATGCAAGTGCCTCATTGCAGTATTGTATCATATCTGCATTACTCATTCTGGTATTGTCCATAAAATCCGCCGTCCTTTCAATGATTATTCAGAGCATATCCGAAAAATCCGAATACGCCCTGATTAAATCGTATATATCAGTCTTCGCGGTACTCCTCAACCATATATGCTTCGAATATATCGCCCTCTTTAACGTCACTGAACTTGTCAAGGCTTATACCGCATTCGTAACCGTCGGCGACTTCCTTTGCATCGTCCTTGAAACGTTTCAGACCGGCTATTTTATCGTCGGCTATAATAATTCCGTCGCGGACAATACGCACCTGACAGCCTCTTGTAACCTTACCGCTAAGAACGTAACTTCCGGCAACCATACCGACATTTGAAATCTTATATACCTGTCTTACTTCCGCACGTCCTAACTCTACCTCACGGAATTTAGGTGCAAGCATACCCTTCATAGCGGTTGTGATTTCTTCTATGGCATCATAGATAATTCTATAAAGACGTATATCAACGCCATCACGGACTGCATTTTCAGCAGCGACGGGGTCGGGTCTTACATTGAAACCAACAATAATTGCATTGGAGGCGTTTGCAAGCATAACGTCACTTTCCTTGACCGCACCTACAGCACCATGAATTACACGTACTCTTACTTCATTATTGGAGAGCTTTTCAAGTGACTGCTTGACAGCCTCAACAGAACCCTGAACATCTGCCTTTACGATAATAGGAAGTTCCTTTATTTCGCCCTCTGCAATCTGACTGAACAGGTTATCAAGTGTAACTTTTCTGTAAGAATTAAACTGCTCCTGTTTAGCCTCATGCTTTCTTTTTTCAACAAGTTCACGGGCAAGTCTTTCGTCCTCAACAGCATTAAAAATATCACCAGCACTTGGCACTTCTGCAAGTCCCGTAATCTCAACCGGCACAGAAGGACCAGCAGATTTTACAGTGCGTCCCTTATAGTTTGTCATAACTCTTACATGACCCACTGCCGTACCGGCTATGAGTACATCACCCTGATGTAATGTACCATTCTGTACAAGGAGTGTAGCTATAGGACCTCTGCCCTTGTCAAGACGTGCTTCAATTACAGTACCTTTTGCAAGTCTGTCCGGATTGGCTTTTAGTTCCTTTACTTCTGCAACAAGTAATACGTTTTCAAGTAATTCGTCAATACCCTCACCAGTTTTGGCAGAAACAGGCACACAGATAACATCACCGCCCCATTCTTCGCATACAATGTCGTATTTTGTGAGTTCTTCCTTTATTCTGTCGGGATTTGCACCCTCTTTGTCCATTTTGTTTATGGCAACAATAAGCGAAACTCCGGCAGCTTTGGCGTGGTTGATAGATTCAACAGTCTGTGGCATGATGCCATCATCTGCGGCAACAACAAGAATTGCTATATCCGTGATATTAGCACCTCTTGCACGCATAGATGTGAATGCCTCATGTCCGGGGGTATCAAGGAAAGTAATGCTCTGTCCGTTGACTTTTACCTGATATGCACCGATATGCTGTGTAATACCACCGGCTTCACCGTCGGCAACATGAGCATTTCTTATGCGGTCAAGAATAGATGTCTTACCATGGTCAACGTGACCCATTACGACAACAACCGGACAGCGTTCTTCAAGGTTTGTATCGTCATCGTCGCTGTCGTCAATGAGACGTTCTTCAATGGTAACGATTACTTCCTTTTCGACTTTTGCACCAAGTTCTTCGGAAACAAGTGATGCTGTGTCAAAGTCAATCTCCTGATTTATAGTAGCCATTATTCCCAGCCCCATAAGCTTTTTGATTACTTCTGTAGCTGTGGCTTTAAGACGGGTAGCAAGTTCACTTACTGTGATATTATCCGGAATTAGTACCTTTAACTGCTGTTTTCTTGCTCTTTCAAGTTCAAGACGTTTGAGTTTTTCCGTTTCAGTTTCCTTTTTAGAATACTGCTGTCTTGCACGCTGTGCTGATTTCTGACTTATCTTCTGTTTCTTTGAGGAATAATTATCATTTTTATGTTTGTTGGTGGGGACTATCTGTTCATAGCGTTCATTATATTTATCAAGGTCGACGTAACTTCCTCTTGTATCAACGGTTCTCCGCTGTGTAGAAGTCTGTGCGGTCTCTGAACTGAATGTAGCATTAAATTCGGAGCGTTCACCTCTGTCACGGGCTTTAGCCTGAGTTTTCTGTTTGTCATTTTTTCTGCCTGTTTTTATTTTAGGCTGTTCAGCAGACTTTGAAGTTTCAGCGGATTGAGTTTCAGGGGCTTTGCTGATAACTTTTTCTTTTGGCTGTTCACTGACGGGTGTTTCCTGTTTTTTAGGAGTTTCCGGCTTTTTGTCGGATTTTTTAGCCGGTGCGGACTGTTTATTATTTCTGTCATTTTTTCTGCCGGAATTTTTCTTTTCCTGCCTGTCATCTTTTTTAGCTGGCTTTTCGTCGTTTCTTGACTGATAATAGGAGTCAAAGTTTTTCACTTCATGTTTTCTGGTGTAGTGTTCAAGCAGTAAATTCATTTCTGCCTCATTTAGACTGCTTGATGCGTTTCTTTTCTTATTGTCCTTTGCCGAAAAGAAATCAACAATATCCTGAACAGAAACATTGAAATCTTTAGCAGCATCACTTATTTTTATTTTTTTGGTCATAGGCTCATATCCCTCCAGTTAGTAGTGCCGTACAGTTTAAAGATACGGCTGTGTTTCAGGTATTAATTTTAACAAAACCGTCCGAAAATCCCTTGTCACATACAGCAATTACTGCTGTGACCTTTCCACAAATATCAGCCATTTCATCTTTTGAAACTGCCGTTTTTATAAGCGGAACGGAATATTTTTTACAGATAAAATCAATTTCCTTGACGGTTTTTTCTGACGTATCAGATGCAGTAAGAACACAGTACGCTGTGCCGTTTCTGACGGAATCACAGGCACTGTCAAAGCCCTTTACAGCTTTTCCGGCTTTCATGCATATTGTAAGCAGATTAACTGTTTTTTTCGAGTTCATCATTCATTCCCCCGTAAATATCATCATCTATTCTGCATGAAAAAGCCTTTTCAAAGCGTCTTGCCTTACGTGCCTTAGTGAAACATTCAATGTTCCGGCATATATATGCACCGCGTCCGGACTTCTTGCCGGTAAAATCAAGGCTTATTTCACCCTCCGGAGACTTTACAACACGTATAAGCTCCTTTTTAGGCTTCATATCGTTACAGCCAAGACACATTCTCATGGGAATTTTTTTAGGTTTCATAATTTATTCCTCTGCCGGAGTTTCTGTTTCCGGTTCTGATACTTCATCTGTTTCAAGATTTTCAGAAACTTCTTCTGTTATTTCTGCCTGTGCTGGCTCTTCAACCTTAAAATCAGGGCTTAACTCCGGTGCTTCCTGATTTGTTTCAATATCAAACTGTGGTTTTATGTCAATTTTATAGCCAGTAAGTTTAGCGGCAAGTTTTGCATTCTGTCCCTTATTACCGATAGCAAGTGAAAGCTGATTATTCGGCACTATAACAGTACAGGTTTTTTCTTCCTCTGACGTGATAACAGTCTTGATTACTTCTGCCGGAGCAAGTGCCTTTGAAATGAAAGTTTCCGGCACTTCATTCCATAGAATAATGTCGATTTTTTCCTCATTGAGTTCTTTTACCACAGCCTTTACTCTTGAATGTTTAGGACCTATGCAAGCACCCACAGCGTCAACATTAGTGTCTCTTGACCATACAGCCATTTTAGTACGTGAGCCGGCTTCTCTTGAAATAGCTTTTACTTCAACAGTTCCGTCATATATTTCGGGGACTTCCAGTTCAAAAAGTCTTTTTACAAGGTCTTTGTGAGTACGTGAAATTTTCACTATAGGTTTTTTAGTTTTTCCTACAATACTTGTAACATATACCTTTATCGGCTTGCCTATCTCAAGTTTTTCATTCGGTATCTGTTCATTCTTGAAAAGATAAAGTTCTGTTCCGTCGTATTCGATTGTAACAGTACCTCTTCCGGCATCAATCTGTGATATTTTTCCGGTAATGCATTCATGTTCCTTTGACTCAAAACGACTTAACATCTGTTCACGGTTGATTTCCCTGAGGTCGCCTTTTATGGACTGTTTAGCGGAGAGAGCAGCCATTCTGCCAAGCTTTGAAATATCAATCTCCTTGAGAATTTTTCCGCCGATATATGCATTAGGGTCAATAGTTCTTGCAACGTCAATATTGATTTCGTTTTCGTCAATCGGGTAATCGTCAATGATTTCCTGTTCAATGTACATTGCAAATTTCTTTGTAAGGGGGTCAATATCAACCCTTATACGTTCTTCACTGTGCGGATAAGCCTTTCTTGCAGCTTTAAGCATAGCCGATTTTACTTTTTCGATAAGAAGTTCAGTCTCCACGCTGTTTTCAGCTCCAAGAGATTCAAGAGCCTCGAAAAAGCTGTTGTTAATTTTCATTTCTGTATATTCCTCCAGTATATATTTTTTTAATTATTTTCAGATTTCAAAATAGAGTTTTACAAATGCTATATCAGCCAGCGGAAATTTCTTCATAGTTCCATCATCAAGGATAACAGAAACTCCGTCCTTGTCCGCACCGGAAAGTTCAGCGACGATTTCCTTTTCACCGTCAATGTTCCTTATAAAACGTATTCTGACCATATCACCCTCACAGACTTCAAAATGTTCTTCCTTGACAAGTTCCCTTTCAAGACCAGCCGAACCGACTTCAAGAACATAGCTTTGTGCTATAGGGTCTTTTTCGTCCATAATATCGTTTATGGGAGCGGTAGCTCTTTCACAGTCATCAATAGTTATTCCGTCGTCGCTGTCAATGAATACACAGAGATGCCAGACTGCACCTTCCTTTTCATAACATACGTCCCATAGATAATAGCCGAGTTCGTCGGTTATCGGCTTTATCAGGTCATAGACTTTCTGTTCAGTAGCACCGAATTTTTTAAACTTCATAATACATCATCTCCTTTCGTGAATAAGCATAGCTGTATTTATGTGAATAATGCATATATTTCAAAGTTAAATTATGTCATATATGCCATTTTTTTGTTTTCAGGTGAGAGAATTTCACCTTATGACAGTCAAATAAATAAACGAAAGACCGGATGTATCCGGTCTTTGTGTCAGCTATTACCATATTTTATTATATCACATCTTTATTCAAAAATCAAGTCTTTTCAGAAAATTTCTTTTCCGAATCTTATATTTTACAAAATACTTGACATATACGGAAATAATAATGTATAATTAAATCAAGTTTCATAAAAATATAAAAGGAGCTTCTGAAAAATGAAAAAAATAAAGAAAATGCTAACGGGAATTATTGCCATAGTGTCAGTAATGACCCCAGCAGTTTCATGCAGTGCAGACAAAAGTCATAAGGCAGGCAGTTTATCAATACCTGAAACAACCACTAATCAGACAACAGTTGAGGAAACAACTACAGCAATGTCAACAATAATCACAACTACCGCAAAAAAAACTAATAACCGAAAAAAAAATACCACAACCACTACCGCACCCTCCGTTACTGAACCCGAAACAGAACCTGAACCTTTACCAGTTCAGGATTACGGGGAACGTGCGGATATTCATGGCATGGAAATAGTATGGCTATCGGATTATGACCTCAATCCACAGGTGGGGCAGGAACGTCCTACTCCGGTTGCCTTGTTTGAAGATATATACGGCGGAAAAATACGGTATGTCCAGACTTCATTGAAAAATAAGTACACTACTCTTTCGGCAATGCTTCTTGCTGGTGATGAAGTTGATATGTTTGAGTACGAACAAGGCGCATTCCCTAAAGGCGTACTGAACCAGCAGTATCAGGCACTTGACCCTTATTTCAGGTCTATGGGTATGAATTACGATATATGGGAAAATATGGAAGATATAATTGAGTCCCTTGAATATAAGGGTGAACATTATGTTATACCATATTCATTCTCAAATCCCATTGTAATGACATACAGCCGTAAACTAATAAGTGATTACGGTCTTGACGACCCGTATAAACTCTATCAGAATGACAAATGGAACTGGGATACATTCATGGATATTGCCGAAACATACCATAAGAAAACCGGTAAACCCGCTATAAGAGGAGATTTCGGAAATGCTCTTATTCATTCGTCCGGCTACAGAATTATTGACTACAGAAACGGAAAACTTGTAAACAATATAAATCATGCACCTATCCGCTATGCTGAATTATTTATGCAGGAAATAGGCAGAAAATCCCTCTACTCAACAACATGGAGTGATTCCTATACAACGGAAACTCTTTTCTTTGCTAACAATAGCTGGACTTTAGGTACTTCAAATGTAAATAATCCAAATATGGACTTAATGGTTGTACCTGTCCCCAAAGACCCCGAAGTTGAGGGAAATTATATATTATGCGATTTGGACGCAAAAATGCTTGTAAAAAATTCCACAAAAGGTGATGCTGTAGCAACGTATATCATGTGTGAACGTATAGTAGCCTCACAGCCTGAATATAAAGCTGGTGCTAAGGCTTATGCGACAACTCCGGTCAAATCGTCAAGCGGTACAGTCAAAAGCTACATAACAGCTGAACAGTATGATGCTATACAATCATTCATTGACCCTGCAAAAGTAACTCCGGTATTCGATTACATATGGGGCATGGGTAATACTGCATCAGGTTCAGGCGGAATAATGGAAAGTCTTTCAAATGCTTTCCTTATTAATGACGGTTATGAAAATGACTGGAAAAATCTCCGCAACTCATACTATAGTACAATAAATGAAGTGATTAATGAATATCAGTAATACAAAGCTAAATAACACGGAAATCAAAAAAATCACACGCAAAATACAAAAAAGTCACACGCGAAATACAAAAAATTTTGAAAATTGATTTCCACGGTTAAATAAGGACATAAATAATGTCATATATATTCTGCACAGGAAAGGAAAAAATTATTATGTTTATCAAAATACTGTTTTTAGCGGAACTTGTAATAATGATTATTGCAACGGCAATATTCATGAAAACAAAAGTATGCTTGCAAGCACTGAAACCTCCGGAAGTTTCCGACGAAAACGAAAAACCACATAAACCAATATTCATACCATCATTTAATTTCACAAAAGCTGATTTGTTTGCAAATATAGCTGTAATATTCGCACTGATAATGGCACTGGCAGACATGACAAATATTCTTCATGCCGGAGTATTTCATGGTGGATTTACCCTTATAGGTATAGTATTACTGCTTGAAAAGCTATGCAGTATTTTAAGATATAATATACAGTCCGGAACTGTTAAATTTTTCAGCAAAATGCTTGTCATAACGACTTTTATTGAACTGATAATGTTTCAGATGCCATCATATCATATTATGTTCGGAGACTATCCGCATATGCAAATGCCCGTATCACAAGGCACTATAACAAGTGCAAACACAGAAACTGAAGAAGATACAGGCAATATTAAAGTTACAGGTGACGGAACGGCTTCAATAGAATTTACCGATATAAATAAAAAAGTCGGCACTGTACGTGTAAATATAAAGACTTCAAATGAAAATCCCCATAGGCTTTATCTTAATATTGATACTACAGATGAAACTTCTTCACTCTACAGAGATGATATAGTAAAAGCCGATATTGTAACAGACAACGACTCCACAAAATATGTTACTCTTCTGCTTTCAGGAAAAGTAAACAAACTCCAGTTTGATTTCAAATGTGAAAAAAATACCGATTTATTCACTATATCTTCAATTGAACTCAATGCACCGATACCGTTTGAAATATCATATTTCAGAGTATTACTGATTAACATAATATCTGTTTTGGTATATGCTGTGATATTCTCCGCATTCCTTAATAGAGAATGTAATAAAAACAAGAAATTCTGTAGATGCACATCATATGTTGTGACAATATTTGCCGTTCTTATTGCTGTCGGAATGACCACAACAAAAATTACAGATACTTTCAAGGAACATTTCAACGCTAACTCAGGCAATCAGATTTCAGAGGAACTTGTACTTGCATTTGAAAAACATCAGGTATCACTTTTAGATGATGTTTCTGAAAGACTGCTTGAACTTGATGACCCATATGACACCAATCTCCGAAACAGTGAAAGTGTTTCTTCAAAATGGGACCACGTAATGTATAAAGGAAAATATTACTCATATTACGGCATAGCACCTGTAATACTACTTTTCCTGCCGTATCATCTCATTACGAAACACTTTTTCCCTACAGATATAGCGGTAATGATTTTTGCAATAATAGGTCTGATATTCCTTACCATGACTTACAATGCAGTAATAAAACGCTGGTTCAGCCGTATACCGTCGGGGTGCTACCTTGCCGGACTCCTCATACTCCATATGGTATGCGGAATATGGTTCAGTACCGGAAGACCGTTATTCTATGAAATATCAATCTCATCAGGCTTTGCATTTGTAATGCTTGGTGCATATTTCATGATTACATCAAATGTAATCAGCAAAGGAAAAACTTCACTGCCAAAAGTCACACTTGCCTCACTGTTCCTTGCAATAGCCGTACTTTGCAGACCTACATTAGCAGTATATTCAATATGTGCCTGTGTATATTATGCAATAGGTTTTTCAAAATCCGGAGAAGTAACCGACGCGGAGGGTGTTATTCAGATAAAGAAAAAACGCCGTATAATATATCTTGTATGTGCATTACTGCCGTTTGTGGTATTAGGTTCTGTGCAGATGTGGTATAACTATGTAAGATTTGATTCACCGCTTGATTTCGGCATACAATACTCACTCACCATAAATGACTTTACAGATGCTGAATATCATACAATTTTCGTGCTTATAGGACTTTTCGGCTACCTTTTCCAGTTACCGACCGTAAAAGCCGATTATCCTTATGTTGAAACATGGTTCACATATTTCCATTCAAACGGCTATTACTTCAAAGATTATGGACAGACTAACGGTATAATATGGCTTGCACCTCCGGTATTCGGCTATCTGCTCACTGGAAAAGCCCTTAAAAAACTTCCTGATAAAAAATCAAGACTTAAAGCCCTTGCTCTTGTCGGACTTCCATGCGTAATAATGCCGATTATTATAATCTTGTCAATATGGGAGAGCGGTTATGCTGTACGATATGTAGCCGACTTCTCATGGCAGATAGTTATCGGTTCTTTGGCTGTACTGTTTTTCCTGTACCAAAATTCAGAAAACAAAACCCTTAAAAAATTATTCAAGTATTTTATGGCGATTTCAGTAGTCGTGGCTGTCATTCTGAACATACCACAGATATTAACATTTGCTTTCTCTGAATATGACTATCCTGTAATAACAAGCAAGTTCCATGAGTTTGTTGAATTTTACAGATAAAACAATATCATTCCACACAAGATAATAATGATAAAATTAATAAATATATACAAGCATAAAAATGCCTGTTTTCTTTGAAATCCATTTCTGATACAGAACACTCATTCGTTTTTATTGGCAAAAAATGACAAAAATTTTTGTGAATATATAGCAATGTGCGGAATTTTTCCAAAAGTACGTGACATTTCTATAACATTGTGCTATAATGTACTAAAGTACTTTTCCATGAAAAACTATTTTCCCGTCGGAAAAATTCCGTCGGATATTATAATTCAGCATGAAGTTAGTTCCTAAAAGTATTGACATTTTACAGAAAATATTATATACTTTTTACAAGGAAAACAACTGGTGCAATCAAAACCAAACACCTGATAAACGTGAATTAAATCAATGAAATCTTTTATCATAGTTATGAAGTGAGAAAAGCACTTGTCATCTCAAAAGAGATGCGGATTAAAATAAGGAAAGGGATTCAAAAAAATGGACAATAAAAATAACGCTCAGAAACCACGCAAAAAGGTTACAAAAGAAGTTCTCAGACGCAGACAGCTTACCGCACTTGCAGTTATAGCAATAATTGTACTTATTTTCGTCATTCTTATTGCTAATGCCTGCACCGATAAATCCGGAACAGGCAGAAAAAAAGAAACAACATCATCTACCACCACTACAACTACCACAACAACAACTGAAATCTTCACAGAACCGCCGACAACAGTTACAACTGCACCGCCTGCACCTATAATTGACCCTAATCTCTCCGCAATGGTACAGCTTTCTACGCGTGAAATAACCCTTGCAGTAGGTGAGAGTGATATGCCATATATATACGGTTATCCGGAAGGTTCGTCAGAAGCCAATGAAGTCTGGACAAGTTCCGACCCTAACATCGCTACTGTTAACGATATGGGAAATGTTACCGCTGTAAATGCCGGTGAATGTAATATTATTCTTACTTTCGACAATAACCCCGCTATTGAAGTACAGATTAAAATTACTGTAACAGGTTCAGCAGAAAATCCGGAAAACCCCGAAACTCCTGTAGATACTCAGCCTGATGTAAATGTTCCTGACGGTCAGGAAAATCAGGATTATCAGGAAAATCAAGAAAATCAGGACTATCAGAATGCACCCGAAAATCCGGCAACTCCTAATGACCCAAGCTCACTTTATCAGAACACACAGGGATTTCAGGATACACAGAACTTTTCTGTACCCGAACAGTCAGCAGATAATCAAAATCCAGACGATTCACAGACGTAATCCAAAAAAAATTACCGGACAACTTATTTAAAAAGTTGTCCGGATTTTTTATTATTATTTAATTTATCGCGTCACCACGTTCAGTGGAAATCTCATAGCCGACACTTTCTATACGTCTTTGCAGACAGTTTTTACATTCCGCCGACTCTTCTCCTGTACAGATTTTGTTGTCATATAAACTGTATTTTTTCCGGACAGTTACCGGCGAAAGATTAGGCATAACGACATTACAGCCCGTTTTCAAACCACGTTCCCGACCGTCCGGAGCTATTGTGCCGAGTGCTGTAGTTGCCGGAATAAGTGCCATCGGAAACATTAAACGTAATATTCCGAGAAGTTTTAATGTCATTTCAAGCGTTCCGGCTTTTTCGTTCCGGAAAGGTGTATCATGATGAGGAATAAATGCTCCTATTCCTATCATTTGTGGCTTTAATTGCTGTAAAAATCGCAAATCTTCAATAAGATTTTCCGTCGTCTGAAACGGTACACCTACCATGAAACCTGCTCCAACCTGATAACCAAGTGAATGGAGATTATATAAACATTCAATTCGGTTTTCAAGACTCATTTCCGACGGGTGTAATTTCCTGTAAAGTTCCGGTGATGCTGTTTCATGCCGTAATAAATAACGGTCTGCACCGGCATTTTTCAGTCGTCTGTAACTCTCATAAGAACGCTCACCAAGTGACAGCGTGACTGCACAATCAGGATATTTATTCTTTATTTCATAAATAAGTGAACACATAAAATCGTCTGTAAAATGCGAATCCTCACCGCCCTGCATTACGAAAGTGCGGAAACCAAGTTCATAACCATTTTCGCAACACGAAAGTATTTCCTCACGGGTGAGCCGGTAACGTTCAGCGTTCTTGTTGCTCCGTCGTATTCCGCAATAGAGACAGTCATTTTTACAGTAGCTTGAAATCTCAATAAGTCCACGCAGAAATACTTTTTTTCCATAATATTTCTGCCTTACTAAGTCGGCATATTTAACAAGCAGTTCCGAACCCTCATTACTTTCAATGAGGATTTTAAATTCATCATCAGAAAGATTTTTTTCGTGATAAAGTTTTTTTATTAAAGACTCCATATCAACCGCCAAGTCTTATCATTTCATCAATGCACTTTCCGGCTTTTGCTATGAGTTCATCTGACATGAGAATTTCAAAAGCCTCACCATTATTCATGCCCGTTAAGGTGCTGTAAACGTCCGGAAGTGTAGTTATTTTCATGTTATGGCAGACAATATCCTTAGTTACTGGATAGAATTTCTTATCCGGACAGTCATATTGAAGATGTTCAGCAATTGAAGTTTCCGTACCTATTATAAATTCCTTTGCAGTGGATTTTTTAGCATAGTCCATAATTCCGGAAGTAGAGCCTACATAGTCGGCAAGTTCAACGACTTTCGGACTACATTCAGGGTGTACCAAAAATAATGCGTTCGGGTGTTCAGATTTTGCTTTCTGTACTTCCTTTACTGTAACTCCTGCATGAGTAGGACAACCGCCATTCAGTAATTTTATATCCTTTTCCGGAATGTTTCTTTTTACGTAGTCGCCTAAATTGCAGTCCGGAATAAATAAAATCTTGTCATTGTCTATTTTACGGACAATTTTCAACGCACTTGATGATGTAACACATACATCACAGACAGTTTTCAGGGAAGCGGTTGTGTTGATATATGCAACAACAGTCCGGTCGGGTTCTTTGTCTTTCAGCATGGAAATCATTTCAGCGTCCATTTGTTCAGCCATAGGACAGCCGGCATTTTTGTTTGCCAGAAAAACACGTTTTTGTGGTGCAAGGATTTTTGCAGTTTCAGCCATGAAATGCACACCACAGAAGATTATATTTTCAGCATCGGTATTTTTTGCGTCAACGCTGAGTTTATAGCTGTCACCGGTGAAATCGGCTATTTCGACTATTTCCCGTGCCTGATAGCAGTGTGCAAGTATAACAGTATTTGTTTCTTTTTTTAATTTCAGGATTTCTTCCTGTAAATCACTTACTTTCATAATAAACTCCCCGATTATTCACTTACTTCAGCGATTACTTCCACTTCAACAAGAACATTTTTCGGTAATGTCTTTACGGCAACACAACTTCTTGCCGGAAGTGAGGTGAAATATTTTCCGTAAATGCCGTTGAATGCTGTAAAGTCGTTCATATCAGCAAGGAAACAGGTTGTTTTTACAGCCTTGTCGAAAGATGAGCTAGCCTCTTCTAAAACTGATTTGAGATTCTGCATAACCTGTTCTGTCTGTTCCTCAATTGTTACAGCTTCAATAGTGTTTGTAGCCGGATTTATTGCAATCTGTCCGGAAGTATAGACCATTCCGCCAGAAATTATAGCCTGTGAGTAAGGACCTACAGCAGCCGGTGCTTTATCTGTATGAATTTTTTTCATTTTAATTCCTCCTGTTTATTCGTTAACGATTTTAAAACCGTTTTCCTTGAGTGCGTTTTTGATTTCTTCAATATGATTGTAGTTACGTGTTTCAAGAACTATCCGCAGATAACAGCCGTTTACTGCTGAACCTTCATTAGCTCTTTCGTGGTGAATAGAAATAACATTTCCACCATGTTCCGCGATAATGCTTGATACTCCTAAAAGCTGACCTGGTTTGTCAATGAGTTCAATATTGAGTGAGCAGGTGCGACCCGTCATGAGAAGTCCACGCTTAATAACCCTTGATAATATTGTAACATCAATATTTCCGCCGGAAAGCAGACATACAACTTTCTTATTCTTTACAGGTACTTTATTGAACATTGCCGCTGCTACAGATACAGCACCTGCACCCTCCGTAACAAGTTTCTGCTTTTCCATGAGGGCAAGTATAGCCGCTGAAATTTCGTCGTCGGTTACGGTCACAATGTCGTCAACATAATCGGAAACATATTTAAATGTATTTTCCCCTGGTTCTTTAACTGCTATACCATCAGCAATTGTCGAAACACTGTCAAGGCATTCTATTTTGTGGTCATGAATTGAATTGAACATACTTGGTGCACCGGAAGCCTGTACGCCATAAACCTTTATATCGGGATTAAGGCTCTTTATTGCATAGGCAACACCTGAAATAAGTCCGCCACCACCGACCGGAACTATTACAGCGTCCATTTCTGGCAACTGCTCCAGCAATTCAAGACCTATTGTACCTTGTCCGGCTATAACATTTTCGTCGTCAAACGGGTGTACGAATGTATAACCCATTTCGTCACGCTGACGGAGTGCCTCAGAATATGCATCGTCATAAACGCCTTTTACAAGACAAACATTCGCACCATAACTCTTTGTAGCCTCAACCTTTGAAATAGGTGCACCGTCTGGCAGACATATTATCGCCGGAATACCGTTTTTTTGTGCGGCAAGTGCCACACCTTGTGCGTGATTTCCGGCGGAACACGCTATAACACCACGTGACTTTTCCTCTTCAGAAAGCTGTGACATCTTATAGTATGCACCACGAACCTTGAAAGAACCCGTTATCTGAAGATTTTCGGTTTTCAGATAAATATCAGATTCCGGATTGATATTCGGTGCATGGATTACATCTGTTTCACGAATAACCTGTTTAAGTACATATCTTGCATGATATATTTTGTCAAGAGTAAGCATTTTGAAAATTAAACCTCCCTGATTATTTTTCGTTTATAAGCTGATTGACAAATTGCTTTGCAGTTCGTGGTGAGCGACCGTTTCCAGAAGTCATAACAAAACGTTCAGCCTTTAACTCAAAGTCCTTTTCGTCAAATGAAATACCTTTCTGTCTGGCAAGTTCACCGGCTATGCGGACAAATTCTTTCTTGTCGGGTCTGCTGAAATTAACTCTCAATCCGAAACGTGCCGAAAGTGATATTAATTCCTGCATTGTATCATTGCGGTGAATGTCGTCGCCGTCACGTTCGGAAAAAGTCTCCTTGACAAGATGTCTTCTGTTGCTTGTGGCATAGATGACTATATTGTCCGAACGTGCCGACGCTGAACCCTCTAACATGGCTTTCAGTGAGCCGAAACAGTCCTCACCGGCAGTGAAAGTCAAATCATCTATGAAAATTATGAATTTCAACGGATTATGACTTATATCGTCGATAATCTGCGGAATATCCCTTAACTGTTCCTTTGTAATCTCAATAAGGCGTAAACCCTTGTCGGCGTATTCGTTGACAATAGCTTTAACAGATGACGATTTTCCCGTACCGGCATCACCATATAAAAGAACGTTCTGTGCCGGTTTTCCGTCAAGAAGTGCAAGTGTATTGTCAATAACCGCCTGTCGTTCTCTTTTGTAGCCATAAAGGTGGTCAAGACGTTGTGTATCGGGATATTTTACTGGTACTGTTTCGCCGTCCCTCATAATAAACATTCTGTTCTGCGAATACTTTCCATAACCATATTTTGCAATATTGTCAAGACGTTTATTATATTCTGCAACAAAATCTATATCGGACGTTCTCCAGCGTGGCAGAAAACCGTCATAATCAATACCGGAGGTTACATCTTCCGAAGTAAGTCTTGAAAGTTCCTGAAATATTTTCAGCTCGTTTTCAACAGCTTCAACAATGTAACTGTCAAAAACTTTTCCCTGAGCCTTTCCGATTATATAGAAATTCTCGTCCTCAAGGACTTTTTTCAGAATATATTCGCTGAGGTTTATATTCTGCTTATAAAGAGCTTCAACAAATGTCGAATACTGTTCTATAAATTCGCTGACAGGCTTTTCCGTCCAGTCGTCAAGGAGTTTCCAGAGACTGTTTACAGTATGGTCTTGTGTAACCTCCCATAAAACAGTAACTGAAAACATCTTACAGTCAAGTAAATTTCTGTCCATTATTATAACGCCTCTAATACTTTTGCAGTCATTTCAGTGCAGGTTAACGGCGTACCCTCTGCATTGCCCATAAGGTCGGCGGTACGGTATCCGGCATTCAGAACGCTGTCAACGGCTTTTTCTATGCAGTCTGCCTCTTCGGAAAGTCCGAAAGAATATCTCAACATCATAGCACCGGAAAGTATAGTAGCTATCGGGTTAGCCTTGTTTTGTCCGGCAATATCCGGTGCAGAGCCGTGAATTGGTTCATACATACCTCTTGTACCTGCTCCAAGTGATGCAGATGCAAGCATTCCGATTGAACCTGTTATTTGTGATGCTTCATCGGAAAGAATGTCACCGAACATATTTGAAGTCACAATAACATCAAACTGCTGTGGATTTCTTATCAACTGCATAGCGGCATTATCAACAAACATATCACTGTATTCTACTTCCGGATACTGTTCAGCAAGTTCATGCATTGTCTTTCTCCAAAGACGTGAACTTTCAAGAACATTTGCCTTATCAATACTTGTGAGTTTCTTGTTGCGTTTCATGGAGGTTTCAAAAGCAACACGTCCTATGCGTTCAATTTCCGTAACGCTGTAAGCTTCTGTATCATAAGCCTCTTCGCCATATTTGCCCTGTCTGTAGCCTCTGTCACCGAAATATATACCGCCTGTGAGTTCACGGACTATCATTAAATCGAAACCATCGCCGACAATTTCTTCTTTAAGCGGTGAGGCGGAACGTAATGCCGGATAGAGTTTAGCTGGTCTTAAATTTGTGAAAAGTCCAAGTGCGGAACGTATTCCAAGTAAAGCCTTTTCAGGTCTCTTGTCACCGGAAAGATTATCCCACTTGTAACCGCCTACTGCTCCTAAAAGTACGCTGTCGCTTGCAAGACAGCCATCAACAGTTTCTTTCGGGAGCGGTTCGCCTGTAGCATCGTATGCACAACCGCCTATTAAATACGGTGTGAAATTGAACTTATGACCGAATCTTTCAGCCACTTTTTCAAGTACGGCAACGGTGCTGTCCACGATTTCAGGACCTATGCCGTCACCTTTAAGAAGTGCTATATTAAATTCCATTTTTTTACTCTCCTTTATATAAATTCTTCATAGTCAATGCCCACATAAGCAAGATTGCTGTTTTTTATTACAATGCCAGTTTTCTTTTTGCCCCAGTCGCCCACACCCTCAACAATATAGCTGATTTCATCACTTTCAGAATCAAGAGTATACATAGCGTCAAAACAAAAATGTTTTAAAATATCCCTTACGTTTTCAAGTTCATATTCCTTTGTACTGCTTTTTATTACGCCTTTACAGATAGCATCAATCATTTCATCATGCATATTATTGAAGTGTTCCACGCATTTTTCAGCATATTCTATTGTTTTATCAGTCAGATATATTGTAATATAATCATAATCTGACTTATAATCTTTGAATATCCTGCTCTTAAATTCACCGACTAAATCATCTGTAGCAAGGGTACAAGAACATAAATTTTCAATCATAATTAAATATATTCCTCATAGTCAACGCCGACATATGAAACATTGCCGTTTTTTATTACAAATCCGACAACTTCTTCCCAGTCGCCCTCACCCTCAACCGTGTAGGATATTCCATCATTTTTCGGCTTGTCTACCGTAAGTGTAGTAAACCAGCAGTAATTTAAAATATCCCTGACGTTTTCAAGTTCCGGAAGTTCAAAGTCCGGATAATCAGACAAATGACAGCTTTCAATAAGTCCGTGACATATTTCGTCAATCATGCTGTCAGGCATTGAATTGAAATGATTTATACATTTTTCCGCATAGTTCATTAAAGACTTGTTGCGAATATATATAGTCATTTCCTGTGTATCGTCGTTAGGAAAAATTTCACTTGTGAAACTTCCCTCCAAAGTTCCGTTATCGTCAATGACAATAATATTTTTTATTATTTCATTCATAGAAAACTCCTGTATGCACGGAGCAGGAATATTTTTCCCACTTCGAACAAATTTAAAATTATTTTATAATACCCTCTGCGATAGAGTTAATCAGACCGCATTATAAATATTTATCCATATCGTCATGATATAAATATTCCTCATATTCAAACCCGACATAAACAAGAGTGCCATCTTTTATTACAAATCCGACAAATTTTCTCCAGTCGCTCTCACCGCTGACTGCATAATTAATACTGTCATTTTTCATTTTATATACTGTCATTGTATTAAACCGACAGTAATTTAAAATATTCCTTATGTTTTCAGGCTCAGGAAGTTTAAAATCCTTGTTTACGCTGTAATCTTCCTGACAACTTTCAATAAGTCCGTGACAGATTTCGTCAATCATATCATCAGGCATAGAGTTGAAATGTGCAATACAATCCTCCGCATAGTCAAGAGAATTAAAATAAATCAGCATTTCAGCAGAATTTTCATTCCTGAAAATTCTGCTTGTGAAATTACCTTCTAAAATACTGCCGTCGGGTAAATTTGCAGAAATATTTTTGATTAACTCTCTTTTCACTTTATAATTCCCTCAGCAATAGAATTAATCAGACCGCCGTTTTCAATGATTTTCTGCACGAACTCCGGAAACGGTGCTGTCTTATATTCCTTGCCTGTTGTAAGGTTACGGATAATACCGTTGTCCATGTCTGCTTCAACGCGGTCGCCCTCGCTGATACCATCAACAGCCTCCGGACACTCAACAATTGCAAGTCCGATATTTATTGAATTTCTGTAAAAAATTCTTGCAAAACTCTTTGCGATAACAAGTGAAATTCCGCTTGCTTTTATGGCAATAGGTGCGTGTTCCCTTGACGAACCACAGCCGAAATTAAAGCCTGCTGTAATAATATCGCCCTGCTGTACTCTTGTGACAAAAGTTTTGTCCAAATCTTCCATACAGTGTGAAGCAAGTTCTGCATGGTCACTTGTATTGAGATAACGTGCCGGAATAATTACGTCTGTATCAACGTTATCGCCGTATTTAATAACTTTACCCTCATACTTCATAGTTCATAACCTCCCACGGACTTGAAATTTTTCCTGTGATAGCACTTGCGGCGGCTACTGCCGGACTTGCAAGGTAAACTTCCGACTCAACGTGTCCCATACGTCCTACAAAGTTTCTGTTTGTAGTAGCTACTGCACGTTCACCCTTTGCAAGAATGCCCATATGTCCACCTAAACATGGTCCACAAGTTGGTGTGGAAACTACTGCACCGCTTTCAATGAATATCTTTAAAAGACCCTGTTCCATAGCATCAAGATAAATCTGCTGTGTTGCCGGAATTATTATAACACGGACACCATCTGCACACTGCTTACCTTTCATGATTTCAGCAGCCTCCTGTAAGTCCTCGAGTCTGCCATTAGTACATGAACCGATTACAACCTGATTTATTTTTATATCGCTGATTTCATTAAATGTTTTGGCATTTTCCGGTAAGTGCGGGAAAGATACCGTCGGTTCGATTTCAGAAAGATTTATGTCAATAACTTCGTCGTAAACTGCATCTTCGTCTGCCTTATAGACAGCCGGTTCTTTTGCACCATGTGCCTTGATGTATTCAAGTGTGATGTCGTCAACTTCAAAAATACCATTTTTAGCACCGGCTTCAATAGCCATGTTTGCAATACAAAGACGGTCACTCATGCTGAGTGAAGAAAGTCCCTCACCTGTAAACTCCATTGAACGATATAAAGCACCGTCAACGCCTATTTTTCCGATAATATGAAGTATAACGTCCTTACCGGAGACATATTTTCTGAGTTTGCCCATGAGATTGAACTTTATGGCAGATGGAACTTTAAACCATGCCTTGCCGATAGCCATTCCGCAAGCCATATCAGTTGAGCCTACACCTGTAGAAAATGCACCTAATGCACCATAAGTACACGTGTGGGAATCAGCACCGATTACGACGTTTCCGGCAGTAACAAGTCCCTGCTCTGGCAAAAGTGCGTGTTCGATACCCATTTTTCCGACATCATAGAAATGTGTAACCTCTTTTTCACCACAGAAATCACGGCACATCTTGCACTGTTCAGCGGCTTTTATGTCCTTGTTTGGTGCGAAATGGTCCATAACCATTGTGACCTTGTCTTTGTCAAAAACGCCCTCTTTGTTGAGTTTTGAAAATTCCTTGATAGCCACCGGAGATGTAATATCATTTCCAAGAACCAAGTCCAGATTTGCAAGAATAAGCTGTCCTGCCTGAACCGTTTCCAGTCCTGCGTGTGATGCAAGGATTTTCTGAGTCATTGTCATACCCATTTTTTAATCATTCCTTTCAGATTTTTTTATAATAAACTTCTTTATGAAGTTATTGTTTATGTATTCTTATATAACTGGTGCAGTCAGTTCAATGTGATTGCCTTCTGAATCAATAAATTCAACAACCAAGTTTCTGCCGATTTTCGTCAGCGGAAAACATAATTTCATATTCCGGATTTTTTTATTGAGAGTTTCCACACTCTCAACGCTTATACTTGGCAGACAATTACTTCCGAAATCATGTTTTTCACCTGTTTTTTCATAGGCAAACAATCCGAATCTAAAGCCATTTACATCAAAAACACTGTATATATCGTCTTTTTCTGTAACGTGCATCTCAAAAAAATTTTCATACAATTTCACTGCCCTGTCCATGTCCCTGACGCATATATATAATGACCTGATATTGAAATTCATTTTATTTTCCTCCGGAAATTTCAGAAAGTATTTTACCCGTATAATGATACAGGCTGTAAAAAAAATCTTCCGGCAAAAGTTTTTCTATAAATTCGTCCATGTAATAGTCATAATCATCTATGTTTTCAAAGTCGAAATCCACCGGAATTAAATATCTGTCGTCAAGCATATCCGAAAATTCCGGCAAGGGTTCGGGGTGTTCTGAATTTTCAGCCCAACCGCATATTTCGGAATAATATGAAAATTCTTCAGTCAGTTTGTCCGCAAGCCATACCGCAACCGGATTTTCCGGAGCATTAAGAGCTTTTTTCCTTATTCTCGCAAGAAATACCACCGCAAACGGTGCAGGTGTAAAAAATGTACTCTGATGCTCAAAATCTGAAATATCATTCCATGCCTGTTTAACGTCATCAAGATTTTCCATGCTGTCAAGTATTCTGAAAAGTTCCGGATAGCGTTCAGCCCTGTCGTATGCTGTAAGCATTCTGTGCCACGGAATATCCTCAATTTTAAGGTTTTTAATATATTCTTTCATAAAAATCACATCCCTCTTTATTTCAGCAGAATATCACTGCAAATACAGTCCAAAGCCACTGCTCAAATATAACGCCTATTCCGGATTCTTCATTATATACCATGGTCAAATTTCCTTTCTGTCATATAGTCAGTTCAATGTGGTTGCCCTCCAAATCAACTATACAGCTTTCATAATATCCGTCACCGGTTGTGCGTGGTTCGCTTATGATTATATAACCGTCCGCCTTTAATTGTGCTGTCAAACGGTTAACGTTTTCAACACTTCCAAGACTGAACGCAATATGTGCATAACCTGTTCTTTTGTTATCTTTTATGTTGTTGACTTGTGGCTTGTTCATTATTTCAAGTCTTGTTCCCTCATCAAACGACAGAAAATAAGACCTGAAATCTGTTTTTTTATTATGATACATATTATTCGGAACAGCATTGAAATACTTGACAAAAAAGTCTTTTGTCTTTTCCAAATCAATGACATACATAGCAATATGTTCAATCCTCATTATATTTCTCCATTAACCCTCTTAATATGTACAGCCCAGTAATCTTTGTAAGCATAGCCGTCATGTGTGCCAATCATAAAATATTCTGATTTGACAAATCCGAATTTCTTTACTGCTTTTATTCTTTCAACAGCATATATAGGAACTTTTGTTATTATTTCAGTACAATCAAACATTTCAAAAGCCGAAGGAACTATAACTGACAGAATATCAAAAAGAATATTTTCCTTTTCATAATCACTTTTTACATCAAGACGTAAAACACCAGCGCCGTCAAATTTGTCTTCGAAATCACGGCGGAACAATTCAATCGTACCAACAGCTTTATTTACAGATTTATCTATTACAGTAAATCTTACAAAATATCTCTCACGATAGGAAAACAACCAGAACTTAACAGCTTCAAGCATTTTTTCTTGTGTAGGATAATAGAAATTATCACCATTGCAGTTGTCACTGTTGAAAAACGGCAGTGCATTCTTATCACTGTATACTTCAAGCAGGTCTGAAACGTCTGTTTCCTCAACAAGTTTCAGCAGATAATTTTCATTTTCAAACACGGGACACTTTTCATATACATCTGACATAAAATACACCTCCAAAATTTATATATCTATTTATTTGAATAATATCCATATTCAATGAGTTTCTTAACCATACCGACAGTTACATTATACAGATATTCGCAAAAGTCTTTTGCCTCAAAATACATAACTTTTTCAATATCATGAGCAGTTACAGTTTCTGCATGAAAACTAAACATTTCTCCATGGTCAATCATGTATATTCCGCAATCGTTGTTATTTTCGTCAAATTTCATGCAAAACAAACAACCTTGCTGATTATCCCAACTAAACGGCAGATAACCAAATTGTATCATCAGTTCATTGTAAGAGTTATAAATTCCGTCCAATTTTGCTGTTGGCGAATTTTCAGAAAGGTCTCTCTGCCAATCCCACAAATGATAATATGATGTATAATATGCTTTAAGAGGGTCGGGCAGACACATTCCTATTTCTTTTTCAAGTTCTGCAATGTCGTCTTCCGTAACATCAGACGGTATCATTTTCCATGTTCGGAGTTCTACATTGTTATATCTGGTATCAAATTCAACTTCTCCTGTAAACATTCCCTCCGGAATTTCAACATAATCCAAAACCTGTATTTCAGTTTTATCGTAAATTTTAAGAAGTTCATAATATTCATCAAGGATTTTTTTAATTTCAGTACGATATTCCTCAACAGATTTATTCATGTTTTTTCTCCTTTCTGAATATTATCTTTTTTCGGAAACCACGGTATACAACGATTTACATTTTTACAGTAATCAATATATTCCTGACCATACAGGTCTGTAAGCCATTTTTCCTCTGTATGTTTCAAAAATACAGTCATATAAATCCAGCAAACAAATGGTATCAAAAACAGAAACACATTGCCGGCAATGAAAACAGATCCGGTACATATCATTAAAAATGCACTGTAAATAGGATTTCGGACAACTGAATATATTCCGGAAGTAACAAGTCTGTTTTCAACTATTCTGTCAAAAACCTTTGATTTATAGTTTGCACTATACCACATATAAGCACCGGAAACAATAAGTATTATCCCAATAATAAGAAACGGTATTTTCAGAATATTTATTCTTCCGTAATCCAAAACTTCGCACACCGACATAATAATTCCGACTGCCGTCAATACTATCTGCGGAATTACAATAACTGGTCCTACGCCATATACCGGCAAATGTTCTTTGTTTTTCATATTTTTATTTCCTGTTGATTATAGCACCCTTGTCGGCAGATGATACCATAGACGCATAACGTTTCAGATAACCTGTAATATTTTCCTTTTTCTTGATTGGCATAGTCTTTTTACGTTCTTCAAGTTCTTCGTCGGAAACTTCAAGATTAATGCTGTAGTTCGGAATATCAATTGAAATAATATCGCCGTCCTTGACGTATGCAATAGTACCACCGTTTACAGCCTCTGGTGAAACGTGTCCGATAGCAGCACCACGGGTAGCACCGGAAAATCTTCCGTCTGTAATGAGTGCGACAGTTGAGCCTAAACCTGCTCCCTGAATTGCAGATGTAGGCGAAAGCATTTCACGCATACCAGGTCCACCGGCTGGACCTTCATAACGGATAACTACAACATCACCGGCTTTTATTCCGCCCTCATAAATAACCTTGATAGCCTCTTCTTCGCTGTCAAACACTCTTGCCGGACCTCTATGTACAAGCATTTCTGGAGCAACTGCACTTCTCTTTACAACGCATCTGTCGGGTGCAAGATTTCCACGGAGTACAGCAATTCCGCCTGTTTCGCTGTATGGATTGTCAATCGGACGAATTGTTTTGGGGTCTTTATTAATACAGCCTGAAATATTTTCACCGACTGTCTTTCCGGTAACTGTCATACAGTCAAGATTGATTAAGTCTTTTTTGGAAAGTTCATTCAGTACAGCATAAACTCCGCCAGCTTCATTGAGGTCTTCCATGTAGGTATGTCCTGCCGGTGCAAGATGACACAAATTAGGAGTTTTAGCACTGATTTCATTTGCAATATCAAGATTTATATCAATTCCGCATTCATTTGCAATTGCCGGAAGATGTAACATACTGTTTGTCGAACAGCCTAAAGCCATATCTGCTGTAAGAGCGTTCATAAATGCTTTTTCGGTCATAATGTCAAGCGGACGAATATTCTTTCTGTAAAGCTCCATAACCTGCATACCTGCCATTTTTGCAAGCTTTATTCTTTCGGAGTATACAGCCGGAATAGTTCCGTTGCCTTTGAGTCCCATACCTAAAACTTCTGTAAGACAATTCATGGAGTTTGCGGTATACATTCCCGAACATGAACCACAAGTCGGACAGGCATTATTTTCATATTCTTCGACATCTTCAAGAGTCATTTTTCCTGCTGTGTATGCACCTACAGCCTCAAACATACTTGAAAGACTTGTTTTCTTTCCTTTTACGTGACCTGCAAGCATAGGACCACCGCTGACAAATATTGTCGGGACGTTTATTCTTGCGGCAGCCATGAGAAGTCCAGGGACGTTTTTATCACAGTTCGGTATCATGACAAGTGCGTCAAAATGATGTGCAAGTGCCATACATTCTGTTGAGTCGGCGATAAGGTCACGTGTAACAAGTGAATATTTCATACCAGTATGTCCCATAGCAATTCCGTCACATACTGCTATTGCCGGAAAAACTACCGGAGTACCACCGTTCATTGCTACACCTAACTTTACAGCCTCAACGATTTTATCTATATTCATATGTCCGGGTACTATTTCGTTATATGACGATACAATACCAACAAGCGGACGTTTCATTTCCTCTTTAGTCATTCCAAGTGCGTTGAAAAGTGAACGCTGTGACGACTTTTCAACTCCTGAACAGAAAAAATTTTCACTCATAATTTTTTACCTCACTTTAATAAATTTAAAATCAATAATTATTCTTCCTCATCTTCACAGAACGTAAGATATTCGGATAACAATGAAGATTCAGGATTAAGACGTACTGCCCTCTGATGTTCTTTGCAGTCCGGCGGTGCAACTTCAACATTTATTATTATATTTTTACGGATTTCGCCAGTACCGAAAAATCCGGCTTTATCAAGTCTTTTCAACGCTTCTTCCATAGAATCAACTCTTGTGTCCCATTCAATGCTGTAAAGTTCATCGACTGACAAATCTTTTTCCCTTTCAAGAAACATATTGTCAACTTCCGTGAAAAATTCATCATATCCATAAGCACAATACGGAAAATCAAAAGTACACCATTTCCAGCCGTCTTCATCATGGATTACGTTATTTTCAATCAGTAAATTTTTGTATGATTCATAGGACAATGCCGAAATATATGGTCTAAGCCCCTCATCATAGATAAAAGCATAATAATAAAAATTTTCATTGTGTTCATTACGCAGTGAAGATACTGCATTCTGAAAAGCTGACTGCAAAACCGTTACCATTTTTTCATCATACATAATTTTAAATCCTCATTTATCTGTCGTTTCAGGTACATAGAAAAACACCGAACCTGCAATTTTAAATAATATAAGTCCGATAACAAGAAAAGGTATTCCCCACATAAAACTTAATAATTCTTTCTGGCGGTCAACAATTACTATTCCAAGCTTTGAATAATCCTTGTCTGTAATTTTATTTTCCAGTTCATAGTAATTATGCATATTCAATACAAAATCCGGAAAATCATTAAAATTCTTTTCAGTGAAATAGCCTGTTACTTCCTCACCGTTCAGAAATTTATCATATTCCTCTGTATTCATAGTAACCATAACAGGACGATATTTTCCAGCTAATTTAATCATAAACATCTGATAATCCTTAACAGGATTTAAGCTTCCCATTTGCCCCCATATCACAACAGTATCATTTTCAGCTTCTTTTAATCTCGTCTCAAATGGTCTCAATGATAAAAGTATACTGTCATTTTTGTGGATTTGATAGTCAAATGTAAATTCAATCATTGTATGTCGTCCGCTGATACGATATGCTCTGTAAAAACCACTTAAAAAAAGCAATACAGATATAATAATAAAAACAAAAGAAATAATATGCTTTCTGTTTGGCATAAATTTTCTTATATAAGAATCAGACATAATATTTTCCTCATAATATTATTATAAAAACAGGTAATGGAACTGTTATCAAGCATTTTTTTGAAATTCCGACATTTCCATATTAACAAACCTTGAAATCATTTCTCTGTAAAGTGCTTCAATCATATCTGAATCAGCACCATATTCTTCAGCTTTTTCCCTTACTTTTGCAATTACTTTTTCAACCCGACTGGTGTCCTTAACACTGTCCTCATCTTTTTTGAATTGCGATGCCTGAATAACATATGTTCCTCTTTCGGCAATTAATCTGATAATTTCATTATCAATCCTGTCAATATTTTCTCTTACTTCTTCCAGACTGTTACATATCATAAAATTATTCTCCGAAATCTGTTATATATTTTTTAAAAAAACAGGTGACGGCACTTGTTATGAACCGTCACCCGAATAAAGTTCGATTCACAGCCGAAAATTTCCGGATTGCAAATCAGCAATACCAGTTATCAGTTATTGATAAACTTATCTTCTTCGTTGTTCCAGCTGTAAAGCTTTCTGATTTCCTCGCCTACCTTTTCGGACGGGTGTTCAGAGGCAAGTTTTCTCATAGCACGGAAATGTGCCAATCCGCCACCAGAAGACTCAAGAAGGAACTCTTTAGCAAATGAACCGTCCTGAATGTTCTTGAGAACCTGCTTCATAGCCTTCTTTGTATCGTCTGTGATAATCTTAGGACCTGTGATATAGTCGCCGTATTCAGCAGTATTTGAGATAGAGTATCTCATACCAGCAAAACCGCTCTGATAGATAAGGTCAACAATGAGTTTCACTTCGTGAACACACTCAAAGTAAGCGTTTCTGGGGTCGTAACCTGCTTCAACAAGAGTCTCAAAGCCTGCCTGCATTAATGCACATAAACCGCCACAAAGTACAACCTGTTCACCGAAAAGGTCAGTTTCAGTTTCTGTTCTGAATGTTGTTTCAAGAACTCCTGCTCTTGCACCACCGATAGCAAGACCATAAGCAAGTGCCATTTCCTTAGCCTTGCCGGTAGCGTCCTGATGTACGGCAACGAGACAAGGAACACCCTTTCCAGCCTGATATTCTGAACGTACAGTATGTCCAGGTCCTTTCGGTGCAATCATTGTAACATCAACGTCTGCTGGTGGTACAATCTGTCCGAAATGAATAGCAAAGCCGTGTGCGAACATAAGCATATTGCCAGCCTCAAGATTTGGTGCAATGTCTTTCTTGTACATATCAGCCTGTTTTTCGTCGTTGATAAGAATCATGATGATGTCTGCCTGTTTAGCAGCCTCAGCAGCGGTGAAAACTTCAAAGCCCTGTGCTACAGCCTTGTCCCATGACTTAGAACCCTCATAAAGACCGATAATAACTCTTCCATTATCGCCGAGTGACTCCTTAGCATTGAGTGCGTGTGCGTGACCCTGTGAACCATAACCAATTACAGCAATTGTCTTGCCGTAAAGAAGTGACAGGTCACAGTCCTGTTCATAGAAAACTTTAGCAGTATTTTCCATTTTAAATTACTCCTTTATTTTAAAAATTTATATTATAGCCTTACGGCTGATAATCAATTATGCTTTAAGGCAGTTTTCGCCTCTTTCGACAGCAACTATACCTGTACGGCACATTTCCATAATGCCGTATGGCTTTACGAGTTCTATAAAAGCATCAATCTTTGTTACTTCACCGGTAAGCTCTATAGTAAGAGACGATGGTGAATAATCAACAATTTTTGACCGGAAAATTTCAACCGCTGTCATTATATCCTGACGGATTTCAGGATTATTTCTTACCTTGATAAGCAGAAGTTCACGTGTGACAGTTTCGTGTCTGTCAAGAACTTCAACGGCTTTTACATCATGGAGTTTGTCAAGCTGTCTGATTATTCTGTCCTTGATTTCGTCATCACCATGAAAAGCAATTGTAATTCTTGAAAATTCACTTGATTCAGTTTCACCTACTGTGAGACTGTCAATATTGAATCCTCGTCTTGTGAACATTCCGGAAACTCTTGAGAGTACACCGGCAATATTTGAAACTATTACGCCTATTATGTATTGTTTAGCCATTGGAAATCACCTCTTAATTTCAAAAAAATTTTTTTATATTTCGGACTTTTTCCCATTATATCACAGAATTTTCATACGGTCAAGGAAAATTCCACCGGAATATCCTCACTTTATTTCTGTAATAATATCGTCAATAGAGCCACCAGGGGGGAGCATTGGAAGTACAAACTCATCACAGTCAACGGCACAGTCAATAATATAAGTTCCGTTATATGCAAAAGATTCCTGTACAGCCTTTCGGAGTTCATCTTTAGTGAAAACTTTTGTACCCTTTGCACCGAAAGCATCAGCAAGCTTTACAAAATCTGTTTTTCTTTCGTCAAGAGTTGTGTTTGAATAATGCTTGTCAAAGAAAAGTGTCTGCCACTGACGAACCATACCTAAAACGCCGTTATTCATGATTACGATTGTGAGGGGAGTTCCCTGTGTAACGGACGTTGCAAGTTCATTTAAGTTCATTCCGAAACTTCCGTCACCGGTAAAGAGAATACTTCTCTTGCCCGTTCCTTCGTATGCACCAATAGCTGCACCCATACCAAAGCCCATTGTGCCTAAACCACCACTTGTAAGGAATGTACGTGGTTTTTTAAGTGGGTATCTCTGTGCCGTCCACATCTGGTGCTGTCCTACGTCTGTAACGATGTTACAATCATTTTCGTATTCGCTTACAATGTCAACGATAGCAAACGGGTCAAGTTCTCTGCCAGACCTTGCACTTTCAATACGGCGGTTTTCGTCCTCACGGAGTTCCTGAATACGTGCAGACCATGCCTCATGTTTCTTTTCCTCAACCATTTTGATTAAACGTGCCACAGCGTCCTTTATATCACCCTGTATGGAGAGATTAGACGGAATATTCTTGTCAAGTTCGGCATTGTCAATATCGATATGAATTATGCGGAAATTCTTTGCAAAACGTTTTTTGTCACCTGTGGCACGGTCGGAAAATCTTGCACCAAGTGCAATAACAAGGTCTGACTCATCTTCTGCAACGGAAGACGCATAATGACCATGCATACCCTGCATACCAAGGAAACGCGGATTATCCGCCGGAACTGCTGAAAGTCCCATAAGTGAACAGCCCATAGGTGCATCAATTTTATCAGCAAGGGCAATAATTTCTTCAGATGCCTTGCCGGAAATTACTCCACCACCAAAATATATATATGGTCTTTCACTGGAATTGATTAATTCAACTGCCTGACAAAGTTTATCTTCCGATGCAAAATTCAGCGGATAAGGAATAATCGGCTGTGCCTCTGGTGTAAACTCACATAAAGATGCCTGTACATCTTTAGGAATATCAACAAGCACTGGTCCTGGACGACCAGACTTTGCAATTTTAAAAGCCATGCGGAGTGTATCGGCAAGTTCGGAAACGTCCTTTACAATGAAGTTATGTTTAGTAATAGGCATTGTAACACCTACAATGTCGACTTCCTGAAAGGTGTCACGTCCAAGAAGACTGCACGGAACATTTCCGGTAATGGCAACCATAGGTACAGAATCAAGATAAGCTGTTGCTATTCCGGTGACAAGGTTAGTCGCACCCGGACCGGAAGTGGCAATAACAACACCTACTTTTCCGGTGGCACGTGCATAACCGTCAGCGGAATGGGACGCACCCTGTTCATGTGCTGTAAGTACGTGTTTTATGCGGTCACGGCAGAGATAGAGTTCATCAAAAAGATTAATAACCTGTCCCCCCGGATAGCCGAAAACAGTGTCACAGCCCTGTTCAATTAAGGTTTCAACAACAATTTTTGCTCCTGATATTTTCATATAAAAAATTCCTTTCTGATAAATTTTTCTAACCAGATATACAACAAGCCCCCGACATTCTGCCGGAGGCTCATAAACCAAGCGTTATGAACTGAATATAAATTCAGTCAAGCAAGAACTCAGTTTTGACGGGCAGAATGAAGCTGACACAAGCCACTAAGGACTGTGCCGTTAATAATGACTATGCCCACAAGAATAAAACCTCTTTTCATTCTGCTCACCTCACTTGAAACTCTTTAACTTATATCATATCACTTTATACCTGTAAAATCAATAAAAAATAAAATTTTTGTAAAAAATCTATAAAATTTTATTTTTACAGTATATTATATTATACACTTTACAAATAAAATAAATCAGAATGTGCTTGCTGTATGTTAACCATCTGAAAATCTGTACTGATTATTGACATATCCGGTCAAATGTTATATAATATAAGTTAATATTTACATAATTTGTAAGAAAGGAAAATTGCTATGTTTTGTAGTAAATGCGGAAATATGCTTGATGATGACGATTTATTCTGCATGGTATGCGGAAAAAAAGTAAAGCGTATTCCTGAAAACAATACATTCGCACCTGAAACCTCCGTTAATGAAACTGAAACAACCATACAGGCAGAAAATCTGTATACTCCGGAAAATAACTCACAGCCGGAATTTTCACCTGAAAATATTCCCGTTGAGGAAAATTCGGAGGAAAAGGAACTGGAAAAATTTTTCGGCAGTACCGAACCTATTCAGCATATAAGCCCTGAACCGACACCAATACAAACAGAAGAAATTGAACAGATGAAAAAGGTCATGGAAACTCATACCCGTGAACCTCTTCCCGATTTGGTCTTGAGGAAAAAAGCTGAAACAAAAAAAGAAAATCCACCAGAAAAAATTTATCAACCGGAAGACAATGAGGAAGAATATTACAATAATACTCCTGAACACTATGATGATAATTCAGAAACTCAATATATAAATATAAAAAATAATTATAATTATGCAGATAATAATTATGATGATAATTACAGCGATGACGAATACTATGATGACTATGAACCGGAATACGATGAACCACCGGAATATGAGGATATTCCGCCATATAATCCGCCTCAACGTGAAAGAAATAAAACATATCAACCATCTGTTCAGGAATACAGACCCACACACATAGGAACTTTCAGGCTTTTCAGTGCCGGAATTATTACATTTATTGCTATGATAATCGTCATTGCAGTGAGTCTGATTTTCTGCATAAAATTAGGATTTTCCGGTACTGTTGTTGAAAAGAGAATAAACCGTCTTGATATGGAAAAAGTCCTTGATGCTGAATATGATGGCAATCGTGATTTCAATAAATTTCTTTATGACAAATCCGGATTTTATAATATTTCCTACTATACGGCAAACGAAAACGATTTCAGAAATTTTGTGCTTAATCTTGATATTCTTGATTTTATGGGCGAAAATGCCGGTATATACGCCGATTATTTTCTGAATAACGGACAAAAACCCACTCTTACAAGCGGTGATATTGCTGAATATATGTCTGCTCGTTCTGGTCTTGGCTGGAATGAATTTTCAAATATGCTTTATAATCTAAGTGACAATAAAATTGACAGTATTCTTTCAGTTGATTCATGGGAAGCCGATACGGGATTTAATTTCAGGCTTTTAAACTATATGTTTTCAACAACAACTCTTGTGATACTTCTTGCGGTGGTATGTGTCCTGATGATATGGACAGCCGTTATCGTAGACAAGCGTGGAAAATATCTTGCCGGATTTTATAAAAATATTTTCATGCCAAGCGGTGTCATTCTTCTTGTTGCGGGTGCGGTATGCTTTATAGCACCGCCGGTTGTGTATAATCAGACAAACCACGTTGTATTTTATATCATATCAAAACTCCTGACAGACTTCAATTTATTTATATTTTCAACAGGTGCTTTTGAATTTATTGTGGGAATTATTTTAGGTCTGATAAGAACGCTTATAGTAAGGCATGAAAGAATATACGGGGACGGCTGATAAACCGTCCCTTTGGTTTTATTTATTCGCTGAAAATATATCGGCTACTTCTGTTAATGTTATGTATGCAAGAGGGTCATGTTTTCTGATAATATTCCTCATTTTCATTACCTGAAATCTGTTCACTACAAAGTAAAGAATTTTCCTGTCTGTTCCGGAAAATCCACCTTTAGCATCAATGAGAGTTATTCCACAACCAAATTCCTCCATAAGTTCTTGACATATTTTATCGGGTTTGGAAGTAACTATCATGGCGGATTTTGACCGCTGTAAACCGTCAACTATATAGTCAACCGTCTTCATGGCGGCAACATATGTAACTATCGAATACAACGGCAAAATCCAGCTTTTAATAACAAATCCGCATATGACATACAATACAAAGTTATAGAACATCACGAAATTTCCGACAGTTAAACCCATTTTCTTTGCAAAGATAACAGCCATTACTTCTATGCCGTCCATAGCTCCGCCGAAACGTATGGCAAGACCACTGCCCATTCCGGAAACAACTCCTCCGAATAATGCACATAATAACAAATCCGTGCCGGCAAGCGGTGAAGCTATACTTACATCTACAGGGAGAACATCCGTTATCAGCCACGAAACAACTGAGTATATCCCTACTGTGTATATCGCACAGAATGTAAAACCTGCTCCCTGTTTTTTCAGCCCGTAAAGAAATAATGGAACATTCAATATAACAAGGAATATCGACAATGACAACCAATCAGGCGTAACCTGTGAAAGTAACATTGATGTGCCTGATATTCCACTGTCGTAAAGCTTTACCGGCATAAGAAAAACTGTTATTCCGAAAGCGTTTATTATTCCGGCAACCGTAAGCATTACTATGCTAAATGGTTTGATTTCTTTGATGACTGAAAGAATTTTTTTCATATTATTCTCCTTTTTGTATACTTTATTTGTTTTAAATACTGTAAGTATTATAGCATATTTTCTGAATAAAATCAAGTGATTTACAGGAAAATAAAACAGTACACTGGAAAAATCTTCATTGACAGCCGTTAATATACCGTGATATAATATATATAATTAAATTCTCAAAGGAGATATTATGAATACATTAAAAGAAATTTATGCCTACAGGCATATGATTATAAGTCTTGTAAAAAAAGACCTTAGAGGACGTTATAAAGGCTCTGTATTAGGTTTTTTATGGACTTTCATAAACCCGTTGTTACAGCTTGTTGTGTATACAATGGTTTTTCAGGTGATACTTAAAACGGATATTGAAAGATATTATTTATATCTTTTCATAGCACTTATTGCATGGATATTCTTTTCAGCCTCCGTGACAGGTGGTTCAGCGTCTATAGTGGCACAAAAAGATTTAGTCAAGAAAATATATTTTCCGCGACAAGTAATACCCATTTCATACGTGACAAGCTGTTTTGTGAATATGCTTTTAAGTTTTATTGTTGTGTTCGCAGTGATTATATTTTCAGGGACAGGCTTTAATTTTATTTCATTGTTATATTTACCGGTAATAATGATTGTGGAATATATACTTGCACTTGGTACGGCTCTTATAGTTTCGGCAGTGACTGTATATTTCCGTGACCTTGAACACATTCTGGGCATAGTCGCAATGGCTATGATGTACATGACACCTATTATGTATGATAAATCAATAGTGCCGGAGAGACTTTTGCCGATATTCAATCTTAATCCCATGACACATATAATTGAGTGCTATCGTGATATTCTTTATTACAAGACAATTCCGGAGCTTTCAAGCCTTATATCGTCGGTTGTGCTTGGAATAATATTTCTTATTGCCGGACACTTCATTTTCCTTAAATTACAAAAGCACTTTGCGGAGGAACTTTAATGAATAATGATATTGTTATTGATGTTAAAAATATAACAAAAAAATTCAGGATATATTTTGACAAAGGCTCACAACTGAAAGAAAAATTACTGTTCCGGAAACGCACCCGCTATGAAGAACGTGAAGTCCTGAAAGGAATAAGTTTTCAGGTCAGACGTGGTGAGGCTATCGGACTTATCGGTCATAACGGTTGTGGAAAAAGTACCACCCTTAAACTTCTCACTAAAATCATGTATGCCGATAGCGGTGAAATTGTCATGAAAGGAAGAGTTTCAAGCCTTATTGAACTGGGTGCAGGTTTTCACCCTGATATGTCCGGACGTGAAAATATATATACAAATGCATCTATATTCGGGCTTACCAAAAAGGAAGTAGACGCAAGGTTCAATAAAATTGTTGAATTTTCTGAACTGAAAGATTTCATTGATAATCCAGTAAGGACTTATTCGTCAGGTATGTATATGAGACTTGCTTTTTCTGTGGCAATAAATGTTGATGCGGATATTCTGCTTATTGATGAAATTCTTGCGGTTGGTGATACAAATTTTCAGACGAAATGTTTTAACCGTCTTCGTGAACTCAAATCACACGGCATGACAATTATTATAGTAACGCATGATTTATCTACTATTGAAAAATTCTGTGACAGGGCTATATGGCTGAATGATGGTATTATAGTACGTGAGGGACGTTCTGACGAAGTTGTTGATGCTTATTTCAGTTTCATGAATGACAAAAAAATTGAACATGAAATCAAAACAGAAAAAGAAACTGAAAATATTCCGGAGCAGGCTTCCGAACCTAAACCACCGGAAGAAATAATTGAAATTCCGAAAGAAACTCCGGAAAATAACAACGGTATAGATTATTCTGCTAACCGTTTCGGACTTAAATATGTTGAAATTAAAAAAGCAGAAATGTTAAATCATGAAAATAAAGATGTAAGAATTTTCCGGACAGGCGAAAACCTGAAAATTAAAATTCATTATCACATAAATAAAAAACTTGATGAATATGTTTTCGGATTTGGTTTTTACACTTTAGAGGGAAAATGTCTTTACGGAAACAATACACAGCTTGACAGAATAAAATTAAATCCGACAAATTCAGACGGAATTATTTCAGTTGAAATTGAAAATCTTCCATTACTTGCCGGACAATATATTCTTAATGTTGCTGTAGTTGATGCAGACGGCACACCTATGGATTTTTACCGGAATTACTGTGAATTTGAAGTCATATCAGATGACAGAAGTACAGGTTATTTCAGTATATCTCATGAATGGAGGTTATAATTTTGAGTATAGAATATGATAATCTTGAAACAGAAATTATTATAAAAAAATTATCGGGAGTTTTTGAAATAATTCCCGATGCTGATTTTTCCGTAAGTGAAATAAATACAAAAATGCTTGATTCGCTTGACAGAATGAATAAAACTTCCGTTAATCATTCATACAGACCAATACAGGCGGAGGGCATAAAAGGCAAAATATCATGCTTATTAAAGCGTTTTATCCGCCGAATGACATTCTGGTTTGTAGAGCCGTGCATGATACAACAAACGGACTATAATTGCGCAAATAACATTTTTTCGGCAGAAGTGAACTGTGAAATAAATACAATAAATTCACGTCTTGAAACTATCAATGAACTTGAAAGAAAAATTAACGATATGAACGGACAAATAAGCAAAATGAATAATTATATTTCACAGACAGATAAATATATTTCTGAAATGGAAAATTCAATGAAAGAAATGCATAATTCACTTGAAAATATAAATATGACTTTTTCACAGTCCGGTGAGGACAGCATTATAAAATATATTTTCAATACACTGGGTCGGAAGATAGGAACTTACCTTGATTTAGGTGCAAACCATGCCTTTCATTTAAGCAATACCTATAATTTTTATGTGTCGGGTGCAAGAGGTGTACTTCTTGAGGCTAACCCCGAACTTGCTATGGAACTTGTAGAAAAACGTCCGGAAGATATTGTAATAAATAAATGCCTTGCGGAAAAATCCGGTGAAACTCTTGATTTCTATATCCTGAACGGCGACGGACTTTCAACAAGCGACTACAACGCCGTGCAAAATTTCATTAAGGAAAACCCGTCACTTAAAATTACAAAAAAAATAACTATCAATTCCATAACAATAAATGAAATCATTGAGGAATATTTTCCGGAAAAAGCTCCCGACATAATGAATATCGATATTGAGGGCATGGAACTTTCAATACTTAAAATGACCGATTTTGAAAAATTCAGACCACTTATAATAATCTGTGAAATGATAGAATACAAAAACGGTCTCACAATAGGTCAGAAAAATAATGAAATTCTTGAATTTATGCAGAAAAATGATTATATTGAATTTGCATTCACCGGAATAAATTCTATCTTTATCGACAAGCGACAGGAGGATATAAAATCATGAATATTGCTTTTGATGCAGTCGCAATTCTTGGCTACATGAGCAGAAACAGAGGTATCGGAAATTATGCGTTAAGTCAGTTTACCGGTATGGTAAACCGTGACAGTCAGAATAAATATTTTTTCCTGAATATGATTGATGGGGATTTTAAACTCTCTCCTATGATAACAAATAATAATTTCACGGAAGATTTCATAGATACCGGAAAAAATAATGTACTTCTCCGGAATGATGCCTACAGCGATATTATCGGAAACGTAATAAGGCGTTATATCCGCGAAAATAATATCGATATTTTCTATATAACATCTCCATTTGAATCGTCTTTCACACTGTACAAAAAAGAATGGTTTGAGGGTGTGAAAGTAATCACGACAGTTTACGACATAATCCCATATGTAATGAAAAATAAATATTTATCTGATAAAAACACATACAATTGGTACATGAAATGCGTTGAAAATCTCCGGTGGGCTGATGAATTATTTGTTATTTCCGACAGCGTAAAAAATGACCTTGTAAATTATCTTAAATTCAGTCCGGAAAATATACGTACAATATGGGGTGCAGTTGACGAAAAATACAGAATTATCGATATAAGCAATACTGAAAAATCTTTATTACTTGACAAATTCGGCATAACAAAGCCATTTATCATGTGTACTGGCGGTGAGGACGGACGGAAAAATCTTGACGGGCTTATACGTGCCTACTCGCTTATGCCGGAAAATATAAGAAATTCATATCAACTTGTTGTTGTATGTAAACTTTCCGAAAATGGCATGAAAAATTTAAAATCCGTTGCAGTTTCGCATAAAGTCGGACAAGATGTTATTTTTACCGGATTTGTTTCAGATGAGGAATTACTGAAATTTTATAACCTTGCCACATTAATGGCTTTTCCGTCAAAATATGAGGGTTTCGGACTTCCCATTGTTGAAGCGTGGGCTTGCGGTACACCTGTGCTTACTGCTGATAATTCAAGCCTTAAGGAAATAGCCGGTGATTCGGCAATGCTCGTAAATGCAGATATTGACCAATCGATAGCCGACGGCATGACAAAAATGCTCAGTGACAATAAAATTCTTTCTGAATACGCAGAAAAAGGAATGAAACGTCTTGACCTATATCGTTGGAACAAAATAAATGATAATATAATTTCGCTTATAAATGATATTAATATAAACAAAATTAAGTTATCAAAAGAAGAAAATAAAAAAATAAAAATTGCATTTTTCACGCCACTTCCACCACTTGAGTCAGGAATTTCGGACTACAGTTATGACATAATAAAAGAATTAAGCAATTATTGTAATATAGATGTTTTTGTTGAGGAAACATATAACGCAAACTGCATTTTTCCTGAAAATGTTTCGTTATATAGCCACCGTTCCTATCCGGCACGATATAGAAATTATAAAGATACAATTTTTCAGGTGGGAAATTCTGAATATCATTTTTATATGTACCAGTATATAAAAAAATATCATGGAACGGTTGTCCTTCATGACTATAATCTGCACGGGGCATTTTATCATTATGCCGTGACATTATGCAAGGGAAATTATGATTTATATAAAATTTTCATTGATAATGATTTTCCGAAATGTGAAAATTATATTAATGCACTCCTGAATGGTTCAGCAAATCCTGATTTATACGGCATGGAGCTTAACAGTTATCTCACTGATTCAGCAGACAGAATAATTGTACACAGTCAGTATTCAAGAAAGAAATTACTTGAAAAAAATATTTCAAGAAATGTTACTGTAATTCCGTTATATGCGGAAATTTTTCCGCTTACTGAAAATAAATTAATAAAAGTAAAAAATAATTTTCCGGCTGATAAAATAATAATTTCTGCATTCGGCGGAATACACCGTACAAAAAGAATTATTCCGTTATTAAAGGCTTTTTCAGAATTAAAAAAAGAAAATGATAACATTCATTTAATGCTTGTCGGCAAACCTGCTCCGGATATTCAGTCGGAACTTGAAAATTTCATCACATCTGAAAATCTGAAAGATTTCGTTACAATAACGGGATATACTGATATTGAAAAATTCAAGGAATATATTGATATGTCCGATATATGCCTTAATTTACGCTATCCATACAATGGTGAAACAAGTGGCAGTTTAATGCGTATTCTTGCTAAAGGAAAATGTTCCGTCGTGAATGACATAGGAAGTTTTTCAGAAATTCCGGATAACGCCTGTATGAAAATTCCGTCCGTTGAAAAAATGGGTGAAATTAATGAATCCGGTGAAATTTACAAAGCCCTGAAAGAACTTACCAAAAATCCGGCAGAACGCACAAAAATAGAAAAAAACGCCCGTGAATACGCTGAAAATGTTCTTGATATAAATAAAATCGCCGTGAAATATTTTAATATCATAAATGCAGATAAGAATAATTCTCCCGTCAATGAGGAAATTATTCATGCACTGAAAAACGATATAAATATTACATCCGGCGACATACAGGGCATTGCCCGTACATTGTCCTATTCAAAAGGAAGTTGAATTATATTTTTAATTTAACTGAACTGAAATTCATGCATTCTTTCAGAAGCAATTCTGAAAAATTTTCCCTTTCAAAGTCAATCGCTTTTTCGGACAGACCCTGTAAAGTCCTGTTATATTTTTCTTTCGGAATAACCTTGAATTTTTCAGGTGTTTTCATGTAAAGCAGAAGAAAATTATTCTTTTCGGGATTATTCTGCATTGAACTTGCAAATTTACTCCGGAGGTATATAAAATTCTTTGCCTCGTCGCTGTCCTCGCCTATTCCTGAATAATACAGCTTTTCCTTGTCGGTAAGTGGCACGGACAAAGCTGTTTCTTTTTGTTTTTTTTCAACTTCCATGCGACGTTTTTCAATTTTTTCAGTTCTTAAACGGCGTATTTCAGCAAGTTTTTCATTTTCCGATAAATCTTCTGTATATACTCCCTTATATATCACATAAAGTGCCAGTGCATCATTGAGGGCATTATGGAAACTTCCCGAAAGTGGCTTGTAATCGAATGCAGAAGCAAGTTCTTTTATGTTTACGGGTTCAGGAAGTTCAAGTTTTTCAGTGAGACTTTCCTGTATATCATAGATACGTTTTCCTACACGCTGAATATTTGCACATTCTTTGCCGAAACGCTGATGCTGTTTTGTATCAGACGCAAGAGCGGTCTTGTCAAAATTCCCCCATACATAAATTTTATTGATATTATATTTTCGTATCAATCTTAGAATAACTGCCATAACGTCGTTGCTGTCGGGAGAATTATTTATTTCTTCCTGTGTAAGTTTTGTAAGTTTTTTGCATTGTTTTGTCATTTTCGGATAACGGTTAGGCTTTGAAGTACAGTAAAATCTTTCTTTTATATTATAACTTTCGTCGCATATCACAACCCCTGCCGAAAGTATTTCACTGTCAAGTTTATGTATACAGTAACCACACGTAAATTCAAAATCTGCAAAACAAAAATAGTTTTTTTCAATATTTTCCACAATTTTTCCCCCTTTACATTATATCATCTTGTGAACTGCCGTTCAGTCTAATTTTTTTGTTTCAAACATAAGAACAGGATAACCCTCATAATAGGGCTTTACAATTTCAGGGTGAGAATCTGCATATCTGAAAATTTCATCTGCAAGACCCTCTTTCAGAAAATCCACAAGCTGTGAAAGTGGTCTGTTGTAAAGCTCATCGCATATGGAGGCTATTGTTATAGCACGCCGACCAGAAATATTCATAATTCTGTAAGGCCATATACGGCAGTCAAAGGGCTTGCTGTCACTAAGAATACAGCCGTTTTCTGTGAGAGCCGGACATGAAAAAAGCCCTTCATCTGAAAATTCCTCTACCTTGAATATATATCCGTTGTCCTTGCTGATAAATTTTGTTGCCGGTTTTACTTCAAGTATTTTGTCACGTATTTCAGGTGTAAAAACGGGTGTTTCCCATACGTCGTAACGGTCAAATATACAGCACAGCCGGCACTCCGCACAGGAACTTCCTTTCAGAATTTTTTTCAACATAACTTTATCCTTTCGGTTTATAATTTATTTTAATTAAAAAATGACTGCCACAGCAGTCCCTAAAAATCAATGAATGTTTTTAATGGCATTTTTCGCTCTGGAAACAATAGTCCTGTCGTTTTCGTATGACAATATATTGACGGCATAAGATATATCCACCCATCGTATTTCTGCAATTTCACTCTCCTGCGGTGTAAAATCAACATTTTTCGCTCTGGCAAGAAAATATACAACAACCTTTACAGTGTCCTTTTTCGGTGAATAAGTAACGGTTTCACGGAATGTCGGGTCAATCATCACGTCTATAGCGGTTTCCTCTTTTATTTCACGCTTAGCAGTTTCCATTTCCGTTTCACCGTTTTCAACATGACCTTTCGGAAATGACCAGTGACCGCTGTTTATATGCTTGATAAGAAGTATTTCAGTATTGCCGTGAAATTTGCGGTAAACAATCGCTCCGCATGATTTTTCATAAAGCATACAATAAATCCTTTCCTGCCATACGGCATTATATATGTAGTTTCAGTAATATTATAACATGTTTTGTTGAATTTGTCTATAGATTATAAATAAAAAATATGTTACTTTTTGTAGAGGTATAAAAATAAAAAGATTTATCATATAAAATTAGTGGGCATACATTTGTGCAGTTTGACAAAATTTCCTATTCCGACCAAAAGTTTGAAAAATACTATTGACAATTTTAAACAAATGTGCTACCATATATATAAAGATATTAAATTCATTATAGATTTTATATTTTTAATATTTTAACTATGAAAGGGGAATATGTTATGAAAAACATAAAAAAATTAACCGCATTTATAGCAAGTCTTACACTTGCTGTA
>CAMWQI010000004.1 GCA_947176345.1 uncultured Ruminococcus sp.
CTACTACCCGAACTGCAAAATAGAAAAATAAATAATTCCTGAATAATCCTGTTATAAAAACCAATAATAAAATTACAGATAACTGTATAAAAAAATCAGAAAGGAGTTATAAAAAATGGTTGAAGTATATTTTTCCGAAAACTGCATATGGTGCAGACGAATGAGGCGTTATCTTGACGAAAAAGGTGTATCATTTCGTACTATAAATGCCCGTGAGCCGTTCAATTTACGTCATGTTACGGCGCTTACCGGACAGCGTTCATTGCCCGTAACAGTCATAGGTGATACAACCGTCATCGGATTTGACAAAAAAGCCATTGACATGGCATTGCAGAATATGCAGTAAAAAAGGGGATAGGAACTATGTTCCTATCCCCTTGATATATTATTCAACAGTTATTGTGCCAGCTTGTGTATGTTCAAACGCATATTTTTCAAATGAAAGATTATTTTCAGCATTCCTGAACATATCAGTACCCAAATAATAGAAATCTACCGGATATACTGTTCCGGATTCCGCATCTTCCGGAACTTTGAGATAAAGAGTAAGAATTTCACCGTCCTGACCCTCATTTCCATTGAACATGACAGTAAAGAACATTGTACCAAGATTTTGTGCAGTCAATTCTTCTGGCGGATTATTTTCTTTTTTCCATTCCATAGCAACAATGCCAATATGGTTTTCCGACGCTTCACCTTTTTCATATTTCAGAAACAAATCGTCGTTATCTTCATAAACGCATTTGAGAACATCAGGATAAGTAAGGTGAATACCGCAGTTGTTCCAGTTGAAATCCGCACCCTCAACATATACCTTTACTTCTGCTATCTCACCGGCTTTTACTGTGGTATTGCCTATACTTATTACAGGTCCTTCATCAACAGACGGAACACCCGCAAAATTATTTTTCATAGCCTCCGCACTGTCCGGAATTTTCATAACCTCATCAAGTGACTCTTCTGCTTCAAGAGTAGGGTTAACAACTTCTGAACTTTCCTCTGGACTTGAATATAAATTTTCTTCCGGTTTGCTACTACATGAAACAATACCAAGACACAATACAGCAACAAGTGCCAATATTTTAGTTTTCATCGTCTGATGCTCCTTTTGCCCTTGCAGTAACAATAATATTTTCACCGTCTGCCGATACATCGATTCCCTTTATTCCGGAGGCATTTTCAATAATTATTTCAGCAATTCTATCCTCAATATCCTGACGAATTACACGCCTTATATCTCTTGCACCATATGGCTTGCCATAGGACTTTTCAGCTATAAGTGAAAGTGCCTTGCTGTCATAGCTGATACTTAAATTCTTTTCAGCAAGCGGTTCAATCATCTCATCAAGCATGAGCGATGCAATACTTGCGAAATCTTTCTTGTCAAGTTGTCTGAATACAACAACCTCATCTATACGGCTTATAAATTCCGGACGTAAGAACTCACGCAGACCTTTCATAGCCTTATCGCGTGAAATTTCATTTTCAGTCCTGTTGAATCCCACACCTACAGATTTATCAGTAGAGCCGGCATTTGATGTCATGCAGATTATTGTATTTTCAAAATTGATAGTTCTTCCGTGTGCGTCATCAACTTTTCCCTCATCAAGAATTTGCATAAGGATATTCATTACATCAGGGTGAGCCTTTTCGATTTCATCAAAAAGTATTACTGAATACGGACGGCGACGAACTTTTTCAGTAAGCTGTCCGGCTTCATCATAGCCGACATATCCGGGAGGTGAGCCTATCATTCTTGCTACTGAATGTTTTTCCATATATTCAGTCATATCAAGCCTTATAAGTGGTTCTGTCGAATCGAACATTTCTTCAGCAAGTGCCTTGACAAGTTCAGTTTTTCCCACACCTGTAGGTCCTACAAAGATAAACGATGCCGGACGGCGACGTTTATTTAAATGCACTCTTGTACGCTTTATAGCCTTTGAAAGTGTTTCTACAGCTTCGTCCTGTCCGAGAACACGTTTTTTAAGTGCACCGTCCAGTCTTGCTATTTTCAAAAATTCAGTTTCTGCAATTTTGCTTGCCGGAATACCCGTCCATAATTCAACGACTTTTGTTATATCTTCTTCCATAACCTGAACGCTTTCAGCCTTTTCTTTAAGTTCAGCTTCTTTTTCACGAGTACGGATAAGTTTTCCCTTTACTTCCGCAAGTGCCTTATAGTCTGGTTCTGCCTGTTCGGAAATATTTTTTTCCATACCCTCTAAAACTGCAATTTCCTTTTTGATTTTGTCGTATTCTGCAATTTCAGGTGAACGTATGCAGGCGTGTGCACAGCCCTCATCGAGCAGGTCAATAGCCTTATCCGGCAGGAAACGGTCTGTTATATATCTTTCCGAGAGTACAGCACATACCCTTACAAGATAATCAGAAATATGCACTCTATGGTAATTTTCGTAATATTTCTTTATTCCAAGAAGTACATCTACAGTTTCCTCAATGTTAGGTTCTGTGACTGTTACTGGCTGGAAACGTCTTTCAAGTGCGGAGTCTTTTTCAATATACTTTCTGTACTCACTGAAAGTGGTTGCACCAATAACCTGAATTTCACCTCTTGAAAGTGCTGGTTTAAGAATATTGGCAGCATTCATTGAACCCTCCGAATCACCTGCTCCGACAAGGTTATGAACTTCATCGATAAAGAGTATAATATTTCCCTCACGCTTTACCTCATCAACAAGACCTTTCACACGGCTTTCAAACTGTCCTCTGAACTGTGTTCCGGCAACAAGTGCGGTAAGGTCAAGCAGATAAACTTTCTTGTCAGCAAGATTAAACGGAACATCTCCCTCATTTATTCGCTGTGCTATACCCTCAGCAATAGCGGTCTTGCCCACACCTGGCTCACCGATAAGACACGGATTATTCTTTGTACGTCTTGAGAGAATTTGCACTACTCTTGCTATTTCCTTGTCACGACCGATAATATTATCAAGCTCACCATTTTCGGCTTTTTTGGAAAGATTAGTACAATAACTTCCAAGGAATTTAAGTTCTTTCTGTTTTCTTTCACGTCTGTTGCCGAAAAGACTGCGTTTTTCCTTTTCGGGCTTGTTTTCAGGCGGATTTTTCGATTCAGGAATTTCATTCATTTTGTTGCCGTTATTCATACCGAACATATTCGCAAAGAAATCCGGCATAAGTCCTGAACCACCCATTTCAAAGCTGTCACCATCAAGCATAGTCATCACCTGGTCAGAAAGCTGGTCAATTTCTTCCTGTGATATATTGAATTTGTCCATGTACTCTGATATCTGTGGGATTTTCATTTCATTCGCACATGAAAGGCAAAGCCCCTCATTTTTCTTTTCACTTCCCTGCACGGAAGTAATAAATACAACCGCGGGTCTTTTTTTACATTTACTGCACATCATCATCAGGCATTTCCCCCTGTTATTAGTTTTTCTTTATTTCCGTAAAATATTCCTTCGGAAAAATATAATATATCTTTACAGTTTATATGCAATATCATAAGCATACCTGAAAATATACATTTTGTCAATAGTTTTTGTATCAAAAAATAAATTTTCATTGCTTCCCATGACCACATAAAGCCTTACAAGCACCGCTATAATGAACACTACCGCCACGCCCGTGACTGCTCCGCATATACCACCTGCAACGCGTGAACCTGTTCCGACATCAACATCACGCTGACTTCCGGACAATGAATTAGCTGTAAGAATGCCAATAATAAATATTATGGCAAAAAATGCCGTATATGCCACAAGTCTTATAACTGTAATGTAAGCGTCATTTATGTAATCATCGGCAATAATTTCAGCAACTTTTTTACGGTTTTCGCCGTTTTTCATCATTTTTATGAGATTTCCGGCATCTTTTTTTCCACTTCTGATTTTATAGGACGCTGTTTCAAGAGCATAACTGCCAATATCTTTGGAAAAAATATTCTTGATTACTTCCGCATAAGCTATATTGAGATTATCCCTGAAATTCTCTTCATTGTCAACTTTTTTTCCGTTTATATTATTTAAATATTTATAAATCTGTTCGTCGGTGTCTTTTTCCGACTCAAGAATTTCATCAAGTTTTGCAGAATTTACAATTACATTATAATCCAGTTTTTCAAGTGCACTTGCCAGATATACGGATATTTCCACCTCACCGAGTGATTTATCAAGTGTCTTTACATTGTTGTCACGCACTACAGTCTTGTATATACTTTCTGAAACCGCTGAACTCATAGGCACTGAAATTAAAATGCCGATTATACAACCTATAAGAGTTATTGCCGATTTGAAAATTCCTTTTCGTGCTGAAAGATAAATGCATAAAATTACTGCCACAACGGCTATTAAATCATACAGCCACCAAAATTGTTCTATCATTCAACCGCACATAAAGTATAATTATACCCATGTGCTTTCCTCCTTTCTGAAAAAAATATCAGCTTTCATAGTCTATTCTGTCAATTTTATTGTAGCCTTTCAGGAAAATATATTCCTTGCTTCTTGCAAAACCTGAATAAGAATCAGATATTGTAGCCGTTGAACGCAGTACACCGTCAAAGTCGTATGCTCTTATTTCCTCCTTGCACATTACATATGCAAGACCTCCATATACTATAACATCAACAGTCTCCTGTCCAAGGTCAATTATAAGCGGTTCGGAAGTATTTCCGGTGAAAAGCACCATAATATATTTACGTCTGTCATAGTTGTTTATGATAACGGCTGATTTTCCGTTTACGCTTGCACCGCCTTTAAGTTCTCCGTCATAGCGGTAATAGGAACTTATCTGCCCGTTTTCGTTTATGTAGCCACAGGCGTCCATACCAACTACAAAAGCGCCATCATTATAGCCGTAAACGTCAAGACCGGCGGTATCAAGACCCGGTGATGTCCAGTTTTCGACGCTTTCTGAAAAATCTATCTGCTGTACCGCCGTTGTAAGTGAACCGTTTTCCGCCATAAGATAGCTTAAAACACAGCCACTGCTTTGATTTATAAAGCTGATGTCGCTTACACTCTCCATGCATTTTCTTTCATATATCGACTTTCCCTTGCTGTCGTATACAAATACTTCACAGTCGTAATTATCAGATGTAGTAACAACTGCCGTATAACCCTCCGGACTTATCCGTGCAAACATTATATTATTGCTGAAATTATTTTTATATAAAATTCCCTCCTCGTTTTCAATGCAGAAATCATCACCGCCGATTTCATAAATCAAAGCCCTGCCATTTTCCGCCTGAAGTACTGCATTAGTATATGCGTGCTGGCGTTTTCTCATTAACGTGCCGTCAATATTATAGAAAAAAATATGTACATCACTTAATATAATAAATTTATCCTGTGTCTGCTTTAACTGATAACCGTATTCGCCGTTTATCTCTATAGGAAAATTTCCCTCTGCAAGCGTTCCGGAATTTATTATAGTATTATATTGTCTGCCTATGCCACGCATTTTGTTCAGCCACATATCTTTCGTAAAATAAAGTCCGGTAATTATTGAAGCAACAATCAGGAATATAAATAACTTTGTCAGCTTTTTCTTTTTCTTTTCACGGTTTTTGACTTCCACTATATCGTTTTTGTCATAAAGAGGCAATCTATATCACTCCTTGCTGTAAAATCTTCTGTTCTCACAAAAATAAATCTTTTTCGTTATAAAATACCCTGTTCAGATAAAGACCATGTGCCATAGCCGTGCGACCGGCTCTAAGACGGTCATGTGCCGAAAGGATTTCCGGAATATCGTCCGGCGAAATTCTCCCCTCGCTTATGTCAAGGAGTGTCCCAACAATAATCCTAATCATATTATACAGAAAACCGTCGCCTTTTACAAGTATTATCACCGTATCACCATAATTTTCTATGTCAAGCGAATAAATTGTGCGTATAGTTGTTGAAACATTCGTACAGTCTGCACAGAATGATGAGAAATCATGTGTACCCACAAAGTAACTGGAAGCTTTTTTCATTGTATCAAGATTGAGTTTCCGCCTGTAATGGAACATCAAATCAGTGGCAAATGGATTTTTAGACTCATTGCAATGTATCTTGTAAATATATTCCTTACCTTTGCAGTCAAATCTTGCATGAAATTCAGCCGGAACGTTCTCACATGATAAAATTGATATATCGTCAGGAAGTTCACCGTTTACGCCACGCACAAAACCCCTTGTACTGATTTTACTTTCCGTATGGACATTAAAACAAAACTGATTTGCATGAACTCCCGTATCTGTCCGCGAACAGCCAGTTATTGTCACAGGGTGATTCAGCACTTTTGAGATGCATTTTTCAAGTACCGCCTGTACAGTAATTGCATTACTCTGTATCTGATACCCGTGGTAATTCGTCCCCCTGTAAGCTGTCATCACTTTCAGATTCCTCATTTTCAACCTCCTGTCCGGAAATTTCATTTTCTGTAATATTTTCGTCCGGAATTTCCTCATTTTCCGGAATACCGGAATTTTCTGTTTCCGGATTTTCTTTTCTGCGTTTACGTTTTCTGAAATCAAAGAACGCCACAACGCCGAAAAGTATAACTGCCGTTCCGGAAACTATAACGCCAGTAACAAGACCCTCTGGCATATATTTAAGGGTTATAGTGTGATGTCCGGCGGAAACTCTTGCACCCATCATTGAATGAAGTACCGGAAAAGTTTCAGTTTTTTCACCATCAACATAGACCGTCCAGCCTTTTTCATATGGCATTGAAAGGAATAATACACCGTTCTGAATAACGTCTATATCGCCGGATATTTTTTTATCACTGAATGATGTTATATTCAGTTGTTCGTCGGCAAGTTTGTTATAGGCTTCCTCAAAAGCACTTTGTCTCAATGCATAAACCACAAGAGTATAACTTCCGCTTTTGTTGTCTTCTTTGACGGAAATTTCAACATCAGCGGTTGTTCCTGCCTGACCGTTTCCCATAGGGAACACTACAGGATAATCCTCAATGGAAACTTCACTTTCAATAACAGTCCCGTCCGATGTTACTTTGATTTTATCACAACTTCCGTTATTGGCATAGCCGTATAAACAGGCATTTTCCACTCCGTCATAGCTGTATATTGCACTGGCAGAAAGACCTCCATTGTCTTTCGTAAAGCTGTAGTTTCCGTAACCGCTTTTTTTAACGTTCATGTTGTTATAGTCAACAAGTGCCACTGGCTGTGCCGTAAAACATGGATTTTCAGAACCTGTAGCAAGCTTCATAACAGTATTCTGATACTCAAACGGATTTACACCATTTTTGTCTTCAAGTTCAAGAATATCTTCATTCATCATATATCCAAGTGAAAGCGGATATTTATTTTCATAAAGATATACATTATCATTGGTTTTCTGCATTTCAAGTGCCATTTCACCGCTTTTCATGAGACCCTTTTTAGAAATAATATACTTTATTCCGAAAATTGAATTTACCACCGGAGTAGCCGTCCTGTAATAATATCTATTGCCGGCTTCTGAAGCATAGAGACCCATTCTCCGCATAAGGCGTGTGACTGAAACATTTGCAGATGACGAAAATTGTGACAGTCCGTAATATCCATATAATGCACTGTCATTAAGTGTATATGTGTCTGTCATTTCTGTTCTGTAGAAAAGTTCATTATCACTTTTTCGTACACCAGAAAGCAAAGATTGAACCTGTTCATTTTTATCCGGATAACCGTTATAACTTGATGTATTGACTGTCTGTACGCCTATAACGGAATTTACAACAAGTTCAAAGCCCAGCACACATGAAAGTGCCACACCTGTAACGGCATTCCTTAAAGCAGGATTTTTTATGTTTATTATTTTTACAAGTGCAAATATCATGAAAAATAATATTGTCACTAAAAGTGATGCCATTACAGCGTCTGTCTTTTCGGTATCGAAAATATCTTCCATTTTAATATGTTCATCGGAATCAGCATAGAACATGAAAAATACTCCCCATGCTACCGCAAAAATCGGCACGAAAATAATGTTATATTTTCTGTTTTTCAGCACAGCAGAAAGTATTATTAATGCAAGTGTCACACCTGATACTATCAGTAATACAGTTCTGTTTGTGGAACTTAATGGGAAATTTTTAGGAATTTGATAGTAATGCAGATAAAAGAATACTGCCGGTGCAACTATCAGCAAGGCAAACTGATATATTGTTATGCCTTTTTTCATTATAACGTCGTATGCACGAAATGCCGATGCGACAAGCACAAAACTGAATATAAATGCAAATCTGTATGGTATCTGATTTGTGAAATGAAATCCGTGCCATATATAATTCAGTTTATTCATGTTACAGCTTACGACAATTACAGCAAGCATTACAAGCACTGAAATTTTTTCACGTATTTTTATGCCATTTGAGAATAAAAACACTCCGAATAACAATATTGCTAACATTCCACACGCAAAATTAGGCAGTCCCTCAACTTTTACAGGTTCGCTGAATGAAAGTAAATTCCTGAAAATATCTGTCCATTTTTCATAGAATACTGTATCTTTCGGAAAACTGTTATCTGCACTGTGAGTGAGTTTCAGTCCGAAATATGCCGGTAAAGTCATAAATGCCGATAAAGCTATTCCCAATATTGAGGAACGCACCATAATAAAGAATTTTACAAAAAAATCTTTAATGCCTTTCGGTTCAATAATTCCGGCAGATGCAAACATGAATACACAGAATATACACGTAAAATATCCTATATAATAGCTTGAAACAAGTGACAAGGCAAGCGATATTGTGAATAGTTTCCATTTTCTTTCACGGCATATAGCTACAACGCCTGTCATTACAAGCGGAAAAAGTGCTATTGTATCAAACCACATTACATTCCAGTAGTATCCTAACATATAACTGCATAATGCAAACATTGTTGAGAACATACATACTGAAAAGTTTTTCTGTTTATACGTATAACGTAGAAAACAACTGAAAAATGCTCCGCTGAAACCTATCTTTGCAATGAGTATGTAAGTGAGAGCGTCCCTTACATTTTCGTCACTGAAAAATACCGACAGCCAGTTAAGCGGACTGCACGCATAGTATGAAATCAGTGAAAGGAAATTAGTTCCCATGCCGTTCTTCCACGAATACAAAAACGAATCTCCGTTTATGAGTTTTTCCCTCACTACGCGGAAAAACGGATAATACTGATGCCATAAATCAACAACAAGCATCTGTCTGTCACCGAACGGGTGTATCTTATTCCACGAAAACGCATAAAGCATTATCACAGCCGGAATAATAAACGATAAAAGAAAACATAATATTCCCTTGTCATAAATAAATGTTATAAATCTGTTTTTTCCGATAATATCAATTATCTTTTTTAAACCGTTTCCGGTAGTTGTTTTATTATCTTCCATTTTCTGTTGACCTCAAATAAATATATTTAAAAGAATTACGCACACAAAAAAAAGTATTGTCACTGAAAGTGCTGTATAGTCCCTCAATTTAGATTTCAACTGCCTCAAACGTGTGCGACCTTCTCCGCCGTTGTAGCACCGACACTCCATAGCGGTGGCAAGTTCGTCCGCCCTCCTGAATGCCGATATAAACAGCGGTATAAGTATTGATACCATGTTTTTAGCCCTGTTTGTAATGCTTCCGGTATCAATTTCAGCACCTCTTGCTTTCTGTGCTGAAATTATCTTGTCCGTTTCTTCAATCAAGGTAGGAATAAACCTAAGTGCAATTGACATCATCATAGCAAGTTCGTGAACCGGAAATTTAAACCTTTTCAGTGGTGACAGAAGTCTTTCCACAGCGTCGGTAAGTGTTATAGGCGATGTCGTATACGTGAGCAGGGAACTCCCCATAATAAGAAGTACAATTCTTATTATCATGAAAACACTTACATTTATTCCGTCAGAAGTTATTTTAATAAACTTCCAGTGGAAATAAACTTCACCATCACCCATAAAAAGTAAATTCAGTACAGCCGTGATAAGCAGAAACGGCATCAAGGGCTTTATGCTTTTCATGAACATTTTAAATTTTATCCTTGAAAGTAGTACAGCAATTAATGTATAAACTGCACTTATTCCCAGACATATGAAAGACTCTCCCGTGAAAAGCATTACTATAAATATAAGCGTTATAACTATTTTAAATCGTGGGTCAAGGCGGTGAATAACGCTATTCATCGGGAAATACTGTCCTATTGTAATATCTTTCAGCATACAATTCCCCTTTCCCTGAGATTTTTTAAAATAAGTTCCTTTGCATATTCAACCGTATATACTTTCTTGCCGAAATCAAGACCATATTTTTTCAGTTCAAGGAAAACTTTAGTTATCTGCGGAACGTCAAGACCTATTTTTGAAATCTCCTCCGCACGTGAAAAGACTTTTTCTGTCTCATCAAAACAGAATACACCGGCATTATTCATGACAAGTATTCTGTCGGCAAATCTGGCTATATCCTCCATACTATGCGAAACTATAAGTATAGTATTTTTTGTCTTTTTATGATAAGCTTTTATGCAGTCAAAAATCCTGTCACGACCGGCAGGGTCAAGACTGGCTGACGGTTCGTCAAGAATTAACACACGGGGATTCATAGCCATTACTCCGGCAATTGCAACAAGCCGTTTCTGTCCGCCGGAAAGTTCAAAGGGCGATTTTTCAAGAATTTCTTCCGGCAGTCCTATATCATATGCGGTCTCAATAACACGACGTTTTATTTCCGCCTCATCAAGACCCATATTTTTACAGCCGAATGCAATATCTTTATATACAGTCTCTTCAAAAATCTGATACTCCGGATACTGAAATACAAGTCCCACCTTGAAACGTACAGAACGGATTTCAGACTTGTCCGCCCATATGTCCTTGCCGTCAAGATAGATTTTTCCGGAAGTAGCTTTCAAAAGACCGTTGAAATGTTGTATCAGTGTGGATTTTCCTGAACCGGTATGACCCATTATTCCGATTATTTCGCCCTCATTTATTTCAAGGTTTACGTGGTCAATGGCGGTTTTCTCAAACGGCGTACCCTGACTGTATACATATGTTAATTGCTCTGTTTTCAGGACTGCCAATTTTTTATCTCTCCTTTATTTATTGATGATTTTCTTTCTCAAAAGAACCATATCAAACGAATCAACATATCCGTCGCCAGTCAAATCGGCGTTTTTATATTGTTCCTCACTTAGTTCCTGTCCCCCTAAAATGTAATTCTGCAAAAATACAGCATCAGCTACATTTACAGAGTTGTCACCGTTCATGTCACCTGTTGCGGTGTCTTTTTCGGGGGTTTTTCCAAGCGATACAAATTTATAGCCGTACTTTTCGGCATATGCCTGTGCGGTGAAGTTTTCATAGCCGTATATAGTACCGTCAAAATAATATTCTTTAGTTTTATTATTACGTCCATTTGAAATTGTACTGTTATTATCATAAATATCACATTTAGGATTTAAAATAGTTATTTCTGTTAAACCACTGCAATTATAAAATGCCCGTTCTCCAATACTTGTTACACTGTCGGGAATTGTTACAGATTTTAAACTACCACAACACTCAAATGCTATACCTCCGATACTTGTAACACTATCAGAAATTTCTATTGATGTTAAATCGTAGCAACCACCAAATGCACCATATCCGATACTTGTAACACTGTCGGGAATTGTTACTGATGTTAAACTAATGCAAAAATAAAATGCACTGTCTCCGATACTTGTTACACCATCAGGAATAACAACATCACCTTTACAGGCTCTACCATCAATCAAAATATTGTTTACAACAACTAACGGATTATCTTTTTGCTTTTCTCCAATCCAAGCAGTATCCCAAAATGCAGCTCCTCCGATATTTGTTACACTGTCGGGAATCTTTATTGATATTAAACTACTGCACTCACCAAATGCATTTTCTTCAATACTTGTTACACTGTTTGGAATTTCTATTGATTTTAAACTCTTGCAATTAAAAAATGCAGCACTTCCGATACTTGTTAAACCGTCGGAAATTTCTATTGATGTCAAACTACTGCAATCAGAAAATGCACCTTCTCCGATACTTGTTACACTGTCAGGAATATTTATTGATGTTAAATTACTGCAACCATAAAATGCATGAGAGCCAATACTTGTTACACTGTCAGGAATTGTTACAGATGTTAAACTTTTACATATGTAAAATGCATTGTCTTCAATACTTGTTACACTGTTTGGAATTTCTATTGATGTTAAACTACTGCACATAGAAAAAGCATAGTCTCCGATACTTGTTACATTATCTGGAATATTTATTGACGCTAAACTAATGCAATTATAAAATGCACTGCTTCCGATACTTGTAATAGGCACACTCTCTATCTCCGATGGAATAACAACCTCTGTTGCAGACTTGTCACAACCGGAAATTTCAATATAATCCCCGTAATTTTTATATGTGAGAAGTTCATATGTACCCTCTGTATACTTTGTTTCGTCCTCCGCACTTGCCGTGATTACGGAATTATTCTCCGCAACCGCATTGACATACGGAACACCAAAACCCATAACGCAAACTGCCATAATGCCAGCCATAATCTTATTCATTTTCATAATAAAAACTCCTTTTTATTTATTATTCTCAATAATCATACGTCTCAGCATAACCATATCAAAAGAATCAACATAGTCGTCGCCGTTCAAATCGGCGTTTTTATATTGTTCCTCACTTAGTTCCGAACCCCCTAAAATGTATTTCTGCAAAAATACAGCGTCAGCTACATTTACAGAGTTGTCACCATTCATGTCACCTGTTGCGGTGTCTTTTTCGGGGGCTTTTCCAAGCGATACAAATTTATAGCCGTATTTTTCGGCGTATGCCTTTGCAGTGGAATTTTCATAGCCGTATATAGTGCCATAGAAATAATAGTTGTACTCATCGTACATTCCATGTGAAATTGTACTGCAATAAACAGCAATATTGCAATCAGGGTTTAAAATAGTTATTGATGTTAAATTACTACACCCATAAAATGCAGACCTTCCGATACTTGTTACACTATCTGGAATATTTATTGATGTTAAACTCCTGCAAAAAGAAAATGTACTGTCTCCGATACTGATTACACTATCCGGAATATTTATTGACTCTAAACTTTTACAACCATCAAATGCGTAATCTCCGATATTTGTTACATTTTCAGGAATATTTATTGATGTTAAACTAATGCAATCAGAAAATGCAAACTTTCCGATATTAGTTACACTATCGGGAAGTGTTACTGATGTTAAACTTTTGCACTCCTCAAATGCAGAATGTCCGATACTTGTAATATCGTCAGGAATAACGACATCACCTGAACAAGTTGTACCGTCAATAAGAATATTGTTTACAATAACAAGAGGATTTTCAGCCTGTTTAGATTCAAGCCATAGAGTGCCATCAAATACCCATCTTCCAATGTTTGTAACACTATCCGGAATTTCTATTGATGTTAAACTACTGCACTCAGCAAATGCACCGCCTCCGATACTTGTAACGCTGCCCGGAATTGTTACTGATGTTAAACTACTGCAATCAAAAAATGCTTCCTTTCCGATACTTGTAACAGGTACACCATATATCTCCGACGGAATAACAACCTCTGTTGCAGACTTGTCACAACCGGAAATTTCAATATAATCCCCGTAATTTTTATATGTGAGAAGTTCATATGTACCCTCTGTATACTTTGTTTCGTCCTCCGCACTTGCCGTGATTACGGAATTATTCTCCGCAACCGTATTTACATACGGAACACCAAAACCCATAACGCATACTGCCATAATACCTGCAATAATTTTATTCATTTTCATAGTAAAAACTCCTTTTAATTTAATAATTTTAATAATGCCTTTACGCACTCTTCTTCGGATATTATTTCCGGTGATATGTCAAGACCGGCTTTTTTCAGTTCGTAGCAAAGTTCAGTTACCTGTGGAACGTCAAGACCTATTTTCCGTAAAAGTTCCACCTGTGAAAAAACTTTTTCGGGAATATTATCAAGGATTATATTTCCCTTATCCATAACGACAACACGGTCACACTTTGAAGCCTCATCCATGTAATGAGTTATCAGGACTATTGTTATTTCATATTCACGATTCATTTTCCGAACCGCTGAAATTACTTCTTTACGTCCTTGTGGGTCAAGCATTGCAGTGGGTTCATCAAGAATTATGCATTTTGGTCTCATGGCAATTATTCCAGCTATTGCAACACGTTGTTTCTGTCCACCAGAAAGCTGTGCTGGTGAATGAAGTCGGTACTCATACATATTTACGGCTTTAAGTGCCTCGTCAACACGCTGTCGCATTTCCTCATATGGAACACCTAAATTTTCCAGTGCAAAAGCAACGTCTTCCTCAACTACAGATGAAACAATCTGATTATCGGGATTTTGAAAAACCATTCCGGCACGCTGTCTTAACTCAAAAAGTTTAGTTTCATCGGAGGTGTCTATTCCGTCAACCGTGACAGTGCCGGACGTGGCGGTAAGTATTCCGTTAAGATGTTTTGCAAGCGTAGATTTTCCCGAACCGTTATGACCTAATACCGCAACAAATTCACCTTTTTTTATATCAAGATTTATGCCTTTCAGGATTTCCGGTGAGGGATTTTCGCTGTCTGCGTCATAACGGAAATGAAGATTTCTTATCTCAATGATATTAGCCATTTATACCCCTTTTACAATATTTTTAATCATCACAGTACGATATGCGACCTATAACATCTATTTTTATTATTCTCGTGACTGAATAACCATCATCAGTTATGCAGTCCATTTTAATCCATTTGTCGTCGACTTCAATAACAGTTCCGCCACCTAAAAATCTTTCCTGTATATTATATATTTCAATGAAATTTCCGACAAGACTTTTTATTATATCTGACATAAAAAATTACCTCTGCCATATAGCCGTTGAACCACACGGAAGTGTCATTCCGGTTGATTCCACCGGCAAACCTATTTCGTCAAACGATACCTCACCGCCGAATTTTTCTGTTAATACCGTACCCAGTATATAGCCCATTACGGACGGTGAAAGACCCGTTGTATAGCTGTTTATCAGGAAAAATAACGGATTATCCGATAATACACCTGAACATAATTTCACAAGGTCATATATTGAATTTTCAAGTTTCCATATTTCGCCGGAAGGTCCTCTGCCATAGCTTGGCGGGTCCATTATAATGGCATCATAACGTCTTCCACGACGAATTTCACGGGCTATAAATTTTTCACAATCGTCTACTATCCAGCGGATTGGTTTTTCAGAAAGTCCCGAAACACCGGCGTTTTCCCTTGCCCACTGCACCATGCCTTTTGAAGCATCAACGTGACAGACAGAAGCACCAGCATCGGCACAGGCAAGTGTTGCACCTCCCGTGTAAGCAAAAAGATTAAGTACATTTATTTCACGTCCGGCAGTGCGGATTTTTTCAGCCATGAAGTCCCAATTTACAGCCTGTTCCGGAAAAAGTCCAGTATGCTTGAAACCTGTCGGCTTTATATTGAATTTAAGATTTTTATAATTTACGTTCCATACATCAGGAATTTTCCTCCTGAATGACCACTTACCGCCACCGGAAGTTGAACGGTAATAATGCCCGTCTGCCGTATTCCATAAAGGATTTTTTTTATCAGTTTTCCATATTATTTGTGGGTCAGGACGCACAAGGCTTATACCTCCCCATGTTTCAAGTTTTTCACCGTCTGATGTATCAATTATCCTGTAGTCTGTCCAGTTTTGTGCTGTTCTCAAAATTAATGCTCCTTTCAAGATGTTCTTTCCCTGATTTTCTGGGCTATACTGTTGACAGCCTCATTTATGTCATTGTAATCCATTCCCTCAGCCGTAATATTTATAGAGGGTTTGCATGGATTTTCATGTACAAAGAGTTTAGCCCTGTTTCCGAAAAGATGTATATAATTGGCTATATGTTCGGTTATAACACAGTCATTTTTCCAGATTTCCCTGAATTTCAGCGGTATATCGACCTCAAGTGTCATCTGTGAATAGTGTTTCATGCTGGCAAGTTCACTTAGCGGAAGTCTTGCCCGTTTCATTACAGAAAGAAGTTTCACAGCCGTAAAAAATCCGTCACCGGCTGGCATTTCGTCAAGAAATATAATTCGTCCGTTGTTGTCTGTACCGTAATTGTAACCGTCCGAAATCATTTTTGTTATAACGCTTTTTTCGTCAAATCCTGCTGTAACAACCGATATATTATTTTCTTCCGCAAATCTCATAAATCCATAACCTGCTCCGTATGTCACAACAAAAGTATTGTTTTTCAGTAAATTATTTTCTTTGCAGAATTTAGCGAAAACTGCTGAAAGCCTGTCATTGTCAAGAATAATATTTTTTTCATCAATAACTGTACACGTTTCGCAATCTTTTCCGAAAATAAAACCACAATGACAACCATTTGAGGCTGTAAAATATCTGTCATTTTCAGGCATAATTTTTACTTCAATGCCCAGTCCGCTGAAAAGTTTAATGGCTATATCGTCATTCTTTCCGCCTGAACACATAACAGAAATTTTCATACCCTGAAAATCCTGTCCGACAGATTTCTTTATGAAATCAATATATTCCTCAATGGCGTTCTCACAGATTATAACACCGCCTTTTTTGGTACGGATACGCTTTTCAAGTTCTTCCGGTGCTTCAAAAATAATTCTTTTTATTTCTAACCATGTTTCGTGACTTAGTTTATGACCACCACCGGAATAAAGACGTATTTCACAAGATTCTCCGTCTGCTGATGATATAATCATTATTCCGGAATCAGCGTCATGTACACCCGTAAGACACGAAATGACAGGTGGTACAAGTACACCTAATTTTTCCGCTACCACACCGGCTGAACTTATCCCCCTGCAAACTGAATCATATATAATTCCGGCTGAAACCCCCCCGTCATGACCCACCACAACAAGCGGATTTTTCTTGTTTTTCGTGGAAAGTACAGATGCTATGGTTTTTCCGGTCTTTTCGGCGAGTTCATGGTCTGAACACTCAATATTCATATATCCGCCGTAAAAATTTCCCATGTAGTCATACTCCTTTTATAGTGTATACGGCTATAATTTTTTTCTGTCCGGCAACGTCCGAACTATTCCGGCATAATCTCACATTTGGACAATTATTGTACCTGTTATAGACAAGTATTCCGTTTTTATTCCGAACACAGAAAACTGTATGTATAGTTGACAGAAAACGCTGTCCAGTCCAGAATGACACGATAAAAATTTCTGAATTGTCAATTTTGCGAGATTTTTCATATTTCACACCGAAATGTTTGAGTGCATTTCCGATTTTATGCGGATTGCACCCGAAAAATCCGGCAAGCATTCTGAAATTTTCCATATAACGTGCGATTTCATATACCGGATGCGCTTTTTTTATATAGACAAGGGCGTTATGGACGGCTATTACCTCACAGCCGTTAAAACTCATTCTGCATATTCCGTAACGCATTCCGGAAACATAGTCCACTGCCTGACCGTTAATCATTCTGCCATAAAAAGATTTTTTATACAAATTTAAATTATTTCTGTAATTGTTTTCTGTAATCATAATTTCAATTGTTCGTCGTCCTGAAAACTAAATCCAAGATGTTCATATGCAAGTTTGGTGGCACAACGTCCGCGTGGTGTACGTCCTAAAAATCCTAACTGCATAAGATACGGTTCACATACGTCCTCAATGGTCACAGCCTCTTCGCCTATTGCGGAAGCAAGAGTTTCAAGACCTACCGGACCACCGCCGTAACCTTTTATAATCATTTCAAGCATACGCCTGTCCAGACTGTCAAGACCAAGTTCATCAATTTCAAGACGTGTTAAAGCCATTGAAGCTATATCCTGATTTATTTCACCATTTCCCATAACGTCCGCAAAATCACGCACACGTTTCAGGAGTCTGTTAGCTATACGAGGTGTACCTCTTGCTCTGCCAGCAATTTCGCCTGCTCCGTCTGCTGTACACGGAATGCCTAATATCATAGCACTCCGGCGGACTATATCTGTAAGATGTTTCTTTGAATATAATTCAAGTCGCTGTATAACGCCGAAACGGTCTCTCAACGGTGCGGAAAGCTGTCCGGCACGGGTAGTAGCTCCTATAAGAGTAAAAGGTTTCAAATCCATTCGTATAGAACGTGCTGAAGGTCCTTTGCCTATTATAATATCAATTACCCTGTCTTCAAGTGCCGGATATAGAATTTCCTCTACAGCCCTTGAAAGACGGTGTATTTCGTCAATGAAAAGTACATCATTGTCGGAAAGACTCGTAAGCAGTGAAACAAGGTCACCAGGCTTTTCAATTGCCGGACCTGTGGTTACTCGTAAATTAACACCTAACTCATGGGCTATTATAGCGGAAAGTGTAGTCTTGCCCAATCCGGGAGGACCATATAAAAGAACATGGTCAAGCGATTCGCCTCTTAATTTAGCGGCTTTTATATATATTGCAAGGTTTTCTTTAACTTTATCCTGACCGATATATTCATGAAGTGTCTGTGGTCTCAAAGTTATTTCTATGTCATTGTCATCGGTGGTATTTTCCGGAGAAACCACACGTGGAGCAAATTCCATATCATCAGTCTGTATCAAATCAGCACCTCCATATTATGTAAATACTTATTTTTCAAAATATCTTTTTTTACGTATATAAAACGGTTCAGTGACAGTAGCAGCCTTTTTGCCCATTTCCTGTTCATAGCTGATAAAGCATAACTGGTCGTTAGGCTTTGTTATTTTTGAAAGATACTTTGAAAGCGGAACAAATAATTTTCTTGTATTTCCCATCATATCAAGCACAACAAGCGTACGGGGACTTTCACAGCCCTGTATCATTTCAACAATAAAAGCCCTCTCAACATTCAGGTGTTTTGCAAGGAAACGTGATGCCGGACGTGTTATATGTGTAACTTCACGCTGTGGCGGACGATATGTGACAGTATCTTCTTCACGTAAAGAAATAGCCTTTATATTAAATTTACGGGCTATCATGAGAATACTTTTTATTTCGTCGGAAGAAAATTCCTTGCCATATGAATTAGGGTTCAGGACTGCCGACGCTGTTTGTATGAGGTCGAAAAGCCTTAAACAGTTTATTTTATAATATTCAACATATCTTTTTGCAAACTGCTGTAATGCCCGTTTGCTTGTAAAAAATGGTATGAAAATTTCCTGTTGCGGATTATGAATGGTAATAAGTTCAAGCCTTATTCCGTCGGGAGTTTCTACTGCCGGATTTTTGCAGATTACATATACATTGCTTTTAATTAGTGTCTGCAAAAACAATGAACGCTTTGAGGCATCTGTTATTGCCTCTCTTAATAGTTCATCAAGATTCATAAAAAAATCTTCCTTTCTGTCAGATATTTCCCGACGTAATCATACGGAGAACTTCCCTTATAATTTCCTGTGTATTCATGCCAGAGTCGCATTTTCTTAAAAGCGGTGCTATTTCCCCTTGTGAATAGCCAAGTACCATAAGAGCCTCCATAGCCTCCGAAACAGCAGTAGAAGAAACATCAACAGCAGTAACCGGAGCAGTGATATTTTTTCCGGTGAAAGATTCTGCTGAAATTTTGTCCTTGAGTTCAAGGACAATACGCTGTGCAGTCTTTGCACCTATACCTTTGGTTCGGGTAAAAGCCTTGCTGTCACCGGAAGCGACAAGAAACGCGAAATTTTCCGGTGTTATATCCGAAAGTATGGAAACACCAGCTTTTCCGCCCACACCCGATACCGATATAAGCAACCGGAAACAGTTCAGCTCCTGTAAAGTCGCAAAGCCGAAAAGTTCTATATTATCATCTCTTACGTTCATATGTGTATAAACCGTAACTTCACTGCCGATTGCACCAAGCTGTGAGACGGTATTATATGAAGTCTTACAGCCGTAACCGACACCATTACATTCTACAACAATAAAATTCATATCTTTAACTGTAAGTATACCTTTGAGACTATATATCATAAAAAAATCTTCCTTCATATGTTTAAATTATCTCCACCGTACTGTATGTCCATGACATATTGCAATTGCTAAAGCGTCGGCAGCATCATCAGGTTTCGGAATGCGTGCCAGTCCAAGCAGACTGCGAGTCATTTCCATCATCTGCCGTTTTTCTGCTTTTCCGTAACCGGTAACGGACATTTTCACCTGTAAGGGCGTATATTCCGAAACGGGAATAAATCTCTTTGCGGCTGAAAGAATTGTCACACCTCTTGCCTGTGCAACATCAATAGCGGTTTTCTGATTAGTGGTGAAGTAAAGTTTTTCAATAGCCATGCAGTCGGGCTTGAATTTGTCAAAAATATATTCTATATCTTCATTTATTGCCCTTAGGCGTTCAGTGAAAATAGTTCCGGCATCGGTAGTGACTGCACCATACTCAACCGGACGAAAATTAATTCCATCATAGTCCAGCACTCCGAAACCTACTATTGCATAGCCGGGGTCAATTCCTAATATTCTTATTTTTTCCACATTATTTTACCTTTTATGTTTAAAAAGTCTGTACAATTGTATATACTTATCCATATACCTTATTATTATACCACACCGGAAAGGCTTTTTGCAATATATTTATATCTTTTTTATTGATTTTTACAAAAAAATCTGCTATAATGTATTGTATGCTATCAGTTAAATTTTCCGGAGGTAAAAAAATATGGACTTACAGGAATTACGTAACGGCATTGATGTTACGGACGAAAAAATATTATCGCTTTTCATGGAACGCATGGAGCTATGTAAGGGTGTTGCCGATTATAAGAAAAAAAATAATATGCCGGTTTTTCAGGGAGGACGCGAAAAGCAGGTCATTGACAGAATAAAAAGTCTCACCAATGACCCTACACTTGAAAATGGTACGGCGGCACTTTTCACGACAATTATGGATATAAGCAAACTATTACAGAACAGAAAACTGCTCCCTGACACAAACGAATACAGTTTCACCACACCGGACTTCAAAAATGCTGAAAAAATAGGCTGTCAAGGGACTTCCGGTGCAAATTCGGAAACGGCTGTAAAAATGATTTTCGGAGACAAAGAACCAGTTTTCTATAATTCTTTTGAAGATGTTTTCAGGGCTGTGCAGTCCGGTGAGATAGATTACGGCGTTATACCGTTGAAAAATTCCACTGCCGGAATGATTGACAGTGCATATGACCTTATGGCTAAATACAGTGTATATATTGTAAAACAGGTATGCGTTGAAATAAATCATTGTCTTGCCGTAAAGAAAGGTACTTCAATGAATGAAATAAAATGTATATATTCTCACCCACAGGCACTTGCACAGTGCAGTGCTTTTATTGCTAAAAGCGATTTTGAAACTTCCTCGTACAGTAACACTGCCACATCTGCTGAAATGGTCAGCAACAGTGATGAAAAAATAGCCTCAATATGCTCCGTGGACTGTGCGGAACGTCTCGGACTGGATATTCTCGCCACAGATATTGCAGACTGTTCCGTGAACAGAACACAATTTGTGTGCATTTCAAGGGATTTACAGGTATCACACGCTTCTGATACTATTTCAATAATGATACAAATTCCACATACTGAAGGTAGTCTTTATCGTCTGCTGACAAAATTCTATGTAAACGGCATGAACCTTATCAGAATTGAAAATCGTCCCATACGTGACGGAAGTTTTGATGTGATGTTCTATCTTGATTTCAGCGGAAAACTTGATGACCCTTCTGTAAGAGCTTTAATGAATGACTTATCCGAAAATATGGAATATTTCCGTTGTCTTGGCACTTTCCGCAATGAATAAAAGGAGTGATTTATTATGTCTGACAAATTGAGTTCTTTGCTTGAAAGGAAATTCGTTTTTCTTGATGGTGCAATGGGAACTATGTTACAGGCACACGGCATACAGACTGAACACGTCCCTGAACTGCTTAATATAACAAATCCGGAAGCCATTATGAAAATCCACCGTATGTATGCGGAAGCTGGTTCGGATATTGTCTATGCTAATACTTTCGGGGCAAACCGTTTCAAGCTTGAAAATACTGGTTACAGCGTTGAGGAAGTCATAAAAGCCGGCATAAATAATGCTCGTGAGGCAGTTGCCGGAAAATCTCTTGTTGCACTTGATATGGGTTCACTCGGACAGATGCTTGAACCGTCCGGAACTCTTTCATTTGAAGATGCCTATGATGTATATAAAGAAATCGTCCTTGCCGGAAGTGATGCCGATGTTATAGTTATAGAAACTATGACGGATTTATATGAAGTAAAAGCCGCTTTGCTTGCCGTCAAGGAAAATTCCGATAAACCGGTACTTGTTACTATGACTTTTGAGGAAAATATGCGTACATTCACGGGAGTTTCACCGGAATGTATGGTAGCAGTTTTAGAGGGTCTCGGTGCGGACGCTATAGGCGTAAACTGTTCTTTAGGTGCAGACGAACTTTTCCCCGTACTTGATAAAATATGTTCGCTTACGTCGTTGCCGGTAATCGCTAAGGCAAACGCCGGACTTCCCGACCCCGTTACAAATCTTTTCAATTTAAGTCCGGAAGATTTCGCTGAAAGTAATCTGAAACTTGCCGGAGCAGGTGTGAAAATTTTCGGTGGTTGTTGCGGAACTACTCCGGAACACATAAGGCAGATGATTGAAAAACTTAAAAATGCCGAAAATATAAAAAGACCCATAAAACGTATAAGTCTTGCGTGTTCCGCCGTGAACTGCATAACGATAGACCAGCCACGTGTTATAGGTGAAAGAATAAATCCGACTGGTAAGAAACGTTTCAAGAAAGCACTTATAAATCATGACATTGACTATATTTTAGGTCAGGCTGTGGAACAGGTTCACGCCGGTGCAGAAATTCTTGACGTAAACGTGGGACTTCCCGATATAAACGAAAAAGAAATGATGATTACAGCTGTAAAATCCATACAAAGTGTATGTGATACGCCACTACAGCTTGATTCCACTATACCGGAAGTCCTTGAAGCCGGATTACGTATCTATAACGGCAAGCCTATTGTCAATTCCGTGAACGGTGAAGATGAGTCACTGGAAAGCATTCTGCCATTAGTAAAAAAATATGGTGCATCCGTTGTGGGACTTACTCTTGATAAAAAAGGCATTCCGAAAACTGCTGAGGGACGTTTTGCAATAGCCGAAAAAATTCTTAATCGTGCTTTAGATTACGGAATACCTAAAGAAGATGTTTTTATAGATTGTCTCACACTTACCGCCTCCGCTGAACAGGATGGTGTTATAGAAACTCTTAATGCCCTCAACCGTGTAAAAAATGAATTAGGATTGCGAACTGTATTAGGTGTATCAAATATTTCATTCGGACTTCCTAACAGGGAATTAATTACACGTACATTTCTTACTATGGCACTGCACAGCGGACTTGATTTGCCGATTATCAATCCTAATATCGACTCAATAATAGGTGCTGTACGTGCTTACAGACTTCTTGCCGGAATAGACAGAAATTCCGCTGAATTTATAAGCGTATACGCCAATAACGCACCTGCTCCGAAAGCACCAGTAAATCAGGAAAAAAATTCTCCGGATTTGGTCTATGCTGTCGAAAACGGTCTTAAAAATGAAGCATTAAAAGCCGTTCGTGAACTTTGCGAAAATACTGACCCTATGGAGATTATAAATAATTATCTCATTCCGGCACTTGATTCAGCCGGTGAAAAATTTGAAAAGGGTAAAATTTTTCTGCCACAGCTTATACTAACAGCCGGTTCAGCACAGTCGTGCTTTGAGGTGCTGAAAGAAAAACTCTCCACAAACAATATCGGAAGTGTTTCAAAAGGAAAAGTAGTTCTTGCAACTGTAAAAGGTGATATTCACGATATAGGAAAAAATATTGTAAAAGTCTTACTGGACAGTTACGGCTTTGAAGTGATAGATTTAGGAAAAGATGTTCCGCCACAACTTATAGTTGATACAGCTATAAAACATAAAGTTAAACTCGTGGGACTTTCCGCACTCATGACCACAACTCTTTCTGCTATGGAAGAAACCATTAAACTTTTAAACAGGGAATATCCCGAATGCAAGACAGTAGTCGGCGGTGCTGTTCTTACAGCCTCGTATGCGAAACAAATTCATGCTGATTTCTATGCGAAAGATGCAAAACAAACCGTTGATGTTGCATCACTCATATACGGAAAATAATTAAAGAAAGGTTATATTTTTATGATTATACTTGATGACCTCAGGGTCGAAATGACTAACTACAGAAAAGAAATGACTGAACTTGCTGATGTTCTTAACATTCAGAAAGCTAAGGAACGCATTGCAGAACTCAATGAAGAAACTGCTAAGGACGGTTTCTGGGACGACCTCGAAAACTCACAAAAAGTTCTCCGTGAAACAAAGTCTCTTGAAAGAAAAATCGAAAAATTCAACAAACTCAATGACAGTCTGGAGGATTTAATAACTCTTATTGAGTTATCCATTGAAGAAGATGACGACAGCTCCATTGAGGAAATAAAGTCAGATTCTGAAACTTTCAAGCGGAAACTTGAAGATGAAAAACTTTCCACACTTCTTACTGGAGAATACGACAGTTCAAATGCTATCCTCACATTCCATGCCGGAGCAGGCGGAACAGAGGCACAGGACTGGGCAGAAATGCTTTATAGAATGTACAATCACTGGGCTGAACGTCATAACTACAAAGTAACTCTCATGGACTATCTTGACGGTGACGACGCCGGTATGAAGTCTGCCTCCATACTCATTGAGGGCGACAACGCATATGGCTATATGAAATCTGAATCCGGTGTACACAGACTTGTCCGTATATCGCCGTTTGATGCGTCCGGCAGAAGACATACATCTTTTGCAGCACTGGAAGTTATGCCCGAAATTGACGACTCAATAGAAGTTGATATAAGACCGGAAGACATTGAAATGGAAGTATATCGTTCAAGCGGTGCGGGTGGTCAGAAAGTAAACAAGACAAGTTCTGCTGTACGTCTTATTCATAAGCCGACTGGTATTGTCGTTTCCTGTCAGACACAGCGTAGCCAGTATCAGAACAAAGACTATGCTATGAAAATGCTCCGTTCAAAACTTGTTGAAATCAAAGAACGTGAACACCTTGAAAAAATTGAGGACATCAAGGGTATTCAGCGTGAAATTGCATGGGGTTCACAGATACGTTCATATGTATTTATGCCATATACACTTGCAAAAGACCACAGAACAGGTTTTGAAAACGGCAATATTCAGGCTGTAATGGACGGCGATATTGACGGCTTTATAAATGCCTATCTTAAATCACTTTCACATGGTACACTTGAAAAATAATTCCTGAAAAAAAGGAGGTTTTTGCCCTATGGGTGAATTTATTATATGGCTGTTGATAATTGGCATTTTTTTCATGGTTATAAATAGTTTCAAGCCAAAGGAAAAGCCTCCCGAACCTGAAAAAAAACCAGACCCACCAACTCCTCCACCCAAAAACGACGACACCGAATATAAACAACACGTTAAAGATACAATAGCCGTTGAGTCTCTGCAAGGGAAATCCGATGAGGATATTATAAAAGAACACACGTCCGTCACACCGGAAGACATAAAGGCATGGAAAGAAGATTTACTGAATAATTTTTCACGTCTTTCCAAAAGAAATGAGGAACTTTTAATTAATGTGGGACAACTGGATATGGAAGTCAAATGGCTTAGAAAAACCTGCAAAAAATTTATCGGCGACGACTGGAAAGAAAAAACCGGATATAAATATCTGTAAACAAAAAGCGTGTCCATCAATGAAATGGACACGCCTTTTTATGCACACTATTATATATTAATTTCATATAATACAGCAGAAAATTTTTTCTGTAAGCCGTTCTTAACGGCAGAATGGAGACTAATATGAAAGATAAAATCAGAATACTTGTTGCCGGCGGTGATATGCGTCAGGTATACTGTGCCGGAAAACTTTCAGCGATATCCGATACTTACGTAATGGGCTTTTCCGCCGATTTAATACCCGAAAAAATGAACCTCACACAAGCCGTGACAGATAAAAACGGCTTTTATGATTTTGTAGTACTTCCTGTTCCGCCACTTGACGAAAATGGCATGATTACTGCACCTTTCAACAACAAAAAAATAAATCCCGACGAAATAAAAACCCTTCTTAAGCCCGAAGCAATTATATTTGCTGGAAAATATGACAAGAAATTATCAGACGTTTTCAGTGGTCATGAAATCATTGACTATATGGAACGCGAAGAACTGAGTTTAAAAAATGCCGTTCCGACTGCTGAGGGTGCAGTGGAAATAGCCCTTAATGAACTGCCCGTAACACTCAACGGACTTAAAGTTCTTATTGTCGGACTGGGCAGGATAGGAACTTCACTTGCTGAAATTCTTAAAGGGTTCGGAGCTGATATTACTGTTGCGGTACACAATGCAAAAGGTACGGCAAAAGCACGTATTATAGGCATAAAATCAGTCTGTACAGATAAAATGGACACTGATTATCAGCTTGTATTCAATACAGTACCGGAAATGATTTTCAATGCGGAACTGCTGAAACGTTTCAGTGATGATACATTATTCATTGACCTTGCGTCAAAACCGGGGGGAATAGATTTTGATTCAGCAGTGACTTTAGGTAAAAAAGTAGTCTGGGCTTTAGGCATTCCCGGTAAAACCGCACCGATTACGTCCGGAGAATTTATAGCTGAAACAGTAGCCGGAATTATTGAGGAAAGGGGTTTTTTTAATGAGTGAAATTTTCAGTGGTCTTAAAATAGGATTTGCTATGACAGGTTCGTTTTGTACATTCTCAAAATGTTTTGAGCAGGCGGAAATATTAAAAAATATGGGGGCGGAAATTATACCCATAATGTCCGAAAATGCCTCCGGAACATCAACACGTTTCGGAACAGCAGATGAAAACATAAAAAAATTATCTGAAATCACCGGAAAAGATGTCATAATGTCAATAACCGACGCTGAACCCATAGGACCTAAAAATATGACTGATATTATGGTAGTAGCTCCGTGTACATCAAATACCGCCTCAAAACTTGCAAACAGTATAACCGATACAGCAGTGACAATGGCTGTAAAGTCGCATTTAAGGAGCGGAAAACCTGTAGTTCTTGCAATAGCCTCAAACGATTCACTTTTAGGGTCAGCAAAAAATATAGGCGAACTCTTTAACAGGAAAAATTATTACTTTGTCCCTATGTTGCAGGACGACTGCACAAACAAACCTGCCTCACTTGTTGCGGAATTTTCAATGCTACCGGAAGCAATTTCAGCAGCACTTAACGGAATACAGTTAAGACCCATAATATATCACCGTTCAGACTGAAAAAAACGGCGGTCAATTTTTAATGACCGCCTTTATTCTACATAAATATCAAAGCAATTGTATATATCAACTGTACAAAAACCGAAATAATAAACATTATTGAACTTTTTGCCACTGTCATACCACGCCTTGACTGTGCCGGAGTAGTCGCCGGCAATTTGTTATTTTCATTGAAAACGCATAAAAGAAAAAATCCCACCAAAGCCATAACAAGTATCAGAACTGCTGTGAATATATATCCGGCACTTTCTTCAATGTAGGTCATAAATGTAGATGATGTATTTACAAAAGCGTGTACAATTACAGCCGGTATTATTGAATTATGTTTCAGGGTTATATGTGCAAGGAAAATTCCCATGATGAATGCAAGTGTAAACTGTGGTATATTATGGTGCGAAAGTCCGAAAAAGAAAGCCGTCGCAAATACTGCAAAACGTTGATTTGTACGCGAAAATACCCTTAAAAGCATACCTCTGAAAAAAATTTCCTCTGTAAGTGGTGCAATAATACAGGTATAAATTGTCATTATTGCCCAGCCCGTACCCGTAACCGCTATACCGTCCAAATCCATTACATCTGTTGTATATCCGTATTTCACAAAAATATCATTTATTCCCGATGCGACAATAGCCGACAATTCCCACAGAAAAAATGCTATAAAACAATACTGTATGGCTTTTCTGAAACTGAAATTACGTGTCCGGACAAGCTGACTTTTCGGAATATGTGCCATTTTCATTCCCATGAATGCAAAACCAACATTTGAAATAATAAAGGCAAGCATATTTATTGAAGCAAATATAGATGAACTTTCCATATATATTGATATTGTTCTCATATCTGCACCGGTATTAATTGAACTTATTACCATGCGTAATATATAAAGTATTGCATATGATAAAAGATTACTAATAAAAAACTGTCCTAATATACACCAGCCACCTACCGAATAGAAACGCTTTATTTTACGACGTTCAGTGAGTTCAGGTTCAAGGGGAATTGTGCAGTCGGGTGCGTCAAGTTCCGGCATTATATCGGAGTAGTCACCGCTAAATTCCGGATATTCTGTCGGATTGTCAAATGGGTTCATTTTATCCGGTAGTCTGCTTTGTCTGTCTGCTTCAATCTGCCTGTTAAGTCTGGATATTTCGCTGTTAAGAAAAGATATTTCCGCTTTGTAGTAGTCTTCAATCATTTTGTGCCTCCTCTCAATTGTGTTTATTTATTCAAAAAATATGAAATGGTTCATCGCTGTTCGGAGCTTCTTCCGGAATTACTTTCATAAGTTCTTCAATTCTGCTGTGCATTTTGAAATATTCATTTCCAGTTAAATTATAGTCGCACCATTGTATTAATATACGTAGTTCGTCAAGTACTTCATTTATTTGATTAGGCGTGAATGTCCCCCAGTTCCTGAATAACTTCAATTCACTTTCAACAATAGCAACTGTCCAGACGTTTCTGAAAAAATTTTCAGATGCAACCGGATAACTAAAAATTATTTTGCTGTTATCGGCGTTCCAGTCTCCGTCATATCTTACCAAATCTACTGCCATATTGTCACCTACTTGTGATATTTTCCGCCCTCTGCAATCTGAAAAGCCCTGTAAACCTGTTCCAGTAACATAACCCTTGCAAGCTGGTGCGGAAAAGTCATATCCGACATGGAAAGTTTTAAATTTCCCATTGATTTTATTTCCGGTGCAAGTCCGAAAGAACTCCCGATTATGAAAGTAACTGCACTGAAACCGTTTACACCGGCAGACGATATTTTTTCAGAAAACTTAACACTTGTAAGCTGTTTGCCTTCAATACACATGGGAATTATCATTCCTTTTGCGTATTTCTTTATCTGTAAAGCCTCTTTCTGCAATGCCGAATTTATCTCTTTTTCGGACGGGTTTTCACTAAGTCTGCACTCGTCTAATTCATGAATTTCAAAACTACAATATCTTGAAAGCCTCTTTATATATTCTGAACAGGCACTCCGGAGATAATCTTCTTTCAGTTTTCCTATGACTATTAAATTTATCGTAATCAAAAAACAACCGCCCCCCCGTTTGTCTCGACTGGTGCTACACCCATTATGTAATCCTTATTGAATATATATTTTTCGTCAAGAAATTTCCTTGCTGTAGCGAATGCAGTTTTAGGTGTGTTGTTTTCCTGACTGAGATGTCCTAAAACTATATGTGTAGTGCCGTTTTCTATTAATTTGGCTATCTGTGTGGTACAGTTATCATTAGAAAGATGTCCGGTTTCCGAAAGAATACGCTGTTTCAGGTGAAACGGATAATTTCCCTGACGTAACATATTTTCGTCATAATTCGACTCAATCAGTACCATTTTACAGCCATTCAAAGCCGTTTCAGCCTCTGAAGTTATCATACCTGTATCGGTACATATAGCACAATATTTATCATCGGAAGTATGTATTTTATAACCGCATGGGTCTATAGCATCGTGTGATATTCTGAATGAATTTATTTCCATATCGGCACAGACTATATTTTTTTTCATCTCAATGACCGGAGATTTCGGGGAAATTCTATCATCGTCGCAAAGTTTCCGGAGTGTTTTTTTTGTGCTGTAAACCGGTATACCTGTTTTCCCCGTAAGAACTTTAAGTCCGGAAACATGGTCGCTGTGTTCGTGGGTTATAAATATCGCCTGCACTGCTGTAAGCGGTATTTTATTTGCGTTAAGTGCGGTGGAAAATTTCCGGAAACTCACACCGCAGTCTATAAGTATCCCACCCTTTTCAGTTCCGATAAAGTAAGAATTTCCCTTACTGGAGCTGAAAAGTGGATATATTCTTGCCATTTTATCCCTCTTTCCTGTCTGCAATGTATTCCATAGCAAAATATTCATGTCCGAACATACTACACTCTCCGGAAAAATCAAATTTCAGACTTTTATATGTCTCCAAAGCCGGAATATTGCTTTTAGCTACAAATAAATGCACAGATTTACAGCCTTTTTCAACAAGTGTTTCAATAAGTTTTTCCAACATTATTTTTGCATATCCATTTCCCTGATATTCAGGTGCAATAACTATTCTTGCGATTTCGCACTGCGTACCATCATTTATTTTCCAGAAGTCAGTATTTTCAAAAACGCTATCCGTTTCAACAGAACACGCACCGATTATTTTATCGTTATTCTCAAATATATACAGATTTCCATTTCTGAAATCCCACATGGCATTTTCACGTGTGGGATAATCTTCAGTCCAAAGTGAATAGTTAACTCCTATAATGTTTCTGTAAATTCCAACAACAATATCAATATCTTTTTGTTTCGCTTTTCTGAGATTCATATTTTCCTGATTTCAACACCCTGTCTTGTTTCACGGACTTCATAGCCGAGTGCAGTTATTTTATTTCTGATTTCGTCGGCAAGTGTAAAATTCTTTTCCTTGCGTGCGTTTTTTCTTTCCTCAACAAGTTCAAGAACTTCTTCCGGAATTTCCTCACCCTGATTTGCTTTCATGGCATTTTCTATAAGGTCAAGACCTAAAACCTTATCAAATTCCTTAATCAAGGCAATTTTTGTAACGGAATTAGTTTCAGATTTCAGAACGTCATACAATGCAGTAATTGCAAGTGAAGTATTCAAATCATTATCGAGTGCATCTGTGAAATTTTTCATAAGTCTGTCATATTCTGTGCCATCAATATCTCCGGAATTGTCATTCACAAGAAGTGCTGTTTTTTCGATAATCTTGTTATATGAAATCACTGCATTATTGAGATTATCCCAGTCAAAAACAAGAGATTTTCTGTAATGCGACAGCAGACAAAAATATCTGTATACAACCGGATTATAGCCTTTTTCCTCTAAAAGCGATACTGTAAGAAATTCACCCTTTGATTTACTCATTTTTCCACTGTTTGTATTCAGGTGGTGTACGTGAAACCAGTAACTGCACCATTCATGACCTAAATAAGCCTCACTTTGTGCTATTTCGTTGGTATGGTGCGGAAATGCATTATCTATACCACCGCAATGAATATCCAGATATTCGCCTAAATTCTTCATGCTTATGCATGAACACTCTATATGCCAGCCTGGATAGCCTGTACCAAACGGACTATCCCATTTAAGTTCCTGTGAGTCAAATTTTGATTTGGTGAACCATAATACAAAATCTGCCTTGTTTCGCTTATTGGAGTCTTCTTCCACGCCTTCACGGACACCTACCGCCAAATCTTCTTCCTTGAAATCATTAAAAACATAATATTTTTCAAGTTTAGATGTATCAAAATAAATATTTCCGCCGGATTCGTATGCATAGCCTTTGTCCATAAGGGCTTGTATAACCCTTATAAATTCGTCTATATAAGATGTTGCCGGCACAACAACGTCCGGAGTTTTTATGTTAAGTTTTTTGCAGTCGCTGAAAAAAGCGTCTGTGTAAAACTGTGCTATTTCCATGACGGTTTTATGTTCACGCTTAGCGCCTTTTAACATTTTATCGTCACCGGTGTCGCCGTCACTGGTAAGATGTCCAACGTCGGTTATGTTCATTACACGGGTAACGTCAAGACCTGTGAAACGAAGGTATTTTTCAAGGACATCTTCCATTATATAAGTCCGGAGATTTCCGATATGTGCGTAATGATATACAGTAGGACCACAAGTGTATATACTTGCTTTTCCTGCTTCATGTGGAATAAATTCCTCTTTTTTATGTGAAAGTGAATTATATAACTGCATTATAAAAACCTCTCTTTTTATTTAATTAAAGATTTTGATATTTTGAAAGAGTTTCTTTTTCAAACTCAAGAAGATTGAAACTGCTGTCTTTTTCGTGTTCCTGTGCCACAAATTCAGCAAGTTTTTTTTCGTCGGTAAGCAGAACACACGCCTGATATGAAAGCTGTTCATACCAGTCCCATGAATAGCGGTCATCTGGAAATCCGTGCGGAAACTCTATCTCTGATACTGTGCCTGTCTCACGGCTTTTTACAGCACGGGCAGTAAAAAAATTATTGTCAACAGATACGATTATTTCTATATTATTGTATTCTGTAGTATCATCAAAGAAAACTCTGCTTTGAAAACTGCTCCATTCAAGAATAGAGGCTTTAATTCTTCTTGTCTTGTCGGCAACACCGTAACTTATTGTCATTCTCTCCGGAGGTACTGAAATATCGTCTTTATCCATCTTTAAATCATACTGCATATAATTTATAAGATTTTCAATCTGACGTTCCCGAAAACGTATGTATTCAAGTCCGAAATTAAAAAATACAGACATAATATAAAAAAACTCCTTTTTATTTTTGTTCATACAAAATTATTTTTAACAGCCGGTATTCCGCTTAAATACCGGCTGAAGACTTATTACTTCATATCTGAAACTTCTTTTTTAAGTCTTTCAATTTCCGTATTCAAACGGCACAACTCCTGTGATACCGGGTCAGGAATGTGTATCTGGTCAATTTCACTACAAACGTCCCTACAGATTTTTTTTCCGTTTCTTCTTACTATTCTTGCCGGAACACCTACTGCTGTACAGTTATCGGGGATTTCATTCAGAACTACAGCATTTGCGGCAATTTTCACATTGTTTCCGACTTTAAACGGACCTAAAACTTTTGCACCTGCTCCTACAAGAACATTATGTCCAAGTGTAGGATGACGTTTTCCTTTGTCCTTACCAGTACCACCAAGTGTGACACCCTGATATAAAAGACAGTTATCACCGATTACAGCAGTTTCACCTATGACAACACCCATTCCGTGGTCAATAAAAAGACCTTTTCCTATTTCTGCACCGGGGTGGATTTCAATTCCGGTTTTTCTTCTTGAACGCTGTGAAATCATTCTTGCAATTGTAAACATCTTTCTTTTATAGAACCAATGGGCTATGCGGTAACTCCTTACTGCTGTAAGACTCGGATATGTCAGCAGTATCTCAAGTGTACTGTGTACAGCGGGGTCACGTTCTCTTATAAGCCTTATATCTCTTTTTATATATTTAAACAAAGCATTTCCTCCTTTTAAAAAAATTCGGTCTCCGGAGGCATACACATACGGAAACACCCTCCGGAGACGTATTATAACGTTATTCCAAGCTATTCCCGTAACGAAAGCTAATCAGACTGCTACGCCTTTCCGAAATATTGCTTATACTATTATATACCACAACGCCGGATTTTGTCAAGGGTTATGCATATAATTTATATAACTCAAAAAAAACAGAACTGCCAAGAGTTCCGCATTTTTTTGAGTAACATATGCATTATCTTGACACTTTATGTTAATTATGTTATAATGAGACAAACCATATTTTTTCGGAGATGATAGAACTATGGATAATTATGTTAATACAGATGAAATAATGTCACAAATAAAACGCGAAATAAAAGAAAAAAATATCCCTGATTTTGAAGATGTTACCTACAGTAAACAAACAGGTGCGGAAATTCCAGCTGACCCCGATAAAGCTATTGCCAGTGTACGTGCATATTCGTATGTACACCCATACAGGCAATTTACAGGAAATAATTTAAAAGTTTTCCTGAAAAAATCTGTAAGGAAAATAATTAAATTCTACATTGAACCACTCATAAATGAACAGAATGACTTCAATGCTTCAGCAGAAACGGCACTTACTTCCATGCGAAATACACAGAAAAAGCTTATCAAACGCATAGAAATACTTGAAAAAGAAAATAAACGTCTTATGCATGACTTATACGGTGAATGATATGAAAATTATACAATTACTGCCGACCGTCTCACATGGTGATGCAGTAAGCAATGATGCACTTGCTATTGACAAAGTAATAAGAAAAATGGGTCTTGATACAGATATTTATGCTGAAATATCCGGTAAAAATCTTCCCGTTAAAAATATATCCGAACTTAATAATATTTCCAAAAATGATATTATTCTGTATCATATGTCTACCGGTACGGAACTTAATTTCAGAATAAATAAATTTCCATGCCGAAAAATTATGATTTATCATAATATCACACCACCGGAATTTTTCAGACCATACAGTCGTGAATTATTTGCACTGACAAGTTACGGCTATAAGGGACTTGAATATTTAAATAAAACCTTTAATCTTTGTATAGCGGATTCGGAGTATAATAAATCACAACTTATTGAATATGGCTATAAATGTTCGGTTAAAGTATGTCCGGTGCTGATACCGTTTCAGGACTATAAAAAAACTCCTGATATTTCTATTATGAAAAAATATTCTGACGGCTGGACTAATATTATTTTTGTCGGCAGAATAGCCCCGAACAAAAAGCATGAAGATATTATTAAAACTTTTTATTGCTATAAAAAAATAAATCCTAAATCAAGACTTATTCTTGTTGGTTCGTGGGCTGGCATGGAGACTTATTATGAACGCCTTAAAAAATACGTTGAAATTCTCAATCTTAAAGATGTAATATTTACAGGTCATGTAAATTTCAGCGAAATAATTTCATATTATCGTGTGGCGAATATTTTTCTGTGCATGAGTCAACATGAGGGATTTTGTGTACCACTTGTTGAGACTATGTTTTTCAATGTGCCTGTAGTCGCATTAAATGCCGGTGCTGTGCCGGAAACCATCGGAAAAAGCGGAATAATTATTCCTAAAAATGACCCTGTTCATACAGCCGGAATAATTCATGAAATAATAAATAATGAAAATTTACGCAAAAATATTATAAATTTACAGAAAAAAAGACTTTGTGATTTTTCGTATAAAAAAACTTCCGGTCTTCTGAAAAAAATACTGACAGACTTCATAAATGGTGAAAATATATGAAAAAAATAGGCTTTGTTACAGCGTGGTATGGAGATGATATTTCCGGCGGTGCTGAAAATATGCTCCGTGACCTTACCACTGAACTTCATAAAAAAAATATCCCCCTTGAAATTCTTACGACGTGCGTTAAGGAATTTAATTCTGACTGGAATAAAAATTACTATAAAGAAGGAATTTATTTTAATAAAAATAATATTCCCGTAAGGCGTTTTTCCGTTCGGAAACGTGATACCCGTGCTTTTGATAGTGTAAATTTCAAGTTAATGAATAATATTCCGGTAAGTTATAATGAGGAAAAAATTTTCCTACGTGAAATGATTAACAGTAATTCGCTTTACCGCTATATGCGTGAAAATTCGGATAATTATTCACTTTTTGTCTTTATACCATATATGTTCGGAACAACATACTGGGGAGCGAAACTTTTTCCGGAAAAATCAATAATTATTCCATGTCTGCATGATGAAGCATATGCGTATATGAAACATTTTAAGAAAACTTTTCCGGAAGTCGCCGGAATAATTTTCAATTCATTGCCGGAAAAAATTCTTGCTGAAAAAATATATAATTTGCAGAAAACAAAAACTCTTGTTGCCGGTATCGGAATGGATATAAATATTAAAGCAAATCCCGATGATTTCAGGAAAAAATATAAAATAAATCAGCCGTTTATACTTTATTCTGGCAGAAAGGATACCGGAAAAAATATCAATACGCTTATAAAATATTTCAGCGAATATATAAAAGAAAATAATTTAAAACTTATCCTTACAGGTGGCGGAAAAACTATAAAATCACATAATATAATTGATTTAGGTTATGTAGAAAATCAGGACAAATATAATGCAATGAGTGCCTGTGAATTTCTTTGTCAGCCGTCATTTAATGAAAGTTTTTCTCTTGTAATAATGGAAAACTGGTTGTGCAAACGTCCGGTGCTTGTCCACGAAAAATGCAATGTTACAAGGAATTTCGTTTCACAAGCAAACGGAGGTTTATATTTCGGAAATTATCCGGAATTTAAAGCCTGTACAGATTATTTACTGAAAAATAAAAAAATTTCGGAAATAATGGGTCTTAATGGCTATGAATACGTAAAAAATAATTTCGGCAGGGAAACTGTAACAGAAAAATATATAGATTTTTTCAAAAATATATTAAATGAAACATAAGGAGAAATTTTTTTCATGAACGTTAAAGAAACACTTCTCGGAACTCTTGCGGAGTCCGGCGGAGAATATATTTCAGGGGCTATGCTTGCGGAAAAACTCGGTGTGAGCCGGAATGCTGTATGGAAAGCTGTAAAATCCCTTGAAACTGAAGGCTATTCAATAGAGGCAGTAACATCAAAAGGCTACAGGCTTTCCGCCGAAAATAACCGTCTTTCTGAAAAACTCATACAGGCTTATCTTAAAACTGAAAATTTCGGCAAGCAGATTATAATTTACGACGAAATCAATTCAACAAATACCTGCGCCAAAGAAATGGCATCGTCCGGAATATCCGACGGAATTGTTATTGTCGCTGATATGCAGAACTCCGGTAAAGGCAGACTCGGACGGAATTTTGTTTCACCAAAGGGAAAAGGTCTTTATATGAGTGTTATAATGCGTCCGGATTTCGATATAAAGACAGCCTCGCTTATAACGTCGGCTACAGCGTGTGCGGTTGCTGGTGCTGTAGAAAATCTATGTGGTCACGATGTGAAAATCAAATGGGTAAATGACCTCTACATGAACGGCAGAAAAATATGTGGTATACTTACAGAGGCGTCTTTAGGCATGGAAATGCGTTCCCTTGATTATGCAGTAGTAGGAATAGGAATAAATGTGAGAAGTGCGGAGGGAAGTTTCAGCAGAGATTTGAGAGTATCGGCTACTTCAATTGAGGACGAAACAGGGCTTAAAATAGACAGAAACAGACTTTGTGCGGAAGTACTGAACAGTCTTGAAAAATATATTTCCGGAATTGAAAACCGCACATATATAAGGGAATACAGAAACAGAGAAATTCTTACCGGAAATACCATCACCGCAAATGTTAACGGAAATACTATCATAGCCTTTGCGGAAGGCATTGACGACAATGCAAATCTTATTATAAAGCTCCCTGATGGCACTATACGTCATCTCAATTCCGGTGAGGCTAACCTCTGTCGTGTGATAGACTGAACAGATTAAAAAAAATTTTTATATTCGCAAAAAAGGACGGTTTTCCCGTCCTTTTTTGGTTATAATATAAATACGGAATATTTACATAGAACAAAAAATTAGTATCCGTGAAATTTAACAGACAAAACACAAAAAAAATAATGTTCTTTTTTGATTTTTCTTACATTTATAGTAATTCCCTTGTATTTTTATGGAATAATCAGTAAAAAATGCGGTAATTTCTCAATTATAAAACCGCTTTGCAAACATATAATAAAAACGTTCTTAGATTAAGTATAAAAGAAAGGATTTAAAGAATGCGTTTTAAAAGAAAAATCATTAAAGGCACTGCTGTCATATTATCTGCCGTACTCGCGGGATTATTCGGTACAGCCGGATATTATTCTGTACATTTACCGTCGTCACTTACAACACAACACGGTCAGGAAATAAAAATTGCACAATATCCTGAAATATTCTGTTTCAGCAGTTCCGACGATACCATAGCAGTATCGGGAAACTCAACAGGTACTTCACAGGCAACATTGACGCTTTTCGGAGCTATTCCAGTAAAGAATATTGAAATTCATGAAGCGGACGCACCAACACTTGTTGCAGGCGGAAATCCGTTCGGAATAAAATTACTCATGGATGGTGTAATGGTTACTGAATTAGGTGAAGTGGAAACTGAAAACGGCGACAAAATCTGTCCGGCTGAAGATGCCGGAATACAGGTGGGAGACATAATAAAGTCCGCCGACGGAAAAAACATAACCTCGAATGACGAAATTCAGAAAATTATCAACAGCAGTGAGGGCAGAAAAATTAAAATTATTATCTCCCGTGATGGAAAAGATTTTCCTGTATTCTTACAGCCGGAATATTCGCCCTCCGCTGAAAACTGGCGTGGCGGTATGTGGGTGCGTGACAGCATAGCCGGAATAGGCACTATGACTTTTTTTAATAAAACAACCGGAGAATTTGCCGGATTAGGTCACCCTGTATGTGATTCTGATACGGGGGAACTCGTACCAATTTATAGCGGTGAGGCAGTACAGGTAGAAATTACAGACAGTAAAAAAGGCTCTAAAGGAATACCAGGGGAACTGCACGGACAATTTATGTATGGAGGCAGTTTCGGCATTCTGAACCGGAATAATTCATGTGGTGTATATGGTTTGCTTTCGGAACAGGCTGTGCAGTCTCTTTGCGAAAATTCACAGGAATACAAAATGGGTTATCGTCAGGAAGTTAAGACTGGTGAAGCTGAAATATTAACAACAGTTTCCGGTGATACTCCTAAAAAATACAAAGTCGAAATTGAAAAAATTGACTATAACAGTACGGAAAGTACAAAAAATATGATTATTCGTATAACTGATAAGGATTTACTTGAAACTACCGGCGGAATAGTTCAGGGAATGAGCGGAAGCCCTGTCATTCAGAACGGAAAAATTATAGGTGCAGTAACTCACGTCTTTGTTTCAGACCCCACAAAAGGATATGCGATTTTTGCCGAAAATATGGCGGAATATCTGAAAGGCTAACACAAAATAAAAAGGGGCGTTACATAAGTAACGCCCAGAAAGATAGGATTCAGATTATCTGTTTTCCTCGCTGAAACCGCTGTCCACGAGGTCAATGAGTGCATCAACAGCAGCTCTTTCATCTGCACCGTCAGCGATAACCTTTACATTAGTACCACCTACAATACCGAGTGACAGAATACCGAGCAGGCTCTTTGCATTGACTCTGCGTTCTTCCTTTTCAATCCAGATGGACGACTTGAATTCGTTAGCCTTCTGAATGAAGAAAGTAGCAGGTCTTGCGTGAAGTCCTACCTGATTTTTTACCATTACTTCTCTGACAAACATATACAACTCTCCTATTCTCTATATTGTACCCGCACAATCCGAGCACTTATCGCAAATATATTTCAATTGCTGATATTAATTATACATTTAAAAATTCGCATAGTCAACGACTTTTTTTCTTTAAAGGTCGGTTTTTCAAGAAATTCTACATTTAGTTTAAATGTGAGAGTTATTTTTTCGATTTGGTTGTTGATATTCACTATAAAAACTTTTAACATAAATTGTTTAAATAGCACAATTTTCAACATACTATTATGTAGAATATTTCTAAACGGAAATTTTTTAACAAAGTATACTTAATGTTTAGAGTTTTCATAAAGTTCCAGCAAATCCGGACGACGTTCAGCAGTAATTTCAATGCTTTTTTCAAGTCGCCATTTTTCTATATTCTTATGGTGACCGGAAAGAAGTACCGCCGGAACGCGTTCTCCCTCCCAGACTTCTGGTCTTGTGTACTGCGGATATTCAAGCAGACCGCTGTAAATACTCTCATCCTTGAAACACGCCTCATCGGATAATACTCCGTCGCACATTCTTGCTACAGCATCAACTACAGCCATAGCAGGAATTTCCCCACCCGTCAGGACGTAATCGCCTATGGAAATTTCCTCGTCAACTATTCTGTCAATAATACGCTGGTCAACGCCTTCATAATGACCACATATAATTAAGATATTTTCCATTTTTGAGAGTTCAACAGCCCTTTGCTGTGTGAAGATTTTTCCTTTAGGCGACATATATATTGTATGCGGTTTTGTTCCGATTTCGTTACATACTGCCTGATAGCAGTTATAAATCGGCTCACACTGCATGACCATACCCATACCGCCACCATATGGCGTATCGTCAACACGTCTGTGCTTGTCGTGTGTGTATTCACGTATCTGTCGACAGTGGATTTCTATTTTTCCGGCTTTTCTTGCCCGACCGACTATACTTTCACCAAGTACAGCCTCACACATTTCTGGAAATAATGTAGCTATTTCTATTTTCATATTTCTTTCCTCATTAAGTCATCACATGCCAAAAAAGCATCTTTCCCGCATTCACAATCAGCAAAAATAGCAATTCTTGCTCCTGTCCACCAAAAAGCTTCTTTTCCAATTTTTTTAAGACTTCTTGAAAAATTGAAATTTTTTTCACTCACCCCAATACACAGCCAAAATGCTCCTTCTCCAATTTCTTCAATAGAATCAGGAATATTTATCTTTTTTAACTCATCACAACAAGCGAATGCATTATCGCCAATCTTTTTAACCGTATCAGGAATATTTATTTCCTTTAAATTATGGCAATTGCAAAACAAAGCGTTTGGAATTTCAGTAATTCCATTAGGAAGATTTATTTCTTCTAAATATTCAAGATTAGCAAATGCTCCTTCTTCTATTTCTGTAACAGAGTTCGGCAAAACTATTTTTCTTAGTGGTGTTGGATTTTCTTCTTCTGTTCCGATACAAAAGCATTTCCAACCTCTTTCTCTCCTTTTCTTATTTTCTAGATACTTAAATGCATCTTTTTTAATTGTTGTCACTCCATCTTCTATTGTAACTACCGTGCTCTTCGCATAGCATCGACATAATATGCCATTTTCTATCACAAAGTCATCTTTTGAATTATATGTCTCATAAGATTGAACATCAATAAAATTTTCTTCATTATACATAAATAAAAACCTCCTTTAATCAAAAAGTCCGTCCAGCACTTTTATAGTCATTTCATTTTTGTCAATATCAGTGGAAACAACAACATCTGCAATAGCCGGTATAAGATACTCCCTGTTACTGCCCTTTATTACATATACATCATTTGCCCCTGTCTGCATGACATCGACTATTTTTCCGTAAATAACGCCGATTTCAACGTCTTTTACCTCAATGCCGATTAAGTCCTGTATGAAATATGTATCGTCGTCAAGTTCGAGGTCATCACGGTGCATATATAAAATTTTATTCCGTAATTTTTCCGCCTGTTCCGGAGTGTCCACGCCCTCAAACTTTGCTATAACCATATTTTTTGCAACCCTTGAACGTTCTATAAAAATTTCCTGTTTATTAAGGAAAAGCCTATCAAATTCGCATAAAAGCTCCGGAACGTCGGTATACGGCATAATTTTAACCTCACCTTTTATACCGTGCGTATTGACTATTTTTCCAGCCTCTAAATATTCCTTTTTCATTTTATCAATCTCCTTAACCAGTAATCTAAATTCAGTGTCGCACCGGAATGTTTTCCCTCCGGAACAACATAGCAGTTTTCTATTAAAGATTCCGTGGTAAAACTATGATAATTTATAACTTCGTCTTGTCCGCCAATTATAGCGGTTATATTATGACGGTTCATTTTTTCAATCATGTCTTCAAATACTACAAACGTCATTTTTCTGCTTTTATCCATTTTGTAGCCAAGTTCAGGCAGAGTAATAAACGGTCTAAGACAAGGACTTACAAGCACGGCAGGAATATCAGTATTTTTTGCGACGAGTAATGCAAAAAATCCGCCTAAACTTGTCCCTACTATATAATCGGGTTTGTTTTCGTCAAATATTTTTTTCAAATCATTACAAATTTCGCGAGGTCTTTTTGAATCATAGTCAATCTGCGGTGAAATTACCTCATGACCAAGATTTTTTAAAGTTATACAGGCGGAATTTTCCGCATTGCCCTTATAGCCGTGAATATTCAGAACTTTCATATTTTACACTCCTTTTTCCCTGACACGCCTTTTTATTTCGGATAACTCAACAGGTGCATAATTTATACGTTCCGCACTCACACAGAAACTTCTTTCAGAAACATCTGTATATATGGGATTTCCGTGAACGTGTCCGAAAATATTCGCATATGGCATATTTTTATTTATATACAGCGGTTCATGAGAGACAAGCCAGAAATTTTCATAAATTATCGGATAACGGCTTACTCCCGAAAATCCGCATTTATAGTAATAATTTTCACTTTCCGTATCGTGATTTCCCATTACAAGAAATTTTTCACCGTTTAAATTCTGGCATATTTCTTTGTTTTTTTCCATATCGTAAAAAGAAAAATCCCCGACCAAAAAAACTTTATCATTTTCTGAAACAGTATTATTCCAGTTATTAATAATAGTGCTATCCATTTCCTCAACACTTTTAAAGGGTCTGTTTTCGTAAAGCAATATATTATTATCGCCAAAATGCGTATCGGCTATAAAAAATACATTCATAATTTTTCCTCACTTGTATAATTCAACCCTCCACCTGAAAAAATGGAGGGTTTTTTATTAGAACTAACTTTCCATTAAAAGCAAGTTCGTTTTTTGTCATAAATCATTCCAGTCACTCGCCTGCCTTGAAATTATAAACGGGTTTGATAACCTCGTTGACCTCAACGGTATCGCCGATGTTGTCAAGAATATCGGCGATAGACTTGTACGCCATAGGCGACTCGTCAATCGTTCCTGCACCGACAGAAGTTGTGAAGATACCTTTCATCGATTCCCTGAACTCATCAAGGGAGATTGACTCCTTTGCTTTCGAGCGGGACATAATTCTTCCTGCACCGTGGGGAGCAGAGAAGTTCCAGTCAGGATTTCCCTTTCCTGTGCAGATAAGGCTGCCGTCTCTCATATTGATGGGGATAATCAGCTTTTCCCCTGCCTGTGCAGAAACAGCACCCTTGCGAAGAATCATATTTTCTGTGTCGAGATAGTTGTGAATGGTTGTAAAGCCACCAAAGGACGAAAGTCCCATACCTGTCAGAATTTCGTCAAGCATAGCCTTACGATTCCAGACAGCGTACTGCTGAACAAGCTTCATATCGTGAACATAGTCCTCGAAAAGCTGTCCTTCACAGTATGCGAAGTCAGCAGGAATGCTCTCAGCAGTGAGCTTTTTCAACTCTGCCTGAATATCCTGTATTCTGCCATTTGCCTTACAGCGCGTAATAACAGCGTTCTGTGCTTCCTTGTTGAAGTGACTGGAAAGCTGTCTGTATGCTTCCTTTTGATAGAACGAAGCAACAGCCACGCCAAGATGACGAGAGCCGGAATGAATGACAAGATAGTGAATGCCGTCATCGCTGACATCAACCTCGATAAAGTGATTTCCGCCGCCGAGCGTTCCAAGAGAACGGATGGCTCTTTCCTCGGTCTCCTTGATTTTCTCACAACAGCGAAGCTGTTTCAGGTCAACATTAGAAGCGAAACGATGTCTCTTCTCACGAATTGTAAATCCGGAAGGAACACGGTTACGGATAACATTATCAAGCTTTTCAAAGTCGACAGCATCATTACCAAGTCTGCACACTTCCATTCCACAGCCGATGTCCACACCCACAAGATTCGGGACAACCTTATCTTTTATTGTCATTGTAGTGCCGATAGTACAGCCTTTGCCTGCATGTACGTCAGGCATAATACGTACCAAAGAACCTTCAAAGGCTTTCTGGGAACACATATTGATAATCTGGGAAATTGCTTCCTGCTCAACAATGTCTGTAAATACCTTTGCACTGTTATATTTTCCTGTGAGTTCAAACATTTTAATCACTCCTTATCATTCATCTTCGTCCATATTCTTATTTTATTCAGTTTTTCATTTCAAAGTTTTCACCAAGAACGTCTTTATTTGACTCAAGAATTGGATTAATGAAATCATTAAGAAATTCTTCAACCTGTTGTGAACTTCTTCCGGTATAGCTTTCCGGCTTAAGCACAGCATCAAGTTCTTCTTTTGTAACCATAAACATCGGGTCTGCTAAAATCAGTTCACAAAGATTATTGTCTTTTCCATAAACTTTTACCTGTTCACCTGCAATCATTGAATAATCCATGATTCTATCGTGGAGTTCCTGACGATTTCCGCCTTTCTTTACAGCGTCCATCATGATATTCTCACTTGCCATGAAAGGCAGTTCAGCCATTACACGACGACGGATAATTTCCGGATAAACAACAAGTCCGTCTGTAACGTTCATCATGATATTAAGTATAGCGTCAACACCTAAGAATGCCTCTGCAACGGAAATTCTCTTGTTTGCGGAGTCGTCAAGTGTTCTTTCAAACCATTGTGCGCCTGCTGTGAATGCCGGATTGAGACTGTCAATCATGACATATCTTGCAAGTGATGTTATTCTTTCGCAACGCATAGGATTACGCTTATAAGCCATAGCAGATGAGCCAATCTGTTTCTTTTCACGAGGTTCTTCCATTTCCTTGAAACTTTGCAAAATTCTCATATCGTTTGAGAATTTACTACATGACTGTGCAATACCACTGAGAACTGCAAGCACTTGTGAGTCCATTTTTCTTGAATAAGTCTGTCCGGAAACGGGTACTACAGCATCAAAGCCCATTTCTTCAGCAATCATTTTTTCAAGCTGTTTTATCTTGTCTGTATCACCTTCAAAGAGTTCCATAAATGATGCCTGTGTACCAGTAGTACCTTTTGAACCAAGCAATTTAAGTGTGGAAATTCTGTATTCAAGGTCTTCAAAGTCCATGAGAAGTTCATTCAGCCAAAGTGTAGCACGCTTGCCGACTGTCGTAAGCTGTGCCGGCTGGAGATGTGTATATGCAAGACATGGCATATTCTTGTATTCGTCTGCAAACTTTGCAAGGTTATTCATTACATTAATAAGCTTACGCTTTACAACCTGTAAAGCATCACGCATTATAATAACGTCCGTGTTGTCGCCGACATAACAGGAAGTAGCTCCGAGATGTATAATTCCGGCTGCTTCCGGACAAGCCTTTCCGTATGTATACACATGTGACATTACGTCATGACGGCATACCTTTTCACGTTCAGAAGCCATATCGTAATCAATATCATTGATATGTTCCTCAAGCTGTTTAACCTGCTCTGCTGTTACAGGGAGACCCAGTTTCATTTCAGCCCTTGCAAGAGCTACCCATAGTTTACGCCATGTAGTGAATTTCTTGTCTGCTGAAAAGATATACTGCATTTCCTCACTTGCGTAACGGGTGCAGAATGGGCTTTCATAACTATTTGTGTTGCTCATTTAAATAAACTCCTTTTACAAAAAAATTTATATTATGATTATAACATTTTGTTATTATTGTGTCAATATAATGATTACTAATCATTATTTTTGCGATGAAGACTTTTTCTTAACTGGTTTTTCCGGAGCAGGTGAAATAATCTGCTCCGATACCGGCTGAACAGGTGCAGAATTTCTTATATTATTTTCAGAAGTTTTTGTATTTTCTTTAAGTTTATTTATTTCTTCGTCATTCAGTTTATAGAAACTGGAAAACTTTTTTTCATTCATAAGAAACTCTTTTCTGATTTTAAATCAAATCTTCAAGTCTGCCGTGTTTTTCATATTGTGTAATGCGTACGGGTTTATTATTATCGTCCACGAATACCACTTTCGGCGGATTATTATTTAATTCGTCGGGTGTCATATCCGCATAGGACATTATTATAATATGGTCACCTCTCTGACCACTACGGGCAGCCGCACCATTAAGGCATATAACACCACTGCCACGTTCACCGGCAATAACATAAGTCTCAATACGACTACCACTGTTGATGTTCACAATATGGACGTGTTCATATTCATAGATACCGGCATAATCCATTAAATCCTCATCAATGGTTATACTGCCAATATAGTCCAGTTCCGCCTGTGTAATCACAGCACGGTGAATTTTACTTTTCAATGCTGAAATCTTCATTTATATATCCTCTGTAAAAAAATTATCAATAAGCCTTGTTTTTCCGATGTATACAGCCATAGCACATAAAGCCGGTCGGTCAAGACTTTCAATCTGTTGCATTGTTGCCTCATCAACGATTTTAACATAATCGATTTTTGCAAGTGGTTCACTGTCTATGACTGACTTTATTTCAGAAATTATTTCCTGACAGTCTTTCACACCGGATTTTATAAGTTCCTTACCCTTTTCAAGAGAATGTGAAAGAACTAAAGCGGATTTTCTTTCGTCTGCATTCAGATAGGTGTTCCTTGAACTCTTTGCAAGACCATCATTTTCCCTGATAATCGGACAGCCGATTATTTCTATATCCATATTCAAATCATCAACCATGTGACGTATAACCGCCAACTGCTGTGCATCTTTTTTGCCGAAATATGCCTTATTGGGCTTTACTATATTAAAAAGCTTTGAAACTATCGTACAAACTCCCCTGAAATGTATCGGACGGCTTAGTCCGCAAAGTTCCTCTGTAAGAACGGTCATATCAACGAATGAGGAAAAATTTTCGTGATACATTTCACAGGGGTCAGGATTGAAAATCATATCACAGCCGTGTTCTTCTGCTAAAGCCTTGTCATGTTCAAGGTCACGGGGATAACTTTCCAAATCCTCATTTGGTGAAAACTGCATAGGATTAACAAAAACAGAAACTACAGTGCGGTCATTGTCCTTGTGAGACGTGTCAATAAGACTTGCATGACCCTCATGCAGATAACCCATAGTCGGCACAAAACCAACTGTAAGACCCTCTGAACGCCATTTTTTTACCTGTTCGCGAACTTCTAAAATAGTCTTTACTGTTTTCATTTCAATTCCTCCCTGATTTCTGCTATTATTTCGTCATCTATACTGAAAGTGTGTTCCTCTGCCGGAAAAGTACCGTTTTTAGTTTCCTCAATATATGCGGTAAAGCCCTTTCTGAAAACTTCGCCCGCATCGGCAAAAACTTTTGCAAACTTAGGTGTATGACCCGTTGTAAGTCCTAACATATCCTGATAAACAAGCACCTGACCATCACAGCCATTTCCCGCACCTATTCCGATAGTAGCAATAGAAAGTTTTTCGGTGATAATTTCAGCAAGTTTAGCCGGTACGCACTCCAGAACAACGGCACAAGCTCCAGCCTCCTGAATTTTCATAGCATCATCAATAATCTGCTTTGCTCTTTCAAGAGTCTTGCCCTGAACCTTGAATCCTCCGAAAGCGTTTACAGATTGTGGAGTAAGTCCGAGATGTGCAACAACAGGTATTGAAGAATCAACAATAGCCCTGATTTGCTCACATACTTCCGCACCGCCCTCAAGTTTGACAGCAGATGCACCACCCTCCTTGATAAGACGACCGGCATTTACTACAGCATCATAAATGCTTGTCTGATATGACATGAACGGCATATCTGCCACAACAAAAGCATTCCTTGCACCACGTGTGACGGCTTTTGTGTGGTGTATCATATCTTCCATAGTGACCGGAAGTGTTGTCTCATAACCTAACATTGTCATTCCGAGTGAGTCACCCACAAGAATAGAGTTAACACCGCATTCGTCCATAATACGCGCTGTTGTGTAATCATAAGCAGTAAGCATCGTTATTTTTTCGCCCGATTGCTTCTGTTTCAGTATTGTAGCAACAGTATTTTTCATAAGCTTTTTACTCCTTTTTCAATATAAATCTATCAATAAAAATATTCCCGGTTTCAGCGGTTCAATTCTTTTTGAGTTGATTTTAATTCATTATAGCATAGTCCGGAAGATTTTTCAAGTTTTTATTGACAGTTTTTTTCTTATATGCTATAATTCTAAATATATAAGGAGTTGAATATTATGAACAAAACCGAAAAACTTAATCAAGTCAAAGAATATATAGCCAAAATTGAGGAAGATATTTCCATATCGGATATTGACGACAAACAAACTCTTATGAATAAAAATATAGCTGAGTGCCTGAAATATATTTCAGAAATTCTTGAAGAAAGTATAAATGAAAATTCAGTTAAGACATTACAAAGCGGAAATCGTTTCTTTATAACAGAAGAACAAACTTATGAACTTACGGCAAAAGGAAATGCAAGGATAGGCGAAATTGCCGACGAATTAAACAGAGTAACAGAAATAAATAATACTGCCAAAATCACAACTACATGGATTACGGACTGGCTTATTTCTGTTGGTATTCTGGAAATAAATAACTTTGGACAAAGAGTACCAACAAAATCAGGAAATGAAATGGGTATAACTTCACAATCAATACAAATTTCATATAATAAAGTTCAGATTGTAAACTACTATTCCTTAGATGTACAAAAATATATATATAATAATATAAACAATATAATCAATTTTCATTATAATTATAAATCAAAACAAACTAAAACACAATTAAAAAATTTGTTTTTTATAACAAACGAACAACGGTTACAGTTAAAAATTGTTAATAAAGCTACAGTGAGTGATATTGCAAATGAACTTAACAAATTCTCAGTGGAAAATAATACCAAAAAAATACAGGCTGTAAATATTACAAACTGGCTTCTTGAAATGGATATACTTCAAAAGAATGATTATGGAAATAGAATACCAACACAAAAAGGTACAGAAATGGGCATAATATCAGAGGAAAAAATAAGTATGGACGGAAGAACATATCAGATTAATTTTTATTCTGAAAATATGAAAAGATACATATATAATAATATTGGAAATATTATGGGTAATAAAA